>MHGQ01000077.1:17693-21599 GCA_001805645.1 Omnitrophica WOR_2 bacterium RIFCSPHIGHO2_02_FULL_50_17 | reverse complement strand
ATGTGGGATGAAGCTGACAACACGGACGCTGTTCCATTGGCCGATGCCGTCGGCACCATTGAGTCCCGAATTCAATCCATACTTAATATGGCGCGTATCCTCGATTCGTACGATCCGAAGCTCGCTGCCTTGCGCAAAATTATCCGGGACAAGCAAACTTTACCAAGAAATAAGATCATGCTTTTCAGTAGTTTTCGTCACACGCTTAATTATCTCTACGAGCATCTCCAAGCTGATGGTTTTCGCGTTGGGATGATTCATGGCGGAACTCCAGACGAAGAACGGGTCGAGTTGCGAAACCGTTTCGAACGTACACGAGAACAAGAAGACGCTTTTGACGTTTTACTGTTTTCTGAGATCGGATGTGAAGGGTTGGATTATCAATTCTGCGATTGCATCGTGAATTATGATTTACCATGGAACCACATGCGGGTTGAGCAGCGGATAGGTCGGATTGATCGAAAAGGTCAAAAGAGCGAAAGCGTCGCTATTCTCAACTTCATTACTCCGGGTACCATTGATGCCGATATTTATGAGCGTTGCCTTGTTCGCATTGGTGTTTTTAATAACGCATTGGGTGGTAGCGAGGAAATACTTGGGGAGATTACCATGGAGATTCGTAACATTGCGGAAAACTTTTCTCTGACCGACGAAGAGATTAAGTCGAAGCTGCAACAGTTGGCTGATAACAAAATTCGTTTGATACGAGAGCAGGAAGATCTTGAACAGCGGCAGCTTGAGCTTTTTGGTATTCGTCTCTCTGAAGAACAGATAAAAAAGGAAATCGATGAGGCATCAAGCTTTTGGCTGTCTTCTGGGTCTATCCGTAGACTTGTCAACCTCTATCTTCGGGAGACCTGTGGAAAAGAGCAGGAATTTATACTTGGTGAAAATCCCCTTAAGACTCTTCGTCTTTCACAGGAAGCACGAATCGCCCTGCTTCATGATTTTCAAAAGCTTTCTAAGCAGGATGCTACCAGTTATCGAGAGTGGGAGAATTGGTTAAAAGGCGGGAACCCGCATCTGATTCTGACCTTCGAGTCTGAATGTGCATTAGAGCATCCTGAGTCAGTTTTCATAATGCCGCTTCACCCGCTGCTGAAACAAGCGGCCACCTCATTTGAGAAAAGGAAACGCGTTGTAACGGCCCTGAAGGTAACTAGTAAAGAAGTGCCAGCGGGCAGGTATGAATTCGCCATTTATCAATGGCAGTTTCACGGTATAAGGGAGGATTTGGTTCTGCGGCCTGTTGCTTCTTCGGAAGTTGTTACAGCACACCTCTCTATTCTTCTTGAGAAGGGCGAAGAAGCCCCGAAAGATGAAGCTGTTGGACTTGGCACATTTGCATGGGACGAGCTAGATGCCCAGCACTATAAACTTTGGTCCGGAGCGCGTGACAAGCATCGACAAAAGACTCGGGAACTGGCGCAATATCGCAGAGAAAGCCTTTCTACAAGCCATCGAGCACGGATGTCACTACTGGAAGAACAGCTCAAAGAGGCAAGCGATGAGAAGATTCAAAGGATGCGCCAATCTCAAATCTCAGCAGCGGAGGCTGACTACTCTCGGCACATCCAGGACTTAGATATTGCTATGGAGCGAACGGACGTCACAGCCGAGCCGGTGGCGTATGGCGTGATCTACGCAGAAGGAAGTTTGCCTGATGACAAGTAATTACGATCTCATAACTAAAGATAATATTCGTCGTCGCGGTGAAGAATTTGATGATATTGGACATCTCATCTCCGAGCAGTTATATAGTGATAGGTCACACTTTGTTTACGAATTATTGCAGAATGCCGAAGACGCCTTAGAAAGGCGTTTTCAAGATAATCCTCAAAGCAAATTACCTTGTAGTGTAAAATTTCTGTTATTTGAAGATAGATTGGAGTTTAGACATTTTGGACAAAATTTTACCGAGAATGATGTAAGAGGAATATCTGATGTCTTGAGAGGTACCAAAAACGAAGAAATAACCCAGATAGGAAAATTTGGAATCGGCTTTAAATCAGTCTATGCATTTACTGCAAAACCTGAAATCCATTCCGGGGATGAGCATTTCGCTATTGAACGATATATTCGTCCCAAAGCCATCGAGCCCTGGCTTAATGTAGTAAAAGGTGAAACCGTATTTATTTTTCCTTTCAACAATAAAGACCTGCCTAAAGATAAAGCATTTGACCTTATTTTGGATAAACTTAAGAAGCTTGGTCCTAGAACGTTGTTGTTTTTAAGCCATATCGATGAAATAGCATGGAGCGTTGATTCAACTGAAGAAAATGGACAATATTTGAGAGAGATAAAAAATAGGAACGAGGCAAGTCAGGTTACTGTTATTGGGCATAATAACGGCCAAGACGAGGAAGAGACCTGGCTTATTTTTGGAAGGCCAGTGACAGTTCCTAATAGTGAGCAATCTACTCGGGTTGAGGTTGGATTTCGAATTGAAATAGATTCTAAAGATAAGACGGAACGCATTTCACGGATTAATGATGCCCCGTTGGTTGTTTATTTCCCCACTGAAATATATACAAAATTTGGTTTTCTTGTTCATGGCCCTTATCATACGACCCCAGCGCGTGACAATATCCATAAGAATGATGATTGGAATAAAAATCTGATTGAAGAGACTGCCAATTTGGTGGTTGAGGCATTAAGAAATCTTAAAACAATGGGTTTGTTATCAGTTTCTTTGCTCGAGGCATTGCCTATTAGAGTTGGTGATTTCCCTCAGGAGAGATAACAGACAGATCAAGACATGATTTATGGGAATATATTAAAGAAGAGTTGAAGATAGAAGAAGTAACGCCAGATAGTTTTGCACGAAAAATTGATCGCTTTTTTCTTGAGAAACAAACTGATGATTGGATGTTGAATTTTTATTCACAGCTCGGGGGACAAAAAGCTCTATGGAAAAGTAGTGGAGGTCGGTGGGATAATGCGGGGCCCCTACGTTCTAAAGAATTCATTCGATTGCAAGATGGTTCTCACGTAGCGCCATTCCGGGATGATGGGGCACCTAATGTTTATTTGACAATAGCAGAGAATGTTGAAACATCCCTCCCGATCATTAAAACAGGATTATTGAGAAATAAAGATGTGCAGGCTTTTTTGACTGAGCTTGGTATCCCAGAATTAGATATAGTGGCGGAGGTTATTGAAAAAGTATTGCCAAAATATCGTTCATTCGTTCCGCTTGAGGAACATAAACACGATATAGCAAAAATAGTATGCGCATATAAAACTGATTCTTACGAGAAAAAGAAACGATTGAAGGAAAAGCTTGAGAATACGGCTTTTATCCTGACGAAAATGGAGAGTTCAGAGAATGACGTTTATAGAAAGCCTGTCGGGGTGTATTTTCCAAATGAAGAGTTAAGAAAATATTTCCTTGGCAATGATAATGTTGGTTTTGTTAGTTTAGATTATGAAGAGTCAGTATCGGAGATGCTTGAATCCATTGGCGTTAGTCATGAGATTCGAATTGGTTGTAAGTCGAAGCCAGGTTCAACAGAAATAGTGCAACTTGATTATAGATGTGGATATAGACGTGGGATAAAAGGTTTTGATCCTGACATTAATGTAGATGGGCTCGAATTTGCCATTAAGAATCAAACTGTAGAGAGAAGTCTGATCATATGGAATACGATAGCCGTGCCATATAGTCATTGTATCAAGGGAAAGGTTTTGAGGTCTAGCCGACAAGACTTTTCACCTAATGCAGGCACATACAAAGAGGAAGAAATTATATCAACTTTTGGTAATTTATTAATTAATGCTGATTGGTTACCGAATTCAGGCCAACAGTTTGTAAGGCCATGTGAACTTAGTCTTGATGATCTGCCCAATTCATTTATTCGTGATGAGAAACTGGCGATTCAGCTGGGTATGAAGCGGGATTTTATA
>MHGQ01000077.1:0-17586 GCA_001805645.1 Omnitrophica WOR_2 bacterium RIFCSPHIGHO2_02_FULL_50_17 | reverse complement strand
AGGGGTGCGGTTGATCCAGCTTTATGGCTTATGAATCAGTACACTAACGATGCCGGTCAGATGTTATGCCAAATCTGCAAGGAAGAAATGCCTTTTAAAAAGCGTAACGGAGAATACTATTTTGAGGCAATTGAAGAACTTTCCAAAGACTATTTTAGCAAGGAGCACGAGGCGCAATTTTTAGCCCTGTGTCCGCTATGTGCGGCTATGTACAAGGAATTTGTGAAACTTGACGAGAATGCTATGAGAGCATTGAAAAATGCCCTTATGAATTCTGAGGACCCCGAAGTGTCGTTGGACTTGGGAGAGCTGAAGACAAGTGTTAGATTCGTCGAGAGTCATTGGCAGGATATTAAAACTATTCTTCAAGAAAGCGGCCCAATTAGTCAATGATATGATGGATGATCCTTTTGATGAATTTCTGGGATACGACTTCGCGATGGGTGCAGATGTGGTTAAATGCCCGCATTGCGGGGTCGACGTGTCGTGCAGTTTGTTCTTCGATGATGATGTCGAGTGTCCAAAGTGCGGTAAGAAATTCAAAAAGGATCAATGTTAGGGTTTATCCATGGAACCGGTGTCAAAGTTGTTGTTTTTTGCTCAAAATCGCATATAATCGAGTTGTTCGTTCGTTTCAAAACGGCATCTCCGCCACAAGGACGAAGGTTTTCGTTTTAGTCCAGTTGTGGCTACCAAATAGAACCGGTTTCTCCGACGTTCGTCTGCCAAAGGCGGACTCAGTTCCGACGTTTGCTTCGCTTCAGTCGGAATCCCGACTGAGTGGAACGAACGTCGGGATCGGAGTCTCGACCGACACGAAGTGGCGCGTCGGGAAAATCCGGTTGGGGCTGGTAAATTTTCGCTTTGTGAGAATTTACAGAGCAATTGAGCAAGCGAAAATAGAAAATAGACCAGGGGCATGACTATGAAAACAAAAACTGTCATCTTATCCATTCTTTTTCTCGTCGCTTTATTCTTTTATTCTATGGCCGTGGCACAGGAGACCCCGCCGAACCCCCGCGAGACGCCGGTCGTGAAGGTCGTGCGCGAAAACGCCGAGGCGGTGGTGAATATCAGCACCGAGCATATTATTCTCTTACGCGAAAACCCCATGTGGGGACACTACGGGAGCGAATTTGATTTTTGGTTTGACCAGTTTTTCGGACAGTCCGGGCGCACGCGCGCCTTAAAGTTAAAAAGTGTCGGATCAGGCGTTATCGTGGATAAGGAAGGGATGATCATCACCAACGCCCATGTCGTCCACATGGCCAGCAATATTTTTGTCATCTTAAGTGACGGCACGTCCGTCCAGGGGAAGGTCGTTTATGAAAACCCAGCGGATGATCTGGCCCTTATTAAGATTGATTCGCCCAAGCCGCTTAAGGCGGTCAAACTGGGCCGGGAAGATGATATCTTGATTGGAGAGACCGTGGTCGCTATCGGGAATCCTTTGGGGCTCGAAAATTCTGTGACCGTCGGTATTATCAGCGGCAAAGAGCGGGAAATCTACTCCTCCAGAGGCGAAAAGGTTTCTGATGAGCTGATTCAGATTGATGCCCCCATCAATCCGGGCAATAGCGGCGGCGCGCTTTTGAATCTTAACGGGGAGCTGGTCGGGATCAATGTGGCCGTTGTCCAAAATTCTCAGAGTATCGGGTTTGCGGTTCCCATTAAAAAGGTCAAGGAGGCCATCGGCGCCCGTCAGCGCAATCAGCCGCTTGCCATTAAGCACCGGGCACGGCTCGTGCCGCCATCCGCCGTCTCTTCTGCGCAGCCTCAGGGGCAAGGATGGGACCCTCTTTCTGAGATGGATCAGATGCGCGAAGAAATGGATGAGATGTTCCGCGGTTTTTTTGGCCGCAGGGATAGAGGCGGTCAAGGGGGGATGTTAAATACGGATATCTTTTATGACACAAGCCTCGACATCAAAGAAACAGCCGAGGGCTATGAAATTCGACTGGACGTCTCAGATTTGAATAAAGAAAAGATCGATATTAACGTTAATGATTCCTCCCTCACCATCTCCGGACAAGGTTCCGATACAGAGGAGGAAACTTCTCCGCAGAGTCTTTATCGCTCCCGGCGGTTTCATTCATTTTTGCGCACGATCCCGTTGCCCGCTGACGCCGACAGCGAGTCGGTTACAACCGACATCAAGGGAGACACGCTGATGATCCATCTGCGTAGGAAATGAAGCCTTCTAAACTACTCCCCGCCTCAAGAGGCGGGGGTATCTGCCGAGGCAATGAAGTCTCTTTAGATAAATACAGAGGCGATCGTCAACAGAGCGAATCCGAAGAGGAAGTAGCTGAAGTTGATTTTATGGGCAAGACGCAACAGGAGATGGATGCTTGTCAGTCCGACGATAAATGAAATTAATACTCCGAAGAGTGCCTGCCATGTCCATGCCGATTCCCGCAGATTAAGCAGGATATTCGCTCCCAGGACAATCGGCAGGCTCATCAGGAAACTAATCTTCAGCGCATATTCTCGGTCAAATTGACGCAACAGAAGCGCCGCCACGGTCAACCCCGAGCGGGAAAGCCCTGGAATTGCGGCGCATCCTTGGACAATCCCCAGGATAATGCCGTCTTTCCATGTCAGATCTTTTACCTTTTTGTACCCTTTAAGGCTGCGTGTTTTCATTTGGCCAAAAGCCGTAATCAAGAGAAACAAACCGATAATGAGTGAAATCGGTTTGCCCGCCGAAGCGAAATGGCTGGTCCAGTCGGCGATGATTTTACGAAAGAAAAGACCGAGGGTGCCGCTGACGGGCGTTGCCGCCAGCAAAAAAATCAAAAGTTTTTGGGTCTCCGGGGTCTGCGCACGGTAGCGAAAAATCGCTTGAATCAGATGAAGGACGTCGCGGTGAAAGTAAATCGCGGCCGCCAGAAACGTCCCTAAATGAAGGAACATGGTGTGACTGGTTAGGTCTTGGAAGTTTTCCCGGCTGTCAAACAAATGCTGCTGCGCCAGAATAAGCAGGCTCGTTGAGCTTACCGGCAACCACTCCGCAATGCCCTGAATTGTTCCTAAGACAGCCTGTTCAACCATGTCACAATCATTATGTCCTTTGCAAATTTTTTTCATTATAACAGGATTTGGCTTGTTTGCGATTTTATTTTAAGCTAAAATATCTGCGATTTTGAGAAAGGAGAAGGGAAGATGAAGAAAAAAGGTATGATTCTCTTTGTAGGCGTTCTTTTGTCAGGATGCGTATCCATGGAGACGCTTCCTGAGGCGCCGGATATCTCGGTTCAGGCGCCTTTTCCAAAGAAGGGCGGTCTCACGCGGATCGATACCGTTCGTGTAGGCATGAGTTTGGCTGAGGTGACAGCCATCATGGGGGAACAGACAACGATTGGCTACGAGCAAAGCGATGCGCTCAAAGGGGCTTACAGATCTCTAACGATCAATAACCCTCACCGCAAGGGATTTCTTAAAGACGGGGAGAAGACTTACGATATCCTTTATTATTTCATGCAGGTGAGACACCCTGACGGCGTCATCTCCGACGATGAATTGACGCCCTTGGTCTTTGCAACCGAAGGTTCTGCGAAGCAGAAGGATGTCCTTGTCGGCAAGGGGTGGAATTTCTTAAAACAACTGAAGGATGACAGGTCGCAAACACCCCGACCCGTCCCATGATAAGGGCGCTTGCTTTGGTATTGGAACCGATTATTCCCTGCCATCAGATTCAGCGTCCCATTTCGTGGCAGGAACAGTTCGGCCGTCAGGCCCCGTTGGATGTCGAGGTTGGTTTTGGGCTCGGCGAGTTTCTTATCCGCAGTGCCCGGGAAAACCCCCAGCGGGATTATGTCGGCATCGAACAGAATTGGGAGCGGATTTGCAAGGCTTTAGAGAGCATCGCAAAGATCAAAGGAACAGCGGGGCCGCGGGCCCTCTCCAATATTCGGATATTGAAGGTTGATGCACGGCTGGCCTTTGAGCGGCTGTTTCATCCTGAGAGCATTGAAAAGGTTTACTGCCTCTTTCCCTGTCCCTGGCCCAAGAAGGCGCACGTCAGGCACCGTCTTTTTTCCGCGGATTTTTTAAGGCTTTTGAACAGTCGTTTAAAGCCGCGAGGTGAGGTCAAAATCCTCACGGATTTCCTTGCCTTTGTCCAGTGGATTGAGGGGCAGATCCCTGATACCGGTTTTCAGATTAGGCGGGAAACTGTGAAACCGCGGTATGATACGAAATTCGAGCGCAAATGGCGACGGGAGGGCCAGGAAGAGTTCAGCGAATTGACGTTAATGAAAGAAAGACACAGCGCAGTTCCTTTAAAGGAGGACGTCCCCTTGAAGGCTTATGAGGTCAAGGATTTTCATCCCAGTCGTTTCCGCTTGAAAAATCAAACAGGAGACATCTCGGTTATCTTCAAGGATATGATTTTCGATTCCGCCCAGAAAAGGGCCATGATTCATGTCGTTGTGGCCGAGCAAACCCTCACGCAGCATTTTTGGATTGTCGTTTTCGAGAAAGAGCGGGGCTGGCGTATCTGCGGGGCCGACGGCCAAAATCTCTTGCCGACAGAAGGCCTGGCACGCGCCCTTGAGCTGGTTTATGAGGCGGCTGTTAATTCAATGGTGAATAGTTAATGGGGGAATGGTGCGAACAAATAAAATCAGGCGCATTCTAGCCGCATGTCTCATTTTTGTTCTTATTTTCAGCCCTCGCGCCGTCGATGCCAAAAAGAGAAGAGAAAGGCATCGATTGACCTGCCGCTCCGCCATTTTTTCGGACAGCACAATACCTAAGCGGCTCTACGGCAAAGGGGTCCATACCAGGGTCCCGCCGGCGAGCACCACCAAGGTGATGACGGCGCTTTTGGTCCTGGAGAGATTATCGCTGGATCAATATGTGACAGTCAGCTCTCAGGCGACTTTTGTGCAGCCGAGCAAAGTGTCTTTAAGACCGGGGGAAGAGTATAAGGTGGGGGACCTTTTGTACGCCAGCCTGATTCAATCGGCCAACGATGCCAGTGTCGTCCTGGCAGAGGCCGTGGCCGGTTCGGAAGAAAAATTCGTTGAGATCATGAATGCGCGGGCCAGAAAGCTAGGGGCGCACCACACGAAGTTTGCCAATGCCCACGGCCTCCCCAGTGGCAAGCGCACCCAATATACGACGGCCTATGACATGTATATGATCTTCCGCGAGGCCCTCAGGCACGTTTTTTTTCGCTCCGCTATCAGAAAGAAATATGAGATGATTTATTCCAGAGACGGGCGGAAAATCACGCTCAAGAGTCATAACAAAATTCTTTTTAATGACTGGAAAAAGAAAATTTACGGCAAGACCGGCTATACGAGGGCCGCAAAGTCTTGTTTTGTGGGAACGCTTGATAAAAATGCCCACACCCTTATCATCGCGGTCTTTGGCTGCACGGACCGTTGGGACGACATCAAGTATATCGTCTCGCGCTACGGCGGGGTGGCGCTCTGATTCCGGCGAAAAGAGTTTTGCAATAAGATATGGCAATTTGCCGCCAATCGTGGTATTCTTTTAAAGAATTTAAAAGGGCGGGAATCCTTTATCGAGGGATTTTGCGAGTCTTTTAAAAATCATGGAGGGAGGATATTATGGAAGGAAAGACGGAAAAAAAGATTATCAATCTTGGTCTTGTGGTGATACTGGGCATCTTGGTGGGGGCTGTCATTGTCTCTACCCAGGCGAGGGATCCTCTGTTGAAAGAGATGCTGAGACAACAGGCCGAGAGTCTCAAGATTCAAAGACAAATTGAAAAAAAGCTGTCTTCAGCGGAACAGCTAACGGCCCCAGCGGCTTTGACAGGCGGGCAGTTGGGTCAGGCTCAGGTCTTGGAACAGCGGGTGGCTGCATTGGAATCCCAGTTGAGAAATCTGCAGGCCGTCTTTCAGCAGGTCCAGGACCGCCCTCAACCGCCGGTTCCGCAGGGTCCGCCGCCGGAGGATCTGACAACGGTTCATGAGATCCCCGTGGCCCATTCACCGCTTCTGGGCGCCGGCAAGAACGCGCCGGTGACTATTGTCGAATTCGTTGATTTTCAGTGTCCTTTTTGCGCGCGGTTCCATGTGCCTATGGTGGAGGCGGTCAAGGCCTTTCCTAATAAAGTTAACTACATGGTTAAGAATTATCCTCTCCCGTTTCATCCGCAGGCAAGGCCGGCCTCCAAGGCCGCTTTTGCCGCCGGAGAGCAAGGCAAGTATGCAGAAATGGTGGATGCCTTGTTACAGAACGGCAATAATTTGGGCGAGGAGACGTTCAAAAAAGTGGCAGGGGATTTAAGGCTTAATGTGGACAAGTTCTGGAAGGATTATACCGGAAAAGATGCGCAATGGGAGCAATATATTCAGGAGGATATCAATTTGGGTTCCCGTGTGGGCGTGCAGGGGACGCCGACCTTCTACATCAACGGCCGCAAGACCACTGCGCGGGATGTGGAGGGCTGGAAGGAAGAGATCGAGCAGATATTGTCCGCCAAAGGCGGATCCGCCTCTGGCGGGAAAGAGAAAGGAAGATAAGGAGTTCATCATGTCGAAACTCGGAGGGATAACAAGGAAATTTTACCGGGAGACGCGGGGTTTAAAAATCTCGGGCGGCCAGAAGGTCGCGGCGGGGACAATCCTAACGCGGCAGGGCCATATATGGCGGGCTGGGATTAATGTGATTGGACGCACGCATCTGGTTGCCGGCTGCGACGGCGAGATTTATTTCACGCGCAAGAAGAGCAGCTACAATAAAGTGATTACTTATATTAACGTAAAATAATAAGGACAGCGCCCTTTTCAGGGCTTGAAGAATGTGCGGGATTATAGGATACGTGGGAGGGCGGCAGGCGCCGCCCATTTTGTTAGAGGGTTTAAAAAAGCTTGAATACAGAGGTTATGACTCAAGCGGGATAGGGATCATTTCCCGCCGGGACGGTAAGATCGTCCTTCAGAAAACCAAAGGAAAAATTCAAGATCTGCAGGACCTGATTCGGTCGCATCCCCTTCCTGAGAGTACCATCGGCATTTCGCACACACGCTGGGCTACCCACGGCGTCCCCAACAAGGTTAATGCGCATCCGCACGCCGACTGCACAGGCAAGATTCTCCTTGTGCATAACGGGATCATAGAAAATTTCGAAGAGCTTAAGAGAGAACTCCGGCGCAAGGGGCATACATTCAGTTCTGGGACGGATACGGAGGTTATCGTCCATCTCATCGAAGAATATTACAGGAAGGATCTGCTGGCCGCAGTGCGAAAAGCCATTGCCCGCCTTAAAGGGGCGTTTGCCTTCGGGGTTATTTCCTCGGATTATCCCGAGACCCTGATTGCCGCCCGTGTGGGCTCCCCTCTGATTATCGGCCTTGGCAAGGGAGAGAATTTTATCGCCTCGGATGTCCCTGCCATTCTGGAATATACCAAACGAATTATTTATTTAAAGGATGAACAAATAGCCCTGGTGCAAAAAGACAAGGTGCAGGTGTTGACCTTCGCGGGGAGGCTGGTTCAGCCTAAAATCGACAAAGTCACCTTTAAGGTGGATGCTGTCCGCAAGCAGGGGTATGCCCACTTTATGCTTAAAGAGATTCACGAACAGCCGCAAGTGTTAAGAGAGATGCTTCATAAAAGGTTGAGGGGCAATGCCGCGTATTTAGAAGGGTTGGGGTTGAATGACAACCGGTTAAGGGCTGTGCGCCATGTCGTGATTGTGGCCTGCGGCACAGCCTATCATGCGGGCATGGTGGGGAAATACGTGATTGAATCTTTATCCTCTGTCCCTGTCTCGGTGGATGTTTCCAGCGAGTTTCGCTATCGCAATCCTATTGTTGATAGAAACACGCTGGTGATGGCCATCAGCCAGTCGGGGGAGACCGCCGATACCCTTGCCGCGGTGCGCGAGGCCAAGGCAAAAGGCGCAAGGGTTGTCTCTATTTGCAATGTCCTGGGATCCTCATTGGCCAGGGAATCCGACGGAGTCTTATATACGTATGCCGGGCCTGAGATCGGAGTGGCCTCCACCAAGGCTTATACGGCGCAGTTGTGCATGCTGTATCTTTTGGCCATGAAACTCGCCGCCGTGCATAAGGGTCTGCCGAGGCAAAAGTTCCTGGCGTTGAGGCATCATCTGGGCGAGATCCCCCTTCTTTACGAGGGGATTTTGAAAAACAAAAATACAATAGTCGCGGTCGCCAAGGCCAATTCTCATTTCGGCTGTTTTCTTTTTTTGGGGCGGAACATCAATTACCCTTCGGCCCTTGAAGGGGCCCTTAAACTAAAGGAGATTTCTTATATTCCGGCCGAGGGGTATGCGGCCGGCGAGATGAAGCACGGGCCCATTGCCCTAATTGACGAATACAGGGCTGTGGTGTGCGTGGCCCCGCAGTCGCCGACTTATGAAAAGATGATCTCGAATATGCAGGAGATCCGGGCGCGTAAGGGAAAGATCATCGCCATTGCAACCGAAGGGGATAAGACAATCGTCCGCCACGCGCATCAAACGATTTACGTCCCGGCGACGCACGAACTCCTGACGCCGCTTGTCGTGGCACTGCCGTTGCAACTCTTGGCGTATTACATTGCGGTGCGGCTCGGCTGCGACGTGGACCAGCCGCGCAATCTGGCCAAGTCGGTGACAGTCGAGTAATGACACAGGAGCACAAAGACACAAGACACAAGTCACAAGTTCATAGATTTTACGTGTGTCGTGTGTCATGTGACTTTTATGTTGTATATAGTTTCCACCCCCATCGGCAATCTGAAAGATATTACTCTTCGGGCATTAGAAACACTCAAAAGTGTTGATCTCATCGCCGCCGAAGATACCCGCCACACCCGCATTTTAACCCAGCATTACCAGATTGAAACCCCTTTAACGAGCTATTTTGAACACAATAAATTTGAGAAGGGGGAATATCTCCTGGGGCTTTTGAAGGAAGGGAAGGATATCGCGCTTGTCACCGATGCCGGGACCCCTGGCATCAGCGACCCCGGCTATCATCTGATTCGCCTCGCCAAAGAGCACGGTATCCCGACAACGGTTGTGCCGGGGCCGGCGGCCTTGATTGCCGCGTTGACCGCCTCAGGGCTTCCCTGCCACAATTTTGTCTTTGAAGGGTTTCTTCCTGTTAAGCCTACGGCCCGGCGTAAAAAGCTGGAGCAGCTCAAAAGTGAAGAAAGGACAATGATTTTTTATGAATCCCCCTATCGTCTTCTCAAGACATTACGCGATATGGAGGAGGTCTTGGGAGATCCCTGGGTTGTCTGTGTGCGTGAGCTTACCAAGAGGTTTGAGGAGGTGAGGGAGGGACGGCCGCGGGATCTTTTAAGATATTTTTCTAAAACACCTCCCCGGGGCGAGTTCGTGCTTTTGTTAAAACAATGACATTTATTGCCCTCGTAACGCCTTGATGCCGGAAGGGCGTTAGCATCGCCGGGGTTGACGTCGACAACGTCTCACTTTAAAAGTTCAATTTCCACTAATTTCCCGTATCTGTCGCAGGACAATATGATTGGCATCCTTTTAAGGATTCTTTTGGGCAATTCCCACACAAATCCGCCATAAATTGGCTTTTGTTTCTTTACGCTCTCTATCCTCATGCTGGCAATATATTTGCTTGCTTCAAATATCAGCCTGTCCTCCTTGAGGATAACCATTCTATCCGCCGCGACATTTATTTCTTTGCCAATTTTATCCCATTTATCTGTATAGCCGTTAAAGACGGATACATGCAGTCTTGCGCCATGGAATTTGATCGTGTCCTTAAGGATTTATATGTTTATCCCGAGATGAAGGAGCAGGGCCTCTTGTATTTGACAAAGAGGTTCTTCTTCAAGTCTGCCCAGCAACTTCACCAGCCGGATTTTGTCAATGGTGCGGATTTGCTGGCATCTGACCTTTGATTCTTTTATGAGGCCGGCTCCGGAGGGAAGGGCGACTTCGAAGGGGTACACTTTTTCACCCTTATCGCTGATAGGCAGGACGGTCACCGTAGAGGCGTATTGGTTATTCAGATCATTGGAGATAATAACGGCAGGCCTTGTTTTTTTTATTTCAGCGCCAATGGCCGGATCCAGATTGACGAGCCATATTTCTCCCCGGTGAGGGGTTTCTATCATTTCCATCCTTCCAGAGCTACGTTGTCCCATTCGCCGGCGGTGCGCCGGTCTTCGCTTGCCGTTTCCTTGTAACCTTCGATCAACGCCTTTTCGAGTTTTTGAGTTTTCTCGCGATCGAATTTTTCTTTCAGTGCACGGCTGATAAACTGACTTTTATTCCGGATATGATGCAGTTGTTCCGCCACGTCTTCAGGAATTGTGATGTTTAAACGAATCATACAGATCACCTCCTGTATTAAATATACAATACGATATATGCATTGTCAATGCGTTTTATTGCCGGCGCAGGGCATTAATGCCGTCAGGGGTCTGGATGCGCAGGCGCGAGCCTGCCTGCCGGCAGGCAGAGCGTTGGGGTCGGCGGGATCCCATGAGGCGAACGTCGTCACTTCAGCCCGGCAGCGCCTCTTTCGCGCTCTATTAAGGGTTTCTTAAAGTGGGATCGTGGTGCCCGACATTGCGCAGGATAAAATAATCTCTGACAATCTGAAAGGTTACGCGGTAATCCAGCCCGGCGCGCGCTTCCCAAATATCCCTTGCGCCTTTTATCTTTTTGACATGCAGCGACGGATGCTTTGGGTTGACGGCCAACATCCTTAAAGATGTCTTAACGCGCTCTTTGGCTTCCTCCGGCAGTGATTTATAGGCCCTTTTAAAGCGCGGCGTCTCAAGAAAATTCATTTGTCGAGGTCCGCGATTAGATCTTCGACGTTTTTGAATTTTTTGACCTTGCCCGCCTCAAGATCGGCTTGCGCCTCCTTTTCGCCCTCTTGCCACTCCTTGCTCCAGAACCAGGCCTGTTGCGCGTCGATCGTTTTTTGGGGCTTGATGATGACCCTGCCGTCTTTGATCTCCGTTTCCAGGAAATCTCCCACCTCCAGGTGCAGTTTTTTGCGGATTTCCGCCGGCAGCGTAATCTGAAAATTTTGCCTGATTTGCATGACCATATCCTTGCCCCCTTCCTGGTAATATTGGAATTTCTTATTTTCTTAAATTAAGAATAGCATGAAATCCGGCTTGCGTCAAGGCGCACAGCTGTGAAATTAGTCCCGGTCACTGTTTCCTCACTGTTTCCGCAGGGTCTTGATGGTGGTTCCGCCGGCGCCGTCGGGGACCGCTATGTGGACGGGCGAGGCGCTGGGGTCGGCGGGGTCGACGTCGACAACGTCTCACTTTAAAAGTTCAATTTCCACTAATTTCCCATATCTGTCATAGGACAATATGATTGGCATTCTTTTAAGGATTCTTTTAGGCAATTCCCACACAAATCCGCCATAAATCGGCTTTTGTTTCTTTACGCTCTTTATCCTCAGGCTGGCAATATATTTGCTTGCTTCAAATATCAGCCTGTCCTCTTTGAGGATAACCATCCTATCCGCCGCGACATTTATCTCTTTGCCAATTTTATCCCATTTGCTCGTATAGCCGTTAAAGACCGATACATGCAGTTTTGCCCCATCTTTATGAATACGCAATGAGTTTCAAAAACTCCTGGGCCGTAACAATGGCAATGCCCTGATAGTTTTTTAAATTGAGCAGGTGCTTGTCTCCTGAGACAATATAATCGGCTCCGGCCTCCAGGGCGCATGCCAGGATCTCATTATCTTCAGGGTCGTCCTGAACGACGTCTATGGGGGCCAATCCCGAGAGAATAACCGCTTCATGCTCGATGAAACCAAGAAACGCGTTAATATCATCTTCCTTGAGATGATACTTTTGGCTTATACGTGGATATAAAAACACTCTCCTGATTTCCTGGAGGATTTTATCGGAGAGAACGAGCGTGAAACAATATTTTCGCCACGCCTCAAGGAGATTTGCCGAAGGGCCGTCTTTATTGATCACACTGCTTATAAACTGATTTGTATCAATAACAACCTTAAGCACGCTCTTTTCTCACGGCTTCAATGGCTTCATGAATGTCCTTTTCGACTTTGTGGGAGGGGGTGCCGGGAATTGCGCTTTTAATGCGGTCAAGTATCTTGAAGCGTTCTTCTCTTTCTTCGGCCATCCTGGCATATTGCGCATATTCGTTCGCGTTAAGGATGACCACCATGGGGATCCCCAATTTCTCCACCGTAAAGCGGTCGCCTTTTTTAAATGATTTTTTGATGATTTCTCCAAAATGGACCCGCGCTTCAACAGCAGGGACAGTCTTCATGACCATGAATACACCTCCAATCGGCATTAATTGATATTGATTAACTCCGATTAATTATGCAATATGAACGGGATAATGTCAAGAGCAAGTCTTTTCCAATGCAAGATGAGGGCATGATGAGGGGAAATGCTTACTGCCTGCGCAGGGCTTTGATGCCCGTGGGGGTCTGGATGCGGATGCGCGAGGCGTTGGCGTCGGCGGGGTCCCCCGGCTTGATATCGGTCGGGGGAATCCGGTTCCTTTTCGGGGTTTACGCGATTCTTATACCGGTTTTTTTTATTTCGTAAACGAGGGGATCGGAACTGTCCTGAAAGTCTTTGACGGTAAAACCATGCGGCTCGATTCTGGTATCTACTATCCGCCGTATGCGCCACAGCAAAAGCCTGTTTTTATTCGCGTTTCTTTTAAGTTTATCGGAGACAACAGCCAAATCAATATCGCTCCATGGCTTCGCTCCCCCCATCGCCTGAGAACCAAACAAATAAACGGCGTGAAAGGGGTAACGGGCGGCCCGTAACATCTTCGCGTATTTTCGCGCGATTTTTTTTACTTTAGGGTTCGGCATAATTCCGCGTAAAGGCGAATGATTTTGTCCATATAGCTTTTTGCGTAAGTCTTCGTGCACAATTTGTAAAACCGAAGTTTGTATTCGGGGTAGCGGGCGCGGATGTTAAAGTCGTTGATTTCATCCAGGAGATCGATTTCCTCCTCGGAAAGTTTCAGACCGGCAATCTCCTGGAGCCGGACGAGATCGTGGATGTAAGGCGCCTGCTCTCGAGTGGAATGGACGATCAGTCCTTTAAAGGTTTTCTCCAGAACCATGTGGCCGTAGAAGAGGGCGTCCGAATATCTTTTGGTTTTGAACAGGCTTAACATGGTATCATAATCATGCTTTGCCGTTTCCAGCCAATATCTTGTCAGCTTGGTTATGCCTTGCTTATTCATTGGATGTTATCTTATCATAAGAAGATGCCGAGTCAATGGAAACGCGTGTGGAGTTTTCCCTTCTCATTATTGTTTCCTCAGGGCTTTGATGCCGGCGGGGGTCTGGATGCGGATGCGCGAGGCGTTGGGGTCCGCGGGGTCGACCACGCTGATGCCGTAGGTTGTTGTGCCTTTGCGGATGCGCAAGGGGGAGACCGGCGGGTCTTCGCAGGTGAGCGTCACCGTCGCGGTGCCGTCGTACATCCGCAGGCCGCAGTCGTTGCCGCTGGGGGGAGCGTTGACCGTGACCATCACGGACTGCTGGGCCGGGTCGCCCAGGGCGTTCAGGCACTCGATGATATATACGGTCGTGCTGGAAGGCTGTACAACCTGACAGCCGTTTAAATAATCAGGCCCGGGGTTATCACAGCCTCCAACGCCATCGCCGCCGCCAGCCGTTATCCATCCTGCCGGAGAAATGGCCGCGCACGAAGCGGCACCGGAGGATGTCCATGTCAGCTTGGATGTTTCTCCTCCATTGATTATCGGGGGGGCCGCGTCGAGCGTAATCGTCGGCAGGGGCGTCCCGCCGGTGCAGTTGTCTTCTTTAGCGACTTTGAGATCGCCATTAGTCTGATCATAATAGGATATCACCGGCAAGCCGTCAGTACTAATAGCTATAGAATGATAGGCGCCAATCGTACCTGCCGAATCAACGGTGGTGAGGGTATTGCCTGCGGTGCAGCTGGCATTGCCGCATTTGGCAACTTTGATGTCGTAGTTTGGATTCCCATCTAAATACGATATTACTGGTAAACCGTCAGGGCCAACGGCGATGGAAGTGTCATAATCAACGTAACTTGCCGAATCAACGGTGGTGAGGATATTGCCTGAGGTGCAGCCGATATCGCCACATTTAGCAACTTTGAGGTCATGGTTAGTCCACTCCTCATACGATATTACCGGTAAACCATCGGTGCCGATGGCGATGGAGGTGCGCGAACCCGCACTGCCTGTTGAATCAACGATGGTGAAAGTGTTGCCTGATGTGCAGGCGGCATCGCCGCATTTGGCTACTTTGAGGCCGAGGTTGGTAGAGTCAAGATACGATATTACCGGCAAACTATCAATGCCGATGGCGATGGAGTTATAAAAGCCAACAACACCCGTTGAATCAACGGTGGTGAGAGTGTTGCCTGAGGTGCAGCTGGCATTGCCACATTTGATCACATTAAGGACCCTGCTCGCATTGGTATCGCACGATATCACCGGCAGGCCGTCAGCGCCGATGGCAATGGAATTATAGAAACCAAAAGGAGGTTGCGGATTAATGACAGTGAGAGTGTTTCCTGAGGTGCAGCCGGCGTCGCCGCATTTGGCCACTTTGAATTTGCTATTAGTCCAATCATAATAAAATATTACCGGAAAACCATCGGTGCCGATGGCGATGGAGGTGTAGTAACCCGTAAGACTTGCTGTTGCATCAACGGTGGTGAGAGTATTTCCTGAGTTGCAGGCGGCATTACCGCATTTGGCGACTTTGAGATTACCGTTAGTTCCATCAAAATATGATATTACTGGTAAACCATCAGCTCCAATTGCGATGGAGTTCATGGAACCTACTTGATCTGTTGAATCGACTGCTGTGCTGGCCCAGCCGGGGGTACAGGGAGGATTGACCGTTACAGTTGTGGACTGCTGGGTGGTGCCGCCGGGGCCAGTGCAGGAGAGGATGTAGGTCTCTGTGGCCGCGGGCCAGACGACCTCCGCGCCGCTTGTGCCGGTTTGAGATGTCCAGCCGGCCGGCGAAACCGCCGCGCAGGACGTGGCATCCGTTGATGTCCACGTGAGCGTGGACGATTCCCCCTCATTGATCGTCGGCGGCGCGGCCGAAAGGTTCACCGTCGGGGGAGGTGGCGGTGGCGCCCCGCCGCCCGACTCCCGCTTCCAGACACAACAGAACTTACAGCATGACGTGCTAATTACACCATAAATGCCTGTGGAATCAGCGGCAATATAGGAAGGGCTACACCCCGCATATCCACACTGATTATTAATTAATTTTTCCCAAATTAAACTCCCGTCTGTCAATGACCTTTTTTCTATATTTCTGTTTACTCCGGTACCAACTATATAAATACCAGTAGAATCAATAGTCATATCCGTCGGAAATTCATCACTGGAAGGTGTATACGTTATAACACCTCCAGAGCCAAACGCAGGAATTGGGGCTCCAGTTGTCAAATCTCTTTTTTCTATATGCCATCGGAAATATCCGGATACGCTGTCATACTCATAAGTTGCTGTATATAATCCTGTGGTGTCAATTGCAATGCCAACGCCAACACTGCCCCAATAAGCACCATCATTATATAACGTTACAACACCACTGGAACCAAAGGCAGAAAATAAATTGCCCGAAGCCGGGTCTCTTTTTTCTATGCGCCATGGGGTATCCCCTGAGGCTACATAGGATTGGCCTATGATATAAATACCGCTCGCATCAACAACAATATCCGATGTCATATCAATCATGCTCACAAAGCCGGTTGTTACAACACCGCTGGAACCAAAACTATTAATTGGGCCGCCAGTTGTTAAATTCAACTTTCGCAGACGGTTGTTGGAGCCTAAAACATATAGACCGGTAGAATCCACTGCGACATTAAGAGCATAATCATATCCTGCAGCATCGTTGAAGGTCACAGCGCCTCCCGCACCAAACGCAGTTCCGCAGTTGGCCGCTGTACATAATGCCCCTGTATCTAACCTTCTTTTTTCTATACGCCATTGACTATTAAAAGCACCAGGAGCACTATCACTACCCGATAGATATATCCCTGTAGAATCTACTGCAATGTCAAAAAGAAAATCGTAACCAGTCGATGGATTGAATGTCACAACACCACTGGTGCCGAAGGTGGATATGTAGCTGCCATCTGTCAAATCCCGTTTTACTATTCGCCACTGAGTATCACTTGCGCCAACCCTTTCACCACCTGTTATGTATAATCCTGTGGAATCGACGGCAATTTGAGATGTATCTTGATTGCTGGCAAGTACAGTTTCGGTCTGCTCCCACATCGGATCCCCCGCCGCGGCGAGGGCGGTGCCCGGCGCGGCGAGGAGCGCCGCCAGCCCCGCGAGGAGGGAGGCGGTGAGCAATGAATTCCTGAGTTTTAAAAGATAGTTTCTCATATTAACGTTCCGGTTATCCGGATATCCGGGTATCCGGAAACTGTTTTATATCCCATTGCACGCCGACGCGCCGCCGGTTACGCCATTTGCATATGCCGATACAGCGGCTTGGCCACGGGCTTGAAGAAGGCCGAGGCATTAAGAATTTCAATGCCGATAACCTCGCCTTTTTCATCGAGCTCCACATGAATGCCCGGCGCGACCTCAACGGATTCTTCCTCGGCGCCTTTTCTCGTGACAATATAAAGCACGTCCGACACTGTATCATAATTGACTATCGGTTTTTTGCTCATATTTTCCTCCATCTGCCGGATTTTAAGCGGCTGTGTTTTTGATACGGTTTAACGGGGTGGACCGTTATCAGATGTATTTCATTTTGTATTTTATCATACGTCAGGGCCATTTCTCTCGACTTATTCTTAAACATCACGGTGGACAAAGCAACGCGATGGTCTGTATGGGTATCATAATAATGTTCCCGGGACTCTTTGAATATTTTGCGCGGCAAGTCATGCAGTATCTCCCGTATCTTCAGCCTGAATTCCAAATGCGCCGTGTATATTACTTTCATTTTATTGCATCTTCTCCGGCCATGGCGTTCCCCGGCGCGGCGAAGAGGCCGGCGGTGAATAACAAATGTCGGAGTTGGCGAAAGCCGCGTTTCATGCCGGTTCACTCTCCTCCAGGATAAATTTGATTATTTTTTCCGCCGCTTGTAAGGCTTGCCGGGCCTCCATTTTAGTATAGACTTTGGGGGCACCCAAAGGATAACGAGGCTCAATATAATAGGGATTAAGGACAATGCACTCCTCTTCGACTGAAGCAAAGCTCCTGTCCAATTTATGACATTCGCTCCATAATTTGGTGAGGTCGTGTATCCGCATTTTCTTCATTTTCCCGACGTTGACGCCTTTTGCGACAAGGAACCCTTTTAGATATTTCTCAGCCGCCTGCTGACAATGAAAGCAGATGATATCCGTCCAGCCGCCCGCTTTAAGAGAAAGACGCGCCTCATCGAGATCGTGCGAACCCTTTTCAAACCATTCCCGCGCCAATATGTCAAAATTATTTTGTTCCATAGAGCAATTTCCCTTCCGCAAGAATATCTTTGACGAAAAAGTCTCCCAATTTCACCCTTTCCTTTAACTCGCCGGGGGTAAGCACAATAAAATCAAGAGGATATTCCCTGTCCAACCCGCGCAGTGACCGGAAAATAT
>MHGQ01000076.1 GCA_001805645.1 Omnitrophica WOR_2 bacterium RIFCSPHIGHO2_02_FULL_50_17 | reverse complement strand
CGGACATTCCGCAAGTATATTATTTTCGCGTAAATTTTTTCCGCATATAATCCTCAAGAATTCCAATGAATTCTTCCTTGATGTGCTCGCCCTTGAGGGTGGTCAATTGCTTGCCGTCGACGTAAACAGGGGCAATGGATTTCTCGAAGGCACCGGGCAGGCTGATTCCGATATCCGCATGACGGCTCTCGCCGGGGCCGTTGACCACACAACCCATGACGGCAATCTTCATCCTTTCGACACCCGGATAACAGTCTTTCCAGCGCGGCATCTGTTCATGGATATAGCCGCTAATATCGCGGGCTAAATGCTGAAAATAATCGCTCGCCGTGCGTCCGCAGCCCGGACAGCTCGTCACACTCGGCTCAAAATACCGCAGTCCCAGCGCCTGCAAAAGATGCCTGCATACCTCGACTTCCCGGCTGCGGCCGACATTCGGCTGAGGCGTCAACGACACCCGGATCGTATCACCGATGCCCTGTTGCAGCAAAATGGCCAGCGCCGCCGAACTGGAGGCCACTCCCTGAATATCCCCGCCAGCCTCGGTCAGTCCCAGATGAAGGGCATAATCGCATCGCGCCGCCAGACGGGAATATACCGCCACCATATCCTGCAAAACAGACATCTTTACGCTTAGGACAATCCTGTTTGAGGGAAGGCCGATCCTTTCGGCGAGTTCCGCACTTTGAAGGGCACTCTGGATCATGGCGTTATAAATGATCTCTTTGGAATTTTTTGGGCTTTTGATCCGCGCGTTACGGTTCATCAGATCCGTCACAAGCTCCTGATCCAGAGACCCCCAGTTGACCCCGATGCGGACGGCCTTGCTGTTTTCGACGGCTATTTTTATAATACGGGCAAAATTCTCGTCGTGCTGATGCCCCTTGCCGATATTGCCGGGATTGACGCGGTACTTGTCCAGAAGGCGGGCGCATTCGGGGTGTTTGCTTAAGAGGATATGACCGTTAAAATGGAAATCCCCGATAATAGGCGTAAGATACCCTTGATCTCTAATGGTGCGGATAATCTCCGGCACGGCGCGTGCGGCCTCATCGTTATTGACCGTCACGCGCACCATCTCGGAACCAGCCTCGATCAACTCAATTATCTGATGAACCGTTGCCTGGACATCCGCCGTCCGCGTATTGGTCATGGATTGGATGACAATAGGGTGTCCGCCGCCGATGACGACAGAAGCGACTTTGACTACGGGCGTTTTTCTTCGTGGTTGAATTTCCATTTACACAGATATTCGTGATGTTATAATTATTTCAATTATAAACAGCATCAACAGGGAATTCAACATGGAAATATATCTTGCGAAGACACAAGGATTTTGCGCCGGGGTGGCCTTCGCCATCAATATCGTGGAGCAGGCCCTCCAAAAATACGGCGCCCCCCTTTATGTCTACCACGAAATCGTTCACAATACCTATGCGGTCAACGGGTTTCGCCGGCGCGGCGTTATCTTTGTCGAAAATCTTCAGGACGTCCCTGAGAAAGAACGCATCATTTTTAGCGCCCACGGGGTGCCGCCCTCCGTCATGGAGACGGCCAAACGAAGGCATCTTAAATACGTGGATGCCACATGCCCCCTGGTGACCAAGGTGCACAACGAGGCCGCACGGTTTTCACGAGAGCGTTATGAGATTATCCTCATCGGGCATAAAGGGCATCAGGAGCTTATCGGCACGGCCGGTTACGTCCACCCCGGTCTTTTACATATTATCGAGAAAGAAGAAGATATCGGCCGCCTGGAGATTGACACGGACGCGCGAGTCGCCTACATCACACAGACGACTTTGTCGGTGGATGAAACGACAAGCATGATTGCCAGGCTCAAAAGAAGTTTTCCCCATCTTATGGGCCCTCCACGGTCGGATTTGTGTTATGCCACCCAAAACCGCCAGGATGCGGTCAGGGAATTAGCCCGCCTCTGCGATACGATTATCATCTGCGGATCGCCCAACAGCTCCAACAGCAACCGCCTCAGAGAGACCGGCGAAAAGCAGGGCGTCGAGAGTTGCATTATCGATTCTGCCGAAGAATTAGACTTGAATCTTTTAGAAGGAAAAAATAAAATCGGTATCAGTTCCGGGGCCTCTGTTCCGCGCATCATCGTAGATCAATTGGTCGAGCGCATTCAAAGGCATTTCCCGCAGACAATAGTGCGCGTCTTTGAGAATCCGGAGAAAAACATCGTCTTCGCGCTTCCTGAAATCTGAAAACATGGCCAGACTCATTATTGACGACAAAGAATACGAATTGCCGGACAATGCAAGGATTGACGCCGTTTGCGAAAAAACAGGCATCCCCTTTAGCTGCAACTCGGGTGTCTGCGGCACCTGCCAGATTGAAGTCCTGGAAGGAGAAGATAATCTCAACGGTCTCAATGAAGAAGAAAACGATTTAGGCATGGACCGCCGGCATCGCCTGAGCTGTCAATGCCGCATAAAAGGCGGGACGGTGAAAATAACATATTAAGACTCGATACTGGATACCAGATGCTCGTAAAACCGAACCAGGAACGAGAATCGAGGTTCGAGAATCGCAAGATGACTTTTCAACTCTCCTCAACGCCGCTGAAAGATACCGACCTGCGCCGGGGGTTTACTTCCCCTCAAGCCGGGGCTTTTAATTGTTTTGAAGGGCGGGCGCGCGACCACAGCGGCGGGAAATCCGTTACTGCCCTGGAATACGAAGCCCACGAGCCGCTCTGCCGGAAAGAGGCCAAAAAGATGTTCCAAGAGGCCAAAAGAAAATTCAACATCATTGACGTAAAAGCAGCCCATCGCATCGGACGGCTAAAGGTGGGTGAAACAGCCGTCTGGGTGGGGGTCCTGGCTGCCCATCGCGATGACAGCTTTCAGGCCTGTCGCTACATCATTGATGAAATCAAGTCCCGCCTCCCCATCTGGAAGAAAGAATATTACGCGGACGGCGATTCGGGATGGGTTGGCTGTCCCCCCAAAGAATCAAAGGAATCTTCACCCGTCTCTATCGAGATCACCTCTCTCCCCAAAAAAGAGCTTGAGCGTTTCATCCTTGTCGACATCCGTGAAGCCGTTGAGCTTCAAGGAAATCCCGTCCGCGAGGTAAAATGCGTTCATCTCCCCTTAAGTCAATTTGAAAAGCGCCGTTTCCGGTTTGACCAATCCAAACGATATGTCATCTTTTGCGCCAAGGGCATGCGCAGCCTTTCCTTAGTTGAACACCTCCGTAAGGAAGGCATAACCAACGTTTTTTCCCTGCAGGGCGGCATTCAGGCGATCCGAGATTATTTCAAAATCCATGACAAAAAAAATTAGGATAACCACAAAATCCGGCGACCAGGGCTTCTCTCGTCTTTTCTCCGGAGAGAAAGTATCCAAAGACAGTCCGCGCCTGGAGGCCTGCGGGGATATTGATGAACTGGCCAGTCTCCTGGGGGTAGCCCGCTGCCATGCCCGGAAAAAGAAAATTCAAGAGAAAATCCTGAAGATTCAACGCCATCTCTTCCTAGCCGCATCGGAGGTGGCGACAACCGAAGAGAAACTCAGCAGACTCCCCCAAAGGATCAGCCAAGATTTTGTGAATGCCCTGGAGCAAGACATGGAATCTCTAGCCGAGAATATCCCTAACCCAAGAGGATTTATCGTGCCTGGAGGCACGCTGTCCTCGGCCTATTTAGACTACGCACGGGCCGTGGCCAGGCGCTGTGAACGCCGTATCGCCGGCCTGCTCAAAAAAGAAGAAATCCGCAATGCAACACTTCTGATATGGTTTAACCGCCTCTCCGATTACCTGTATCTTATGGCTCGCTGCGAGGAAGACAAGCCGATCTTATTAAAGGAAATAGAAATATAGATATGGATTGGTCATTGTTAGAAAAAATAGGCGTTGCCGCTCAGCCCCATGCCCTGTTATCGGACTACACCACATTCCGTCTCGGCGGGCCGTGTCCTGCTCTCTTAACCTGCCAGACACCTCTCCAGCTTGAACAAACGATCTCTCATCTCTCCCGCAACGCCCTTCCCTTTATTCTCATCGGCGGGGGTTCCAATCTCGTCGTTTCGGATGATGGAGTAGACTGCTATATCATTCGATATTACACTCCCACTCCTCTTATCCAACAGGACCATTCTAGGCTAACGGTTTCCGGAAGCACCCTATTAGATCACCTGGCGGAATTCGCCGCTGAAAACGGATTGGAAGGTTTAACGTGCGTAACGGGCATCCCTGGAACCGTCGGCGGGGCAGTTGCCGGCAATGCGGGGGCCTTCGGCCGGCAGGTCAGCGATACCCTGGAATCCGTCCATCTGATTGACAAAAAAGGACATAAAAAAGAGGCCTGCGGGAATGACCTTCAATTCAGTTACCGCGACTCCATCCTCAAACGAACAGACGAGATGGTCTTATGGGCCAGATTCTCATTAAAACCCTCTGACATAGTCCGCCTTAAACAAGAGCGTCAAGATATCCTGAAACTTCGCCGCGAAAAACATCCCGACCTGACGGCACACCCCTCGGCCGGGAGCATCTTCCGCAACATCGAACCGACCTCGCGAGCCCAAAAGCGTCAGGCCGCCGGCTGGTTTCTCGAGCAGGCTGGGGCCAAACGCCTGCGATGCGGCGGGGCGGTCATCTTTGACAAACACGCCAATATTATCGTCAAGGGAAACGGCTGCCGCGCTCAGGAGGTTTACGACCTGGCACAAAAAATGCGGGAATCAGTTCAAGAGAAATTTAATCTGGATTTAGTCAGAGAGGTTCGTTTCGTAGGCCGATTTGATGGTATGCCGCAGGATATAAAAGAGATTATTTGGTAAAGCCCGTCCAAGAAACACTGCTTGAAAAATCCAATAGATTATCAACGCCGAAGTATCAATAAAAGAAACTGACCCTGTTTTTTCCACCCCTCTTGGCCTGATAGAGGGCCTGATCCGCCTTCATAATCAAATCGCGCCTGTCCATGTTGGCGCTGTATTTTGCTATGCCTATGCTGATGGTGACCTCTGTCTCATACTTAAAATTCTTAAAGGTCGTTTTCATCTTATCGGCAATAATCTGAGCATCGGGAATATCCGTCTCCGGCAACACCACAACGAACTCATCCCCCGCATACCGGCAGACAATATCCACACCGCGCAAGTTTTCTTTCAAGTGCTGTCCCATGTCCCTCAGGAGACGGTCTCCTTCAAGATGCCCATAAAAATCGTTATAAGACTTAAAATCGTCAATATCCAACATTAAAAGACACAGGGGGTTGGGATACCGCTTGGCCCGGGCAATTTCCTGATCCAGCGTCTGAATGAAATACCGGTGATTAAAAATTCCCGTCAGGGAGTCGGTCATGGAGAGATGCTCCAATTTCCGGTAATAATCCGCATTCTCGATAGCAATAGTGGCCTGCCGGACAATGGTGCAGAGAATTTTCAGATCCGTGGGGGTAAAGACGCTGTCTTGCCCTGCCTTTTTATCCGCAACATTAATGACACCGACAATCCTTTCTTGCACCTTGATGGGGGCGCTCATAAAAGATTTAGTTTTGTATACCGCCCCGTTGGGCCGCTCCCGGAAGGTCCCCTCCTCGATATTCGTTACCAGAATGGGCGCGCCGTTCTGGGCGACTTTGCCGGCAACGCCTTCCCCCATCCGCAGGCGCGTCGTCTTAATAATTTCTGTGTCTAAGCCCTTGGCTCCGCGGATTAATAATTCCTGCGATTCCGGATCCAAAAGCATCAAAGAACACCTCTGCGCCTCCAGGATTTCCATCGTCTTATCGATAACGAAGTCAACCAGATGATTCAAATCCAGGATCGAACGTAAAGCAGTATCGATATTCAGAAGCTGCTCCAATTTATGTTTTTCCATTACTAATTTCTCTCGGTGCTCTTTCAGGTCACGAATCATCTGGTTAAAGCTCGCGGCCAGAGAGCCCAGCTCATCGCTGGAATCATAATCCACCTGCTTATCCAGATCGCCGCCGGCAATCTCTCGGGCCACCCCCGCGATATGAAGGACAGGCCTTGCGATGCTCTGTGATATCTTCAGGGCAATCAATATCACACCCAAGACAACAAAAAGACCTATTCCCAGAATGGCAAACTGCAGCCGGTGGATAGCTGTAAAGGCCTGAGCCGTGTCTTGGATAACCAACATCCCCCATCCCAGCCCCTCAAAATCCTGACGGCCTCTTGAGGAACTGTAGCCGACGAGATAACTTTTTCCCTCCACCCTCTCGCGCTCAATCAAAAACCCTTCCTTCTTTTGTTTTAGGCGTTTGGCCGATTCAAATTCCTGCTGAATCAGATTCGTATGAAAAACCATCTCCTGCATCGGCTGGGTCGCGGCAATCACCAAACCGTCTTTTCGCATGAGCACAATATATCCCGTGGAAAAGCCGGCGTCCTTCTCCACGGCCAGGCGCAACAGACGGGAGAGCTCCTCCGCCTTCCAATGAACCCTCAGGACACCGACAATCGTCTCGTGGGCGTTATATTTTGCCCAGATGGGAAACGCGAAAACCATCCCCCAATTTTGAGTTTCTTCGTCTTGAGCCGTATCGGAGATATACGGGGCTCCCCTTACGGCTTCTTCAAAAAATGCCTCGTGGACAAGGCTGCGGTCCAGCATATCCCGGACACTCGAGGCGATAACCTCTCCGGAGGAGTCAAGCACATCCAGACTATAGAAAGAAGAGCCCTGCTCCTTCTGCATATTGGTCAAAAACGAGATAATGCGGCCATCGACATCATGAAGAACCACATCGTGCATAAGCTCCAGTTCTGTCCAACGGTTCATGTTTTGAGACAGATCATGAATATACGACTCGATAGAGTCCATCGTGTTTCGCGCGACATACTGGAAATGAGAGCCCAGGCTCTTGCGCAAAGACGCCTCCCCCTCATAATAAGCCATCACGCCTATCAGGATAAAGGGAATCATCGAAAGCAAGAGAAGTAAAACAGTGATTTTGGGACGAAGGCGCATAAGCCTCACCCCCCGATTTGGAACATCTCTACTTTAGGTAAGAATTGAGAAGGAGTGCCCAATTGGGCGCGCTGTTCAGAATAACGATCGGCTCTATCTTGCCATGTTTTTTGGATAATTGCCAGAAGATTTTTGTCGGAGGCCCCTCCGCGCAAGGCTGCTCGCAAATTCACGCCCTCAGCGGAAAAAAGACACATGTACATTCTGCCGTCTGTTGATAAACGAGCCCTCGTGCAGGTCCGGCAGAAAGGCTGTGTTACGGAAGGGATAAACCCCACCTCGCCGCTTCCATCCAAAAATTGATACCGCGAGGCCACCTCGCCGAAATAATTGGATTTGGCGGGCTTAATCGGAAAATGTTCATGGATAGTCTTGACGACTTCCGCCGACGGCACAACATCCTTGATGTTCCAGCGGTTGCAATTGCCGACATCCATGTATTCAATAAACCGCAGGATAGATTTCCCCCCTTTAAAATATCGCACCAAATCAAGGATCTGGTGATCGTTGCCGCTTTTTTGCAGGACAACATTAATCTTGATGCAGTCAAAATCCGCTTCTTCAGCCCTGCGAATACCCTCCAAGACATCTTCCAGCCGGCCATTGCCGCCGCTCATGCGCCTGAAAAGAGCGGCATCCAGCGTATCCAGGCTGATCGTGATCCTGTCAAGACCGGCCTCCTTTAGGGCCTTGGCGTATTCGCTGACAAGAGAGCCGTTGGTCGTCATGGCCAGGTCTTTGATACCGGGAATTCGTTTCAATTCTTTAATAAGTTCAGGAAGACGCGGCCGTAAGAGAGGTTCGCCGCCCGTCAGACGGATTTTGGAGACACCTAACGCCGCAAAAAGATGCGCCAGGCGCACAATCTCGTCAAAACTCAACCACTCCGTTTCCTTTAGAAACGTGTAACGCTTCGAATATTCCTGAGGCATGCAATAATGGCAGCGGAAATTGCACCGGTCAATAACGGAGATACGCAGATCACACAACGGCCGCCCAAGGAAGTCGCGAAGTCCCCTTTCCTCAAACGATCGGGATGAGGTTCGCAATGCCGGATCAATTGTTTTGACAGAAGCTATCATATCGCAATCTGTTTGTGTCAAGTTTTTTCAGGGGAATGCCGTTTCCAAAGGCCTCCGCCGATTTTTATGACAACTGCGATTTAACAAGTTTATATATATGTAAAATCTTCCGCACGCCTTCGGTCAAAGAATTTGAGGAAATGGTCGCTCCGGTTATGCCGTCAATGTCCTTATGTAGTTGTAACGGATCGGTGAGTGTTTTGCCGCGGTATTGCCGCAAGAAACGTGGTTTGGATATCGGGCGGCCACGAATTTCCTGATGATCTAAAATGATGATTTGTGAAACCGCGCCGTTTGTGTCCAGTCCGATCAAATAATGGATCGGGCCCCATTTGCCGATCGCCGTATCTTCAAAGGCGTAACCGACGACCGTATTCTGTTCACGCGCGATGTGCACGATGACTTGGCTGGAATGTTTGCCTGCGAAGGTCAAGCGCGCCGCCTCTTCAACGCGACGAATTTGTTCCGCGGACAACGAAACGACCTGCCGGTCGAAATGGCTGACCCGCGGAAACATTTTCTTTAATGCGCCATCTATCTTAATCAGTTCTTCAGCAAAAATATTCGAACTAAAAAGGACCAAGGCGCAAATGAAACTTAAAAAAAGGTGGCCGGGCTTAAAATCCCAAGGCGACCGAAGAAATAAACCCATTATTATCTCCCGCTTCAAGGGTTTCATTTTTGGTATGATTGAACTGATATTCGAATTTGACCACGAACGTATCCAATGGGCGATAATTGAACCCGATCGTATAGCGGTCTTCCTCATTATCACCGCTTCCGACCGCATCGCTGTCATCGCCGATCTTCGCCCAATCATATCGTCCCACCAGCGTGAGCGTGGGACGATCGAAGCCTCTGCCTAAAAAAGTATTACTCAAGAATTCCGGCCAGAAATGATAGTTCAACTGAGCATAAGCTCCCTGAAAATAATTGGCCAGATCGCTGATGGCGGTGGGTGTTTCTTCCACGCCAAAATACACGTATTCCATGACCAATTCCAAGGGACCAAAAGTGTTCAAGATGTCAAAACCAATTCCCGTTAGAGTATCTCCCTTGCCATTATACTCACCACTGTAACCGTTGACAGCTACTTCATGGCCCAGAAAAGGACTGACGGCAACCCGACCGACAAACGCCTTATCGTCATTATTGTCGGTCTTCAAGCTGTTTTTCGCCCCGCTCGTACCGGTGTCCGAGAAACCACTGTCGAGGCCATTGACCGCGTAAATTTCGTAATTGATCATCAGGTCTTCGTAAGAACCGACGGCGGGATTAAACTCACCGAAAAATCCATATCCAGCCTCGGTCCATGTCGTGGGAACAACGTCTCTGGCCAGGATCGGACGATCGGTCAAGTCTTGCAAGTCCGAATCGTGATAAAGATTATACCGCCCAAACGGCGACAAAATGGCGCCCGCCCGCAAATTGATCATATCATTAATAAGGTAGTCTCCATAGGCCTGCTCGACTTTCGCTTCACCATCGCCGGCCGGAGCGTTCGTGCCGCCATATTCGATTTCATATTCGGAATTAAAGCGGATCCTGTCGGCCAGTTGCGCGCCAATATTAATAATCCACCGGTGCTGACGGAAAGTAGCATCCTCATTTTCTCTGTCCAGGTACTCCATGTCAAAGTAACCGCCAAGCGAAACGTTGCCGAAGCCAAAAGGGTTCTTCACCAAAAGCCCTCCGTCGCCGATCGGAGCGTTGTGCCGGCCGATGTAATCGACCTGCAAAGTCTCGTCTTTAATCTCCTGCTTGATCTCTTCCCTTAATTGAGTGACTTTATCGGTTACTCTTTGTTCCTGATTGGCTTCTAACTGTCCAATTTTTGCTTCCAGACTTTGTATTTTGGACTCATAATCAGTTCTTAATTGTTGAACCATCGCTTTAAGCTCGAATACCTCATCCGCGCCCGATGGACAGATACTCAGCGTTAAAATCATAAGCACTGCGATTGTTGTTCTGATAAATTTCATCTTTTTCTCCGTTAATCGGGCATAAAATGGGTTCATTCCGTTGAAACGGTTGTTTTGTGTTCAATCGCCCCGCGCATCGTATGCCAGCAAAGGCTGGCACACTTCACGCGCGTCGGGAAATGCCAGACGCCGGAAAAGACGGTTAATTTTCCTAAAATATTGGAATCTTTCTCCGGCTTTAACTCTCCCTTGATAAGACTGTGAAACTGTTCAAAAAGGACGCTGGCCTCATGGAGAGTCTTTCCCTTCAAGGAAGAAGTCATCAGAGAGGCCGAGGCCCTGGAGATCGCGCAGCCGTCTCCCTCGAAGGAGATATCGTCAATGGTGCCGCTGCCGTTAATGTGAAGATAAACCATCAGATGATCCCCGCATAAAGGATTATACCCCTCGGCTGTATGCGTCGCCCCCTCCATCTTCCGGAAATTGCGCGGCTTTTTATTATGCTCAATAATCATCTCTTGATACAGCTCCTTGCGGCTGTCGTAATTCATCGAAACACATCCTTCGTTTTTAAGACGGCCTCAACCAGTTTATCTATCTCTTCCTTCGTGTTGTAAAAGGCAAGAGATGCCCGCGATGTTGCCGGTATTCCAAAATGCCGCATGACCGGCTGGGTGCAATGATGCCCCGTGCGGATGGCCACCCCCTCATCATTGACGAGGGTTCCGATGTCGTGCGCATGAATACCGGAAACGATAAAAGAAAGAATCGCCGCCTTTTCCTTGGCCGTTCCGATAAGCCGCAGACCGGCAATCCCTGAAAGCGCCTTGGTGCCGTAATCCAAAAGCTCTTTCTCGTATGCAGTCATATCCTCAAAACCGACAGATTGAACGTAATCCATGGCGGCCCCTAGTCCTATCACGCCGGCCACATGCGGGGTGCCGGCCTCAAATTTGTAAGGCAGGGTATTGTAGGTCGTCTTCTCAAAAGTTACGGAACTAATCATATCCCCGCCGCCATGAAAGGGGGGCATTTTCTCCAGAAATTCTTCCTTACCATACAAAACCCCTACTCCCGTCGGCCCAAAGAGCTTATGGCCCGAAAAGGCCAGGAAATCGCAGTCCAATTCCTGCACGTCAATCTTGTGGTGACTGACAGCCTGAGCCGCATCAATGAAAACCGGCGCTTTGCATTGATGCGCCGTTTGAATAATCTTTCTTATAGGATTAATTGTTCCCAGCGAATTGGATATATAGACCACTGAGACAAACCGCGTCCTAGGACTCACCAGCCGTTTAAACGCCTCAAGATCAAGTTCTCCCTCATCGTTAAAGGGGATAACCTTTAAGACACATCCCTTCTCTTCACAGAGAATCTGCCAGGGGACAATGTTGGAGTGATGCTCCATTTCGGAGATGATGATTTCATCTCCCTTGTTTAAGAAATGACGGCCGTAACTGTAGGCGACGAGGTTGATGGCCTCCGTTGTGCCGCGCGTAAAGACAATCTCACAGGACTTCCGGGCGCGGATAAAATCCCTGACCTTGTCCCGCGCCTGTTCAAACCGGGCCGTGGCCTGTTCGCTTAAGAAGTGGACGCCGCGGTGCACATTGGATGTCTCGGTCCTGTAATGAGCCGCAATCGCATCAATGACCGTCTGCGGCTTAAAAGCGGTTGCGGCATTATCGAGATAAACCAAGGGCTTTCCCTGCACCTCAACATGCAGGTTAGGAAAATCCTTGCGGATCTGGGAAACGTTTAATCCTGTTATCCTGTGCATTCCAGCGCCTCAAATGCCGGTTCAAGGAGCTTGTTTAATTTCTGATACACGGACGGATTATGCACCGTATTTAAAAGGTCGTCCGCAAAGCCGCGCACCAGCAGTTTCACGGCTGTCTTTCGGGGGATACAGCGCGTCTGAAGATAAAAAATTTCATCCTCGTTGAGCTGGCCGATGGTCGCCCCGTGGGTGCATTTCACGTCATCGGCAAATATCTCCAACTGAGGTTTTGTATCAACCCGGCAATCCTTGCCTAACAAGAGGTTTTTATTCAATTGGTACGAATTCGTCTTCTGGGCAATGGGCCGGACCAGAATCTTTCCGTTAAAGACAGCCCGTCCGGACCCCTGGAGAATGCCTTTATACAATTGATTGCTTGTGCCCTGGGGCACACAGTGATCTACGCAGGTGTGGTTATCCACATGCTGACTGCCGCTTACGCTATAAAAGCCGTTGAGGCGGGCATTCGCCCCTTCGCCGTTTACAGTGACATGAAGATCGTGGCGCGTCAATGCCCCGCCGGCCGCCAGAGAAAATCCGTCAAAAACCGAGTTTCTATCCTGCCGTACGCGTGTGATTCCTATATGATACGCCTTAAGACTCTCCTTTTGGGCTTTACAATAATGGAGGACGGCATTCTCTCCTAAGAAAATGTCCGTCAGGGCATCGGCAAAATAGAGATTATCGTCTAAGAAGGATACATGGCTTTCTAAAATTGTCACTTCGCTGGACCGTCCGAGTCTTAGGAAAGTCCGCGGTGCTGTTAAAATCATTTCGCCGGTGGTGCTGGTAATATGTACAATATGAATCAACTGCCTTAAAATCACGTTTTCATCCATCGCGATGTAGATTCCATGGCGGACTAACGCCTCATTTAAAGCGATAAAGGCATCCTCTCCCTTGAGATTTTCTTTTGAAAACAATTCCTGAAAAGACGCTGCGGATGTTTCCTCCATATCCTGTAAAGGCATCGCGACGACGCCGGAAGGGACGGCCTGCATGTTAGATAAATCCTTTGAAAAGAAACCATTCACAAAGACGATGTTGATGTCATCGCCGTTGCCATAATCCAAAAAAGCCTCCTTCTCGCGAAGCTGAGCGCTTGTGGAGAGGGCATACACAGAGGCTGTCAGGGGGGAAATATCGGTATATTTCCATTCCTCATCCCTGACCGAAGGCCAAGGAAGCTCTTTGAGACGAGAAAGTCCCTGACGGCGCATGGCCTTAAGCCAGCCAGGCGCGCCTTCCTTGTTGAGACTTTCAGACAGCATCCCAACATGATTAACAAACTCAAGAGCGGTATTTGGAGAAGTCATCGCCGTGTCTTTTTCTGTAAAAAGGGTCAACCGCGTCCCAGCCAGTCATACCCTTTGGATTCCACCTCAAGAGCCAGTTCCTTGCCGGAGGATCGGACAATCCTTCCCTCCAGCAGGATATGCACCACATCCGGGATAATATAATTCAAAAGCCGCTGATAATGGGTAATGACAAGCATGGCATTATTCTTATTTTTCAATTTATTCACCCCGTCGGCAACAATACGCATCGAATCCACGTCTAAGCCGGAATCGGTTTCATCCAAAACAGCCAGACGCGGGTTCAAAATCGCCATCTGCAGGATTTCATTGCGCTTTTTCTCCCCGCCGGAGAAATCCACGTTCACAGGGCGGTTGACGAACTTTTCGTCCATATTCAACACCTGCATTTTTCCTTTCAGATAGTCCTCAAAATCCAGGGGGTCCATCTCCTCGGCGCCGTGATACTTGCAGACCTCGTTAAAGGCCGCCCGTAAAAACATGGAGGTATTGACGCCCGGGATTTCCACGGGATACTGAAACGCAAGGAAAATGCCTTCCCTCGCCCGTTCCTCAGGTTTTAAATCCAGAATGTTGATTTTCTTGAAATTAACCTCATAGAAAATCTCGCCTTGGGTGATCTCGTAACCGGGATGACCGGCGATAATCTTGGCCAGGGTGCTTTTCCCGGAGCCGTTGGGCCCCATGATGGCGTGCACCTCGCCGGTATGAAGAGTTAAATCAATTCCTTTAAGGATATTAACGCCGTTAATCCCTGCATGTAAATTCCTGATTTCTAGCATTTTGTTGTCCTCTGATTTATGGATGTCGGAGGGGCGTAATGCATTACGCCCCTCCGATAGAATTATCCCACCGACCCCTCCAGTTTCATCTCCAGGAGTCTGACCGCTTCGACGGAAAACTCCATCGGGAGCTCCTTAAAAACCTCTTTGCAGAATCCGTTGACAATCAGCGAAACAGCCCCCTCGCTGTCTAAACCCCGCGACATAAGATAAAATATCTGCTCGGCGTTAATCCGGGAGGTGGAGGCCTCGTGCTCCAAGACCGCGGTGTTATTCTTCACTTCGATGCACGGAAAGGTATTGGCGCGGCATCGGTTTCCCACCAGCATCGAATCGCACTGGGAAAAATTGCGCGCCCCTTCAGCGGAAGGGAGAATCCGGATAAGCCCGCGGTAATTATTATTCGATTCATCCGTCGAGATCCCTTTAGAGATAACCGTGCTTTTTGTCCTCTTGCCGATATGGATCATCTTTGTCCCTGTATCGGCCTGCATCCGGTGATTGGTAAGAGCCACCGAATAAAACTCGCCTATGGAGTCATCGCCCTGCAGGATACACCCCGGGTATTTCCAGGTGATCGCAGAGCCCGCCTCCACTTGGGTCCAGGAAATTTTGGAGCGCCTTCCGGCGCATTTGCCCCTTTTGGTGACGAAATTGTAAATCCCGCCGCGGCCATCTTTGTCGCCGGCATACCAGTTTTGAACGGTCGAATACTTGATCTCGGCGTTGTCCATGGCCATGAGCTCCACAACCGCCGCATGGAGCTGATTTTCATCCCGCATCGGCGCGGTGCACCCCTCCAGATAACTGACGTAGCTTCCCTCCTCGGCGATAATGAGCGTGCGCTCAAACTGTCCCGACTCCGCCGCATTGATGCGAAAATAAGTGGAAAGCTCCAACGGGCACCTGACTCCTTTGGGGATATAACAAAATGAGCCGTCGCTAAAAACAGCGGAATTAAGCGCCGCAAAGAAATTATCCGTATAGGGAACGACGGAACCCATATACTCCCTCACGAGCTCCGGATGATTCTGGATAGCCTCCGACATCGAGCAGAAGATGACCCCGAATTTCGCCAGCTCCGACTGATGAGTCGTGCCCACCGAGACGCTGTCAAAAACGGCATCCACGGCCACCCCTGCCAGCCTCTTCTGTTCCGCCAGAGGGATTCCCAGCTTTTCAAAAGCCCTCAGCAGTTCTGGGTCAACCTCATCGAGGCTCTTACGCCCCTCTCGGGCATTCTTGGGGGCGCTGTAATAACTGATGGCCTGGTAGTCCAGGGGGCCGTATTGAAAATTGCCCCAATGCGGCTCTTCCATGGTGAGCCAATGGCGGTAGGCCTTCAGGCGCCCGTCCCGCATCCACTCAGGCTCTTTCTTTTTTTCGGAAATAAGACAAATAATCTCCTCATTCAGACCCTTGGGCATCCTGTCCATTTCGATATCCGTATAAAAACCATACTTGTAATCGCGGCTCGAAAGGATATTCTCCTCAACAGTCTTCTCATTAAGAGGCTTTGTCTGTGCCGGTTTGGCCATTGTTCTTACCTGCCGTCTAGGTTAAGGCTTCTTTATACTCTTTGGAATTCCTCTTCCTCACGCCTTTTTCTCCGTCAACCCTGGATTCAATCAAATCATTCACAGAAATCTCATTGAATAATTTGTTAATCTTCTTATTAAGATTCAGCATAGGGGCAATGATGTGACATGTCTGCGTCATCTCACAGTTCGAGTCATCCCCATGGGCACAATTGACAATCTCAATAGGGCCGATGACAATATCGGAAAGCTCTTTTAACGAGACGCGGGAGAGGTCTTTGATAACCTGGTAGCCTCCCTTGGCCCCCTGTTCGGCCTGCAGGATGCCGTGCTGGGTCATAATCTGCAAAACGCGCGAGGTCGGATCAAAAGGCGTGCCGTACATCTCACAAATCTCCTTGGCCGAGGTGATTTGCCCGGGGCTTTTACAACTCATGTGTTTTAAGGCAATAATCGCGTATTCAATCTTTCGGTTGATTTTAAACATAACCTCTTCCCCTCCTCAAAAGAAATCCGTTAGTTCAACGACGATATTCGGGTTAAATTGATCACGCAGAATATTTTCAATGGCCTTGAGGGTGCCGAATGTCCCGCTCGGACACGAGCCGCAGGCCCCTTGATAAAATACCCGCAGGACATTGTTCGTATAGTCCACCAGCTGGATATCCCCGCCGTCCATCTGAAGGTAAGGACGCACCGTCTGATCCAAAATCACGTTAATTTGAGCCAGCTCTGGAGCCTCCTTGGCACTCCAGCGCACCTCCTCTTGAGGCTGGGGAATCGAAAAATTCGGGTCATGATCCTTAATTTTCTCCAGAATAACCCTTTTGATTTCTTTCTCCAACTCATCCCATGCGGCCTGGCCGTCCTGCGTGACCGTAATGTAATTGTCAAAGAAATATACCTCTTTAACATGCGGGCCCACCTCAAAAACAGCTCTCGCCAAAGGATTATAGTCGCATTCCCGGGCATTTTTATAAGTATAATTCCCCCCATTCTTGACAGGCGTATTTACGACAAATTTCAACGCATTTGGATTAGGCGTTTCTTGCACCATCAATTGAATGTCCACAGCTTTCTCCATAAAGATAACCTTTCACCATATACCGTTTCCGTTTGCATTATACTGCATTCCCTGCCGAAAAAACTAATAAATACTTCATAAAATGACTTATTTAATCATATATCAACCCCTCCAAAAATCAAGCAAAATCTGTCTTCAGCTTAAGGACGGGAAATATAATTTTCAACCACGTAAGCGGCGAACGGGAAGGCGCATGTAAAGGCGGGCGAGACAGCGTTAAGAATATGCGTGCTATGGACATCCCCCTCAACAAGAAAATCCTGAACGAGCTGCCGGGTTCTGGTATCCAGCAGCTGGGCACGAATACCCGGCTTTGAGTAATCACGAAAACCGTCGGGGTCGATAGAGCGCACCATCTGTTGGGCGAGGCCGATGAAATATTTCTTATGATACTTGCGCATCTCCTCCAAGGCTAAATCACGGAAACCAAAGGCATTGGACAACAGAAGTCTCATCTCTTGCCCTGCAATCTCGGAGAATTCGTTCCAGCGAAAATGGGATATGCCGCCGTAATTCTCCCGCCAGAAGGCCGGGATGGCTGTGGGGCCAATCTTGATTTCGCCGGTAACGGTCTTGGTGAAATGGACTCCCAGAAACGGATTTTTCAGATTCGGGACCGGATAGATGTTCGTCCGCACGTCCGTCTTATTTTTTGTATATTTCAGATACAGCCCCTTAAACGGAATGATGGTATAATTTTTACCGAAGCCGAAATCGTGCGCGATTTTATCCGCGTAAAGACCGGCGCAGTTAATGATCATCTTTGCCTCAAATTCCCCCTTATTTGTCAAAACAATATTTTTTGCGCCTCTAGCGACATAGGGGGTCTGAAAAGAAAACGCGGCCCCCTGTCCCTCCAATTCTTTCTTGAGGGCGGCGCACACCTCTTTGGGATCAACGCTGGCGGTCTCGGGGGAATAAAGCGCCTTTCTATAAGTTTTCACATTCGGTTCGATAGCGAGGGCTTTCTGTTCGTCAATAATCTCAACGGCAGAGCCGTTGCGTCTGCCGCGTTCTTCCAACTCATAGAGCTTCTGCAGCTCTTCCTCATTCTGAGCGACCACCAGCTTGCCGCATTCGTTGACAGCAATGCCCTTCTGGCGACAATAAGCCTTCATGGAACGGTTGCCTTCAACGGTAAATTTTGCCTTGAGGCTGTCGGCGGTGTAATAGAACCCCGCGTGCAGAACCCCGCTGTTGCGGCCCGAGGCATGAACGGCCTCACTTTCTTCCTTTTCGATAATCAATAAACTCGCCTGGGGCCTTCGCTGCTTAAGACAAGAGGCCATGGCCAGGCCGATAATCCCCGCACCGATAATAAGAAAATCATATTTTCGCGGCATGTCTTTATTCACCCTGCTCATTACGATTCAGCCCCTGCGACCGCAAGGGCAGTCTTATTCTAAGGGGATCGGCACTCTAATCAAGATAAAAATTGACGTCCCCACCCATTGTCCTTAAAATAGATGCTGTTTCAATGGTAAATTCATTCTTGATAGGCGGCCTTTTTATAAACAGGAGGTTGAGATGAACGAACCGCGCGTCCCTCAAACCGACCCTTACGTCATGGACATGAAACCCGGCAAATATGCCTGGTGCGCCTGCGGAGAGTCGAAAAATCAGCCTTTCTGTGATGGATCGCACAAAGGGACAGGCTTTGTACCCATCGTCGTTGAGATCAAAGAAAATCAGACCGTCGCCTGGTGCGGATGCAAGCACAGCCAAAAGAAACCCTATTGCGACGGAACGCATAAAAAATTATCATCGTAGGGACAGGTTTCAAACCTGTCCCTACAGAATTATCCAAAAAACTTATCCCCCGCAGCCCAATTAGCGCCGTCCACCTCATCGATAACCAAATAGGTATGCTCTTTGGTTTTATTGGCGACCTTCAAAAGCGTGTCCGAGAACTGCTTGGCGATGTCTTCTTTTTGTTTTTGGGTGAGCTTGCCAACGAGTTTGAGATTGATATAAGGCATACCTGTTACCTCCCCTTGAGATGTAGGGAACGCAGATCTGCGTTCCCTACTTTATTTTTCCAGCAAATACATCCCCGTATTGGCAAAAAGGTTCGGCCGGAACGCCACGCGTTTATTGCCGGCGGTGCCGACCTCCTGCAGGATTTTGATTGTATTTGCCTTGCAGAAATAACGGAAATCCTTCAGACTTAAAAACCGCAGGTTCGGCGTGTCGTACCACTGATAAGGGAGTTCTTTGGTCAGCGGGACCCTCCCTTTAAAAAATATCTGCAAACGGGCGCGGACATGGCAAAAATTCGGGATGCCGACGATGACTTTTTTTCCGACCCGCAGGGCCTCCAAAATCACCCTCTGCGGATTGATGACCTCCTGAAGGCTCTCGTTGAGGATGACGTAATCAAAGCGCTTGTTGGAATAGTCCGCCAGCCCCGTATCGATGTCGACGTGCGAGACGGTGAGCCCTTTTTCCATGCACGTGTAAATGGCCTTTTCATCGATCTCAACGCCCGTCCCGTGGCAGGATTTATGCTCGATCAAAAGTTTCAAAAGCGTGCCGTCGCCGCATCCTAAGTCCAGGACACGGGAGCGTTCCTCCACCCATTGAAGGATGATCTGATGGTCAAAGCGAATTTCTTCAGTCATAATATTGCCACCAAAAAACTTAAAAACTAAAAAACCTTGTTACCCCTATTTCTCGGTTTCTGGGTTCTTCAGTTCTTTGGTTTCCCAGTTTTTCAGTTTATATTAAATCCTTTCTGCATACGGGCTAAAAAGTGCGAAATCAGTTTCGACTGGCCTTCGACTTCCACTAAAAACGCGTCATGGCCGTAGGACGAATTGATCTCGATATCGGAAACGTCCAGATCGTTCGCCTTCAGCGCCCGGACCATTTCCTTGGACTGATACGACGGATACAGCCAGTCCGAGGTGAAGGAAATGACGAGAAAATGCGCCTTGGTTTTGGCAAAGACATCCGTCAATTTTCCGTTGGCGGACAAATCGAAATAATCCAATGTCTTCGAAATATACAAATAGGAATTCGCGTCAAAGCGCTGAACAAAATTGCCGCTGCGGTATTTGAGATAATTTTCGACCTCGAAATCGTGCGAAAAATCATATCCCAGGCGTTCTTTACTGATGAGCTTGCGGCCGAATTTTTCGTCCATCGACTTGTCGCTCATATAAGTGATATGCCCGATCATCCGTGCCAGGGCGAGCCCGCGCGCGGGAATCGATTTGCCGTAATAATCACCCCCTTGCCAGTCGGGGTCGCCCATGATCGCCTGACGCGCCACCTCATGCAGGGCAATCTGCTGGGCCGTATGACGCGTGTTGGTGGCGATGGCAATGACGGAATGGACATACTCCGGATATTGCGTCGCCCAAATAAGTGCCTGCAGTCCGCCCATCGACCCGCCGGAGACGCATAGCAATTTTTTGATGCCCAAATGATCAATCAAATATCTCTGCGCGGCCACCATATCTTCGATGGTGACAAACGGAAAACTTAAACCAAAAGGTTTGCCGGTTTTGGGATTGATTGACGCCGGGCCAGTCGAGCCTTTGCATCCGCCTATGACATTCGAGCAGATCACAAAATATTTGTCCGTATCAAAGCCTTTGCCGTGTCCGATCATCGGATCCCACCATCCGGGTTTATCCTCGCCCTTGTGATAAAACGCGGCGTGGGCATCGCCTGTCAGGGAATGAAATACAAGGATGGCGTTGGATTTGTCGCCATTGAGCTTACCGTAGGTTTCATAGGCCAGGGTGATCGGCCCCAAACGGACACCGCTTTTTAATTGCAACTCGTTGGGCGGTTCGCAGAAGGTATAGGATTGGGTTTCGACGATATCCATATGGTGAGAATATTAACATAGGCTCGAGGACGTGTCAACGAAGTGATTGGCAATTGGGAAAGTTTACTGCCGTGTGTAGGCAAACATCGCCTCGACACATCTGGCGGCCTTCTGGCGGATGTCTTCCCGGATCAAGACACGGTCACTGGGAGCGGGATTCTTAAGGACACGCAGGATATCCTCAAGGGTATTGGATTTCATGTAACGGCACAGCGTGCAGGTGCCCACCAGCCTCTTGTCGGGAAATTCCTTTTGGAGGCGCGAGGATAGCCCGCATTCAGTGAGCATCAAAAATTCCTTGGACTCGGTTTCCATCATATAATTGATCATCTGGGAGGTGCTTCCGACGAAATCCGACTGCTCGCAGACTGCGGGTTTACATTCGGGGTGGCTGACGACCTTGACGTTGGGGTATTCCGTGCGGATACGGAAGATCTGCTCTTCACCGTATTCCTCATGCACATAGCAAGTGCCGCTGAAATAACGGACATCTTTCTTAACCCCGCGCCGCCGCATCTCATTGGCCAGATTCTGCCCCATGAGCTTGTCCGGCAGGAAATAAATCTTATCATTGGGGATCTGCTCGACAACCCTGTAGACATTCGCCGATGTCACACAGACATCACATTCGGCCTTGACCTCGGCGGTTGTGTTGACGTAGCAGACAAACGTATAATCAGGAAATTCCCGGCGCAGGGCCCGCACCTGATCGGCATCGATGCAATCAGCCAGGGTACAGCCGTCAAGGGCGGCCGGAACCAGCACTTCCTTCTCGGGATTGAGGATCTGCGCCGTCTCGCCCATAAACCGCACCGCCGCAAAGACAATCACATCGGCCTTCGTCTGCATGGCGTTCTTGCTCAAAGCGTAAGAATCCCCCACAAAATCCCCCACCCCGTAGATGATCTCCGGACTCACGTACGAATGGACAAGGATAACGGCGTTTTTCTCTTCCTTGAGTTCCCGGATCTCATTGATGAGAGGGACGAATTCTTCGCACTTTTTAAGGGAATAATGGCAGGCGCTCCCCCCCACCTTGATATTCTTCAAGGTCTCGTGAAGCTGTTCGGCTGTGATGTGTTGAGTGGTGATCATATTAAATCAAATATATACAACATTTTTCCCTAAATTGCAACCCCTTTTAACGTGTTGGCCGAGGCGCCCGTGATGCGGACTTGGACGAAGTCACCCAAAGCGTGATCGGCCTTGGGAATCGCGACCAGCTTGTTGCCGTCTGTGCGGCCCTGAATGTATTCAGGGAATCTCTCGGATGGCTCCTCTTCGATCAAAATCGCATACTCTGCGCCGATATGCGCACGGTTTTTTTTCAAGGACATGGCCTTCTGGATTTCATTCAAGTGGACAATACGCTCGGTCTTGACGGATTCAGGCACGTTGTCCGGATATTTGCGCGCCGCGATGGTGCCTTTGCGCTGGGAATATTTGAAGATAAACGCGGAATCAAATTCAACGTCTCGCATGAGCGCAACCGTGTCCCTAAATTCTTCATCCCTTTCGGAAGGGAACCCGACGATGATATCCGTCGTCAGGGCAATCGACGGGCACTGGACGCGGATTTTGCCTGTCAGCGCGAGGAATTCTTCCCGCGTGTACGTGCGGTCCATCAATTCCAAAATACGATTATTCCCGCTTTGTACCGGCAGGTGGATATGCTTGCAGACCTTGGGATTGCGGGCAACGACATCCAGCAATTTCTCCGGAAAATCCTTCGGGTGCGGCGAGGTAAAACGGATGCGCACGATGCCCTCCACCGCGCTGACCGCCTCCAGAAGGTCGGCAAAATCAGCACCCTCGCAAAAATAAGAGTTTACGTTCTGGCCTAACAATGTTACTTGTCGGAATCCCTCCCCTGCCAGCCGCCGCGTTTCCTCCACGACATTTTCCACCGACCGGCTGCGCTCGCGCCCGCGCGTGTAGGGCACGACACAAAACGTGCAAAAATTATTGCACCCGCGCATGACCGCCAGCCACGCGTTGACCCCGCGCTCGCGCCGCGGGTAAACGTCCGAATACGTCTCGAATTCACTCAAAGTGATGTCAAAGACCTTTCTTACCTCTTCCCCCTTACCTCTTACCTCTCCACCTCTTACCTCTGTTTTCGCGGCTTCGTCTATCAACTGCGGCAAACGCTTATATGAATCGGGGCCCGCGATAAAGTCGATCTTGAATTTCCGGTTCTCCAGCAATTCCGTGCGCAAATTCGTCGCCATGCATCCTAATATTCCAACTATAACCGGATGACCGCCTGCCCCGCCACCGGCGGGGTTATGCCCGCGCTTGATCTCATGGATCCGGTTGTACACCTTCTGATGCGCGTGCTCCCGGATGGCGCAAGTGTTGAGCAACACCACATCCGCCTCATCCTCCGTCGGCACAAGCGCATAGTTCGCTTTGGCAAGAATTGAGCAGACCAACTCCGAATCATAAGAATTCATTTGGCAGCCGTAGGTTTCCAGGAAAATTTTATTTTTCATAACGTCATTATTCATAGTAAGTTAAAAGAAATATTTATTTCACCTTTAATCACGAAAATGTCGTATTCATTCATCTGCTTCAAAATTCAAATGAATGAATATGATAAAGGTAACGGAGACATTTTCCTTGGCACAACACTTTAAAAGTGTCAGTCATTATGAATAGTCGCCTGAAGATATTTATTTGCCAAAACATTAAGGTCTGTACTTCTTTCACCAAAAGAAACATTAAATGTTTTACTAACTATATCTTCAATTTTAAAATAATAGTCAATCGGAATTTTTCAGCGAGTTTGACCTCAAGCAGGCTGCATGATTACTTCTGAAGCTGCCGGAAGTAATTGAGAACGACTTGCTTTCCATGCAGTGTA
>MHGQ01000075.1:1164-14381 GCA_001805645.1 Omnitrophica WOR_2 bacterium RIFCSPHIGHO2_02_FULL_50_17 | reverse complement strand
GCGTTGACGAAACGGTTGAAACAAAAATTGATGTCGAACGGCGTTCGGCCATTATGCGCCACCACACGGCAACTCATCTTTTGCAGGCGGCCCTGCGGGAGATTCTAGGGACGCATGTCCAGCAGCAGGGTTCCCTTGTGGCTGAGGACCGGCTGCGTTTCGATTTCACGCATCCCAAGGCCTTGACCCCAGAAGAGCTGGAAGGAATCGAAAGGCGCGTGAATGAATATATTCTGCAATGTGATGAGATAGCGAAAGAGGAAATGCCTTTGCGTCGGGCCACAGAAAGCGGGGCATTGGCGTTTTTTGCCGAGAAATACGGGGAGACGGTTCGCGTTGTTTCCGTCGGAAATTATTCCAGGGAATTCTGCGGCGGGACGCATCTGGAGGCCACGGGTCAGATCGGTCTGTTCAAGATTACTGGGGAGTCCGCGATTGCCCAGGGAATCCGTCGTCTCGAGGCCAAGGCCGGATTGGAGGCGCTGCGATTTGTTCAGAGGGAGGAAAAACAACTGGATCAGGCGGCCGGTGTCCTGAAATCTTCCAGGGCGGAGGTGGTGGAGCGCGTGAGTGCCCAGGCCCAACGGATCAAACAATTGGAAAAGGATATGGGGAGGTACCGCTTGGATGCCGTTAAGGGTTCGATAGATTCTATGATCGGCAATGCCGAGGCCTTCAATGGCGTGAGAATCATCAGTCATGCTTTTAAAGATATGGAGATGGATCTTTTGCGTAAAGTTTCGGATATGATTAAGCACAAGTCCCCGTCTTCGGTCATTGTGCTGGGGGCAACGGCTCAGGAGAACGCCTCTGTCCTGCTGGCGGTGACCGACGACTTGGTCAAAAAAGGGATTAAGGCCGATGAGATGATCCAGGATATCGCTTCCCTTATTGGCGGCAGCGGCGGCGGGCGGCCGCAGTTGGCGCAGGCCGGCAGCAAACACGCTCATAAACTCGACGAGGCCATCCATAAGGCAAACCAAATAATCAGGGAAAAAATTAAACGATGAAAATTCTCACACAAAACGGACAGGGAATCGAGAGGCTGTATAACCGTCACCTCGCGTTCCGCAAAAAGAATATCGAGGAAAAGGTCCGCCGGATCGTAGAGGACGTGCGGCTTTACGGCGACGACGCGCTCATTAAATATACGCGCAAGTTCGACAAGGCGAAACTTGCGCCGAGGCAGCTGCGGGTGGCGGAGAACGAGATCAGCGGCGCCTTTCAGAACATCACCAGCGATTTTATCTCTGACCTGAAGGTGATTATCAACAACATCACTCTTTTTTATAAAAAGCAGATACAGAGGGGCTGCCGTGTCCGCGACAATGACGGCGTTCTTTTGAAGGAGAATATCCTGCCTTTAGATACCGTGGGGATATATATCCCGGCGGGGACGGCGCCTTTGATATCCACCGTCTATATGACCGCGGTCCCGGCGCGGGTGGCCGGCGTCAAACGGATCGTCCTTGCCACGCCGCCGGATAAAGATGGCCATGTGAATCCGTATATTCTGGCAGTGGCCAATCTTCTGAAGGTCAACGAAATTTATAAGATAGGCGGGGCGCAGGCTATCGCCGCCATGGCCTTCGGGACAAAGACGGTTCCGCGGGTCGACAAGATTATCGGGCCGGGCAACATGTATGTGACTGAGGCCAAGAGGCAGATATTCGGTTACGTCGATATCGATATGCTGGCCGGGCCGACGGAGCTGGTCATTATAGCCAACCGCTACAGCGATCCCAACTATGTTGCGGCGGATTTGGAGGCGCAGCTGGAGCATGCGGGCGGGCTGGCGGTATTGGTCACAACCTCCAAACAACTGATCCGTCATCTCCGTAACAAAATATCCAAAGGCTATATTATCTATGTCAAAAATATGGATGAGGCGGCATATATCGTGAATAAGATCGCTCCGGAGCATTTGGAAATCCTGACAAATCATCCTGCCAGCATCGCCAAGAAGATCAGGAATGCCGCGGCCATATTTCTTGGCCCTTACAGTCCGACGGCCTTGGGGGACTTTGCGGCAGGGCCGAGCCACGCCCTCCCCACGATGGGGACGGCTCGGTTTTTCTCGGGGCTGTGCCTCTCGGATTTTGTCAAAAAAAACCACATTATCTCGTATTCCAAAAAGGCCTTGGAAAAGATGAAAAGGCCCATTGAGCAGGTAGCCAAACTGGAGGGGCTGCCGAAGCATTACGAGTCCGTCAGTGTCCGGTTTACATAAAACATATGAGGGGCCCGGGGGCCAAGTGAAAAGGGGATCACGGCGATGAAACAGCGCAAGGCACAATTAGAGAGAAAAAGCAAGGAAACAGAGATCAAGGCCGAGTTGAACATGGACGGCAGGGGCAGGACGGATATCCACACCCGCATCGGATTGTTGGATCATATGCTGGAGCTTTTCGCCTTTCACGGGTATTTCGACCTGACGCTGGAGGTCAAAGAGGCCGATTTGGCGATTGATATCCATCACACCAATGAAGACATCGGTATTGTGCTGGGGAAGATTTTCAAGAAGGCCCTCGGCGCAAAAGAGGGCATACGAAGATTCGGCTCGGCGTTTGTCCCGATGGAATCCACTCTCGGACACACCGTCGTTGATATCAGCGGCCGGGGGTATTTCACCTTACGGATGGGGGAGGCGGGTACGGCCTTTCCTCCCATCAAGGAAAGGGAAGGGTACTCCATAAAACATTTGGAGCATTTTCTGGAGTCATTGGCGCATGGCTTGGGCGCCACCCTTCAGGTTAAAATCATGAATCCGGACGAGGATCTGCATACAAACATGGAGACGGTGTTTAAATCTCTGGGGATGGCCCTCGATCAGGCCACGCGCATCGATCCCCGGCGGGAAGGAATGGTGCCTTCGACGAAAGGGATCATAGATTAATGAACGACTGAAACCGTTTATGATAGCTATCATTGACTACGGCATGGGGAATTTGCGCAGCGTCCAGAAGGCCTTGGAGAACGTGGGCGCCCGCACCCAGGTAACCCAAAAACGGGAGGATATCCGCAAGGCCTCGAAGGTTGTCCTCCCCGGTGTGGGTGCGATGCGGCCTGCCATGAAAAGGTTGAATGAAATCGGATTGATCCCCACCCTGAAGGAATCCATCGAGGAGGGAAAGCCTTTCCTGGGGATTTGTCTGGGATTTCAACTGCTCTTTGAGCGAAGCGATGAGGGAGGCGACGTCGAGGGTTTAAGCATCCTGCAGGGAAGGGTGAGGCGGTTTTCTTCCCTGAAAGTTCCCCACATGGGGTGGAATCAGCTTAAAATAAAAACCGCGGATTGCGCCCTTTTTAAGGGGATCGAGGACTTAAGCAACGTCTATTTCTGCCATTCGTATTATGTCCAGCCGAAAGATGAGCGGATCATCGCCGCCACAACCGACTATGGTGTTGTCTTTGCCTCGTTTGTCCATTCCCGGAATATTTACGGCGTGCAGTTTCATCCCGAAAAAAGCCAGGCCGTCGGATTGACAATTCTTAAGAACTTCAAGGAATTATGATCATTTTCCCCGCCATAGATATCCAGGAAGGGAAGGTCGTGCGCCTGCGGCAGGGTCGCTTTAACGAGGCAACGGAATATGCGCAGGATCCACTGAAGGTCGCCCAACAGTGGCGGAAGAAAGGCGCTCAATGGCTCCATCTTGTTGACCTCGATGGCGCACAGACGGGAGAGATGAAGCATTTCGAAATCATCCAAAGGATTGCTCAAGAGGTGCGGCCTGTGCAGATTCAGGCGGGCGGGGGAATACGCACCAAAGCGGAAATTCAAAAATTGTTAGACGCCGGCGTAGCGCGCGTTGTCCTTGGCACCAAGGCCGTCGAATGGCCGGGAATCATAGAAGCATTTCCCGCGCAGCGCATCGCCGTGAGTTTAGATTGCTGCGATGGGAAAGTGACCACAAAAGGATGGACATCGGTTGTGGATATCAAAGCTTACACTTTCGCGGATGAATTGGTGAAAGACCACGGATTACGCTGTCTTATTTACACAGACATTAAAACGGACGGTATGCTCATGGGGCCAAATTTTCAAGCTTTAGAAGAATTGCTTGATACTGTTAACATTTCTGTCATTGCCTCCGGCGGGATTTCAAGTCTTGAGGATATCAAGAAACTTTTGTCGCTTTCCAAGAAAAAATCTCATCTGATGGGGGCCATTGTCGGCAAAGCCCTTTATGAGGGAAAAATCATTTTGGAAGAGGCGCTGCGATTATGCTCACCAAGCGCATAATTCCCTGTCTGGATGTCCAAGACGGCCGCGTGGTCAAGGGGACTCATTTTGTCAATCTGCGCGATGCCGGCGACCCCGTAGACATTGCCAAGGTCTATGACGGGCAAGGGGCTGATGAGATTGTTTTCTTGGATATTACGGCAAGTCATGAGAAGCGCCCCATTATGCTGGAAGTGGTGCGCAAGACGGCCGAGGGGGTCTTTATGCCTTTGACAGTGGGCGGCGGTATCCGTTCTCTGGAAGATATCCGGGATCTCTTGAATGCCGGCGCGGATAAGGTTTCCATCAATACGGCGGCTGTCCAGCATCCTGATGTGATTCGCTTTGCCTCTGAGAAGTTCGGCAGCCAGTGCATTGTGGTGGCTGTCGATGCCAAGAAGGTCCATGACCATTGGGAGGTTTATATTCACGGCGGCAGGACAGCGACGGGCAAAGATGCGGTTGTGTGGGCCCGTGAGGCCGAACGCCTGGGCGCCGGTGAAATATTGTTGACGAGCATGGACTCTGATGGTACAAAGGACGGCTATGACATCCCTTTGACTGAGGCGGTCTCTCGGGCCGTTTCTATCCCCGTGATTGCCTCAGGAGGCGCCGGCAGGCTCGAAGATTTTTACGAAGTTTTTGCCAAGACAGGGGCGGATGCGGCGCTGGCGGCTTCTGTCTTTCATTACGGGGAATTCTCCGTGAATGACGTAAAGAAATTCTTGAGAGACAGGACAATTGAGGTGAGGCTGTGAAAGCGATAGAGAAGATTCGAATAACGCCGCGGACGATTAAAAATCTTAAATTTGACAAAGACGGCCTTATCCCGGCCATCATCCAGGATTACAGTACGAAGGATGTCCTCATGCTGGCCTATATGAATCTGGAGTCTTTGAGACGGACTTTAAGGAGCGGGAAGACCTGTTTTTGGTCGCGTTCCCGGCGGGAGTTTTGGGTCAAGGGGATGACCTCGGGGCATTTTCAATTTGTCAAAGGGGTCTCCTATGACTGTGATGGCGATACGCTTTTGATTGCGGTGCGCCAGATAGGCGCGGCCTGCCACACCAACAGGAAAAGTTGTTTTTATAGAAAGATCACCAACAAAAAGTAAAAGATGCCGGAATATTTTCCTTTGAAGAAAGATTTCTTGAAATTGTGCCGCAAGGGAAACCTTATCCCCGTTTATCGGGAGATATTAGGAGACCTGGAGACGCCGGTCTCGGCGTATTTTAAGATTGCGAAGAAGGCCCGCTATTCCTTTTTGCTGGAATCGGTGGAGGGACAGGAAAAGATTGCCCGGTTCTCTTTTCTGGCCAAAGACCCCGAACTTGTTCTGCAGACAAAGAATAATGCGGTTCAAGTGACATCGTTCAAAGACGGGAAGGCGTCTCAGCGAAGCCAGGAGATCAAGGACACGCCGCTGTCGATTATCCGGGACATTTTGAGACGCTATAAATTTGTGAATATCGCAGGGCTCCCGCGGTTTTGCGGCGGGCTGGTGGGGTATCTGAGCTACGATGTGGTTCGATTCTTCGAGAGGCTGCCTCGAACGACTCAGGATGACCTGAAAGTCCCCGACGTCTTTTTGATTCTTGCCAGGGATTTGGTTATCTTTGACCATGTGAACCATAAAATCAAGGTGGTGAGCTGTGTCGGGGTTGACCCTGGAAGTTCGCCGGCAGAGAAGATGAAAGGATACAGGAAGGCGGCTGGCCGGATAGAACAACTGATTCAAGAGCTTAAAAAGCCTTTGGGGGTTCAAGAGGCGAAGACGCTGTCCGGGAAAACGCCCCTTTTGAAGGTCAGGTCGAATTTCACGAAACCGCAGTTTGAAAAAATCGTCCGCGAGGCCAAGAAACAGATTCAGGACGGAGAGATTATCCAGGTTGTCCTTTCCCAGAGATTTGAGGTTGACTTAAAAACAGATCCGTTTAATATATATAGGACGCTCAGGGCACTGAATCCTTCCCCATATATGTACTATCTGCATTTTGACGATCTTCAGGTCATCGGTTCTTCCCCGGAGCTTCTGGTGCGTTGTGAAGACGGGGTTGTGGAAACAAGACCCATTGCCGGAACGCGCCCCAGGGGCAAAGATGACAAAGAGGATGGACGCCTGGCCCGTGAGTTGTTGAGGGATCCCAAAGAGAGGGCTGAGCACATTATGCTGGTGGATTTGGGACGCAATGACCTGGGCCGCGTCTGCAAGCGGGGGACGGTGGGGGTATCTGAGTTTATGGCCATAGAAAAATATTCTCATGTCATGCACATCGTCAGTAACGTCAGAGGCCTGTTGGCCCCGGGCAGAGATGCCATCGATGTCTTGCGGGCCGCCTTTCCGGCGGGGACGGTCTCGGGCGCCCCCAAGATCCGTGCCATGGAGATTATCGATTCCCTGGAGAGGGTTGACCGCGGCCCTTATGCCGGATGTATCGGTTATTTCAGTTTCTCAGGGAATTTGGATTCCTGTATCACCATCCGGACGATTATCGCCGCAAAGGGCAGGGCCTATATTCAGGCAGGCGCGGGGATTGTCGCCGATTCGAACCCGGGAAAAGAATATCAGGAAACAGTCAACAAGGCCAAGGCACAAATCAAAGCCATTGAATTAGCCCATGGGCTTCATGGCGGTTAACAAGGAGAGTGTTAGAATGGAAGTGAGAATCCGGTTGCAAAAAGCAGGAAAAACCGCCCGCAAGCATTACAATTACCGCATCGTGGCCATCAGCCGCGCGCTTAATCGACAGGGAAGACACCTGGATATTCTTGGCTACTATGACCCGGCCAGGAAACCGGCCACTGTCTCCATCGACCATGAGAAGCTGGACAAATGGTTGAAGTGCGGGGCGCAGATGAGCGAGACGATTAAGTCGTTGGTCGCCAAGTCGAAGAAGCCATAAGGTTGGTTTAACCTAAGGAGTGTAACCATGCCTACAGAACAAGCTGTCAATCCGTGGCTTCAGCTGCCGATTATTCCTTACCTGCTCATTTTTCTTATTTTTTACTTCCTGGTGATAAAGCCGCAGCGGGATAAGCAGAGGCAGCATAAAGACACGCTGAAGAATCTGAAGAAAAATGATGAGGTTGTCACCGCCGCAGGGATCCACGGCATCGTGGCGCTTGTCAAAGAGACAACCGTCATGGTACGGGTGGATGACAACGTCAAGATCGAGTTTGACAAGGAAGCCATCGCCTCTGTTGTTAAGGCAAAAGATTAGGCATCGAACACTGAGCGGAGTCGAAGTGTCGAATGTGTTCGAGCTCAGGACAAGCATAAGGGAAAATTGCCATGAATAAGAGTCTTCGAAACCATCTTTTGGTCATTTTTGCCGTTGTCGCCGGGGCCGTTTATTTCACGTTTCCATTAGAGAAACGGATCAATCTGGGCCTGGATTTAAAAGGGGGGATGCATCTTATCCTTAAGGTTGATACGGAAAAGCTGGAGGAGAACGCGAAGAAAGACGCTGTCTTGAGGGCTATTGAAATTTTGCGCAACCGCATCGACAATATGGGCGTAGGCGAGATCGTCATCCAGCGGCAGGGAGAAAATGAGATTTTGGTTCAGCTTCCCGGCATCACCGACCGCGAGGCCGCCCTGGCCATGGTCGGACGTGTGGCTCAGCTGGAGTTTCGCCTGGTGGATGATGACCCCAGCCGTCTTAAGGCGGCGTTGGATGGTCATGTCCCTGCCGGATTCATCCTAAAATCCGTTAAAGACGAAGAAGGGGAACCGTTATTGTTGGAGGAGAGTGCTGTCCTGAGCGGGGAGCGCATTTCCGATGCCCGGGTGGATTTTGATACAACCGGGTTCGGCCAGCCCAACATTTCTTTTAGTCTTAACGCTGAAGGCGCGAGGGAGTTTGCCAGTCTCACCAGAGAGCATGTCGGCCGCAAACTCGCGATGCTTCTGGATGGGGAGGTTTTATCCGCCCCCAATATCAGAGAGGCCATCCTCGGAGGCAACGGGCTGATTACAGGCCAGTTCACCGTGGAAGAGGCCTCGCTTTTGGCGCTCGCCCTTCGTTCCGGTGCCCTGCCGGCGCCGATGCACGTTGAGGAGGAGCGCACCATCGGTCCCCTGTTGGGCGGGGATTCCATCCGGGCAGGCATCAACGCTACCAAGATCAGCGCTGTCTTGGTCATGCTGTTTATCTTTATCTACTACTTAAAGGCCGGTTTCGTCTCGAGCACCGCCCTCCTTGTGAACCTGCTTCTTATTTTCGGAACCATGGGATTCTTTAACGCGATGCTGCCGGAGAATCAGCTCACATTAACGCTTCCGGGCATTGCCGGTATCGTCTTGACGCTGGGGATGGCGGTGGATGCCAACGTGCTTATCAACGAACGCATCCGAGAAGAGATCAACAACGGCCGTCCGATCCAGGCGGCCATTAACAACGGGTTTAAGAGGGCGCTGAGCGCCATTGTGGACTCCAATGCCACCACCCTTATTGCCGCCTTTATGCTCTTTCAATTCGGCTCAGGCCCCATCAAAGGGTTTGCCGTTACCCTGGCCATCGGTCTTAGTATCAGCTTGTTTACGGCCTTATTTGTTACAAAGACGCTCTTTAATCTCCTGATATCTCTGGGGGCGCTCAAGAAGCTCCCTATGCTGAGTTTCTTTTCCAACACCAACATCAATTTTCTCTCTCGATATTACATTTGGTTTACTATTTCCATTCTTTTAATCGTGGCCGGGATGGCGAGTCTCATTCAGAAAAAAGAAGGGGCCTACGGCATTGATTTTATCGGCGGGCAGATTCAGGAATACCGATTTAGTAAAGCCGTAGGGGCCGGGCAGATCAGAGATGTCCTGAAAGAAAACGGTGTGGAGGACGCCATTATCCAGCAATTCGACCAGTACCCGGAAAATGTCATCATCCGCACCTCCCAGGATACTTACGAAAAGGTTTCGAAAGGATTTAAGGAGGGCTTTTCCGATAATCCATTTGAGCTTTTGCGGGTGGAAAAAGTCGGGCCTGTTGTCGGAAAGGCCCTCAGGAAGGCGGCTGCTTCAGCCATGGTCTTTGCCCTGGGCGGCATTCTGATTTATGTCGGCTTTCGGTTCAAGCATTTTGATTTTGCCGTCGCCGGTGTGATTGCCCTTTTGCATGATGTCCTGATTAGTCTAGGCATGCTGGTGATGCTCAACCGCCAGATTGATCTTTTGGTCGTCACGGCCCTTTTGACGATTGCGGGGTATTCCATCAATGATACGATTGTCATCTACGACCGCGTGCGGGAAAATATGGCGAAAGCCGGGCGCAGGCCCATTGCCGAGATTATCAATACCAGCATCAACCAGACGCTCGGACGGACGATTTTGACGAATATTACAACTCTCCTCGTCGTCTTTGTCCTGTTTTGGCAGGGAGGAGAGGTCTTAAATACCTTTGCCCTGTGCTTGATTATCGGCTTTATCGCCGGGACATACTCGACCATTTTTATTGTTTCGCCGATTGTCGTGGCCTGGGAGAGGAAAAGATAAAAGGCAGAGAACCATGATCTTGCGCCCGCCTATGCGTTACGATGATGTTCCAATCCGTTGAGCTTTTTGCCGGCCAGACCATTGACTTGGAGACCCTCATCCAGAATCTGACCGCCTTACGCTACAGCCGGGCGGATAGGACCATCGAGGAAGGACAGTTCAGTTCCAGGGGCGGCATAGTAGACGTTTATCCGCTGCATTTTGATGCCCCTCTTCGCATTGATTTCGATAACGATAAAATCTGCTCTATCAAAAGCGTTAATATCCTCACCGGCAAATCCATCTGGCAGCATAAAATTGTCATTATCCTGCCCTTCAAGCCTTCTTCCAAATCCGTCTTTAGCGCGGAGATTCCTTTAGCGAATTTTATTGAGATTCAGAAGGGAGACTATGTCGTTCACAATCATCACGGCATCGGCCGGTATCTCGGCATTCAAGAAATGGATGTGGCCCGCCGCAAGAAAGAGCATATGGTCATCCAGTATGAGGGCGGGGATAAACTCTTTGTCCCTACGCATGATATGCACCTTGTCCAGAAATATATTGGCTTTAACAAAAGACCGCCGCGTCTTTATAAACTGGGAAGCAGGGAATGGAAGCGTGTCCGGACTCTGATCCAGAAACGCCTTCAGCATCTGGCCGCCGAGCTTCTTCATATGCAGGCACTGCGCGCCAGTTTGAAAGGATATGCCTTTTCTGCGGATACCGACTGGCAGAGGCAGTTTGAGGAAGGTTTTCCCTTTGAGGAAACCCCTGATCAAATCAAGGCGGCCCAGGAGGTCAAAAAGGACATGGAATCCCCCTATCCGATGGACCGGCTTTTATGCGGGGATGTCGGTTACGGCAAGACCGAAGTGGCCCTGCGCGCCGCCTTCAAGGCGGTGATGGGCGGCAAGCAGGTAGTGGTTTTGGTGCCCACAACCATTTTGGCCGAACAGCATTATTATAATTTTACGCATCGGCTCAAGGATTTCCCCGTCCAGACGGCCATGCTCAGCCGTTTTCGCACCAAGCATGAGCAAACCGAAATGGTCAAGGGACTGCATGAAGGGCGTATTGATATCGTGATTGGCACGCATCGCCTGTTATCCAGGGATATCGCGTTTAAGGACTTAGGGCTGATTGTTATCGACGAAGAACAGCGCTTCGGCGTGCGCTCCAAGGAGCGCCTCAAACACCTGCGCCTTTTGGCCGATGTCCTGACGCTGACGGCCACCCCTATCCCGCGCACCCTGCATATGGCCCTGACAGGTGTCAAGGATATGTCGATTATTGCCACACCGCCGCAGAACAGGGTCCCGGTGAAAACCGAGATTGTGGAATTTGACGAAGACCTTATTCAGGAGGCCATCCGGCGGGAATTAAAGAGAAAAGGGCAGGTTTTTTTCCTGCATAATCGCATTGAAGATATCGAACAAATTGCTAGAATAATACAGCGCCTCGCTGCCGAGGCGCGCGTGGGCGTAGCCCACGGCCGGATGTCGCCTAAGCATCTGGAGGAAATCATGCTTCGGTTCCTGGAAGGGGAGATTGATGTCCTGGTCTCTACGACAATCATTGAATCCGGCATTGATATCCCGAATGCCAATACGCTGATTGTCCACCGGGCGGAGCGCTTCGGCTTGTCCGACCTGCATCAACTGCGCGGCCGTGTGGGGCGTTTCACAAGAAAGGCCTACGCCTATTTCATCGTTCCTGAGAAAGAACAGCTTTCGGCAGAGGCCCAGGCGCGGATTGAGGCTATTGAGAAATACAGCGGCCTGGGGGCCGGTTTTCAGATTGCCTTTGAGGATATGCAGATTCGCGGGGCAGGCAATCTCTTGGGCGAAGAACAGCATGGGTATATCGCCAGCGTCGGCTTTGATCTCTACTGCCGCCTGCTTAAGGAATCCATTGAGAATTTAAAAAATAAAACTCCGTACGGAAGGATACCATGCACTGTTTAACTAATCACCCTCCCCTCAATCCCCTCCCATCAAGGGAGGGGAAGTTTAGATTCTTGGCGGCGGCTGTCAGCGCCGCGGCGTTATTCTTCACGCCTTTGGCGGCTTCCGCGGCCGAAGACGCCATCATCGCGATCGTTAACGACGAGGTCATCACGCTGAAGGATTTGCAGAGTTATATCCGTCAGACCCAGGCGAGCCTGGTGGCCGAGGGCGTCAGTCCAGAGCAGAGGGAGGTGTTGATGGCGGAGCTGGGAACAGAGGGCCTCAACCGTTTAATTGAAGACAAGCTGATCTTGAGCAGGGCCAATGCAATTAATATCTCCGTGCGCGATAAGCTTGTCGATGAGCGCGTGGCAGAGGTCAGGCAGAAATACGGATCCGAACATGCCCTGGTAGAGGCGCTGGTCAAAAACGGGGCGACGCTCACCGATTTGCGCAATAAAATCCTTGAGCAGTTGAAGATCAAATTTGTCGTCGAGCATGAGGTCAAGTCCAAGATTTTTGTTAACCCTCAGGAAGTTACGCAATTCTATGAAGAGAATGAGGGAGATTTCCAGAAAGGCGAACGGGCGAATCTTGACTCTATTTATATCGCTTTTATTGACGATAAGGAGGCGGCCCGCCGGCGGGCGGGTGAGGCCTTGGCGCTTCTGAAGGAAGGCCGCGATTTTGCCGAGGTCGCCAGGCAGTATTCGGACACCCCTTCTCTGGGGGTGGTTGAGCGCGGACAGCTTTTGCCTGCCATTGAGGAAACGGTTTTTCGTCTCTCGGAAGGTGAGGCCTCGCCTCTTACGGAGGCCGATACGGGGATATATATTTTTAAGTTAAAGGGGAGGACTCCTTCGCAAACCGCCGCGTTAAAAGAGGTCAAGGATCAAATCTATACTTTTCTTTACCGAAAGAAATTTAAAGAGCGTTTTGAACAGTGGCTGGAGAAGCTCAAAAAAGGGGCGTATGTCGAGATTAAGCCGTAAATGCATCGGGATTACCCTCGGGGATCCCGCCGGGGTTGGCGCCGAGGTTACGGCCGATGCCCTGGCCCGGCCCGCGCTGCGCCGCAGCGCCCGTTTTGTCCTTATCAGCGACGAGATTCTTTTCCGCAAGTATTTCCCTGTCCGTCATTCCGACTGTATTTTTCTAGACCAGCGGTGCCTGAGGCCCAATGACTTTAGGCAGGGACACCCTAATCTGGCCACGGCGAGAGCCTCCTTGTGTTATTTGGAGAAAGCCGTTGAGCTTTTGAGGCTGCGTCAAATTGACGGACTTGTCACCGCGCCCGTTTCCAAGGAGGCCATCTGCCGGATTGAGCCCGCGTTTGTAGGGCACACGGAATTTTTCGCCCGGGCTTTCGGGGTTAAAGACGTCGGCATGATGTTTGTCAGCGAAAGCTTACGCGTCATTCTCGCCACCCGGCATATCCCTTTAAATGAAGTCAGCGCCGCGGCGCGGCCGGCCGTTGTCTATCAGGCGATTCGGCTGGCCCACGAAGCCCTTAAAAAATATTTTCACCTCACCCGCCCTGGGATTGCCGTGTGCGGCTTAAACCCTCACGCGG
>MHGQ01000075.1:0-1146 GCA_001805645.1 Omnitrophica WOR_2 bacterium RIFCSPHIGHO2_02_FULL_50_17 | reverse complement strand
GGAAAGAGGAGATTAGAAATATCATCCCCGCCATCCAAAAGGCGCGGCACAAGAGTATTCGCGCCCAAGGCCCCTTTGCGGCGGATACGCTTTTCTCGCCGCAGACCGCAAGGCGTTACGATGCGGTGGTCGCGATGTACCATGACCAGGGGCTGATTCCCATCAAGACGCTCTATTTCAGAAAGCTCGTGAATCTGACCGTGGGGCTTCCCTTTGTGCGTACCTCCCCGGCCCACGGCACCGCCTTCGACTTAGCCGGCAAAAATAAGGCCGACGCCTCCTCGATGGTTGAGGCCATCCAACTGGCCGTGCGGCTGGCCGACGGATACTAAAAAATAATTGACGAATCTAAGAGACATTGGTATGATTCAGTCAATCTCCCCCAAAAAAACTTCTTGTCCCCCTGTTGAATTAAACGTTAATTTGTGGTCTAATCTAACTATGAAAGTCCCGATTTCTTCGAGGCACGAAGCAAAACCTTCCCTTAGAGAGAGGGGGTATTTGAACCATGAAGAAAAGCATAAAGAGAGTTCTCATTGATAAGATAAATAAATCGGAATGGTGGCATGTTTCTCCACGGGACCCTAATGCGTACAGCAAGCGAGGGAAGTTTTTGGCATCTACTTATCAGCAGGCAGAGTTTTATGGAAGGCCTAACGACATTCCTGAGAAGGTAAGGATATCGAATCCTGTTTATGGATTCTCGGAGATAGAAATTCTTAAGAAATTATTCCAGAATAAAGGCAGGTTTTTTCTCGAAGATTTAGAAAATGCGGAAAATTCGTATCAAAAACGGATAGACTTGGATGCTAAAATGTTTAAGAGAGCGAAATCCCTTGCCTATGATGCCATTGTCCTTATGACTTTAACTGGAAGAAAAGATCTCGAGGGGAATAGAAAACCGCGCTCCATTGAACTTAATTTATTGCATGCTTAAGAATGTTTGGGAAGGCTAAATGATAAGTGCAACCAGGCAAGTTAAACCGTTTCTCAAGTGGGCCGGGGGCAAGGGCCAGCTCATCAACCAGATCAAAGAGTTCCTTCCTCCCGAATTCGTCAAGACCAAACGCATTGAAAAATATTTTGAGCCGTTTGTTGGAGGCGGCGCGGTATTTTTCTGGCTTTCGCAGCACTATCAGATTAAGA
>MHGQ01000074.1 GCA_001805645.1 Omnitrophica WOR_2 bacterium RIFCSPHIGHO2_02_FULL_50_17 | reverse complement strand
TTAGGAAATCCCCCTCGATTTCCCTAAGCTAACGAAAGGGGAAGGAAAATGAACGAGATATCTATCACTTATCCCAACAAAGAGAATTTCAAAAAGATTGTTAGTCAAGAGCCCCTCTTTGAACTTCATCAAAGAAAAAAGATTGGGAACGGTTGTAGCATTTTTAATAAGTTAATTTTTGGAGATAACTTACAAGTCTTAAAATTATTGTCCTCGGATTCCACGCTCAAGGGCAAGATAAAATTAATTTACATTGATCCGCCTTTTTCTACAAATCAGATCTTCCGGAGCGGATTAAGCAGAACTTCAACAATAAGTTGCAGCAACAATGACGAAAAAGCCTATGAGGATAAATTGGTAGGATCCGCCTATATTGAATTCTTGCGCAAAAGATTTATTTTGTTAAGACAATTGTTGGCGGAGGATGGTTCAATTTATGTGCATATAGATTCCAAAATGAGTCATTATGTTAAAGTCCTTCTTGACGAGATTTTCGGTTATGAGAATTTTATCAATGAAATTACCCGGGTAAAATGTAATCCAAAGAATTTCTCGAGAAAAGCTTACGGGAATATTAAAGACACCATACTTTTTTATTCCAAGACCAGTAAATATGTTTGGAATGATTCCCGAGAAGATTTCTCTGAAAAAGACATAGAAAGATTATTCCCTAAAATTGACAAAAAAGGCAGACGATATACCACAACACCTCTGCATGCCCCGGGGGAAACAGCCGACGGCCCGACGGGTAAGCCCTGGAAAGGAATATATCCGCCGGCAGGGCGTCATTGGAGGCATTCACCTGCTGAGTTGGAAATTCTAAATAATAAAGGGTTAATAGAATGGTCATCAACCGGCAATCCTCGAAAAATCATTTTTGCTGATGAATTTATGAAAAAAGGAAAGAAGCGGCAGGATATATGGTTATTTAAAGATAAAATTTATCCCCTCTATCCAACCGAAAAGAATCTTGAAATGTTAAAAGTGATTATTCAGGCCTCGTCCAATCCTGATGATATTGTCCTTGATTGTTTTGCCGGGTCGGGGTCCACACTTTCAGCCGCTCAAGAAACAAATAGACATTGGATTGGCATTGATTGTTCGAAGATTGCCATTGAAACAGGTTTCAAACGGTTAAGTTCCATCTCCGGGTGTAATTTTATTTACTATGAAATAAGAAACAGAAAGAATTATGACGAGAAAATTTAATGTAAAAGCGGAATCCAAGAAATTTAATCCTTGGATTAGAAAAAGCATCCGGCTCTTTGAGTTAAACCCTTATTCCAAGAGTCGCAAAAACGTTGTCATTCATGGCAGGGTGGGTTTATTAATTGTTAGATCGCATCGGGAGCGCGCATGGCACATGGAAAACCAAAAGGACGTCCGCCGGAGGCTAAACACCTCGAGAAGCTTCTCGAAAACCTTAAAGAGGTTGAACGTCTCTTAGAAATCCACACCAAAGTTGCAGGATCAGACGTTGGAGCCAAACATAAGGTTGAGGTGTTAAACAAAAGTGGAATTGTTTTGCTGGTCGCGTGTTGGGAAGCTTATGTTGAAGATTTGGCGGGATCGTCATTTGAATTTTTGTTGCGGCGAGCGAAGAAGCCGTCTTTTTTCCCCACAAAGGTTCTTAATATGGTTTCCAAAAAGGTGCGGGAAGATAAGGATGATAGGCGTGTCTGGGATCTCGCTGGTGATGGATGGAAAACCGTTCTGCGCAACCATCAGAATAGTGTTATAAAACGTTACATTGGGAATTTGAACACACCGAAACCAAAACAAATTGATGAGCTTTTTGATTCTTTGCTCGGTCTGTCCAAGATTTCAAAAAAGTGGTCTTGGCATAAATGTAAACCTGCGCAAGCACGAGGTCGTCTCGAAAAACTTATAACTCTTCGCGGTGAGATTGCTCATCGAGTCTCGGCCACTCGTTCTGTACACAAAAGTGACGTAACTCAGGCCACATCACTTATCGACAGGCTGGCTATCACATCGCATAATGCAGTCAACGCGAGTTTACGTAACAGGCTCGGCCACAGTGTCTGGCAAGAATATCAATATCAGCATACGGGCTAATAAATGAATGTAGCCGACACGCTTTCGTGCGAATTCATAAGTTGAAGCGCCATCCGTTATGCAAAAAACTCCCTATCCAAACTCCTGTATTGTATCGCCCCCGCCAAGTGTTCGGTTTCGATCTACTCTGAAGGAAACAAATGGGAATCCGAATCAGCGAAATTGGATGTGGATTAGCCTCCCCTTTTGTTCTGTTTCCTCTTCGGTATAATTGGCAAGGTTCGCGGCGGGGATGGTCTCGGCGCTTCCGTCGGCAAGATTGCGCAAGGCGACGGCGGTGAAATCGCTGAATTGATAATAGCGCAGCGTTGCGGCGGCGATGTTAAGGATTTCCGCCCGCGCGTCGTCGGAGGGCGGGAAGGCGCTTCGCTGGTATTGGAAGTTGATGCGGTTGGCGATCTGCCTGGCGAGGAAGTCAGGCAGGGCGATTTCTTTATAATCGAGGTGTCTGCCTTCGGTGTCACCGATAAAATCAAGATTCCCTTTAAGCTCATACAGGCTTCTCTTCGTGTATTCTTCCTGCGGGATGGCTTCCAGCGTCATGTATTTCTTAAGGTCGTCTAAATAAAATGTGTTTTCGATCTCGATGCCGTTCTGGATATCGGTGAGGACGACGACAAAGAATTGCGGCGGCCCTTCTGTCTTTGCGGAGGAAAAGTAGCTGCGCGAGACCGCCGAGAGTATCTGCCGGCTTGTCTGCCGGTAGGCTTGCGTGTATTCGACGCCGTAGCCCGGACTTTGGGGATACACCTTCTGCCGTCCGATGTCATAGCGGATGAGAAAGAGGCGCTCCGTCAAGGCAAAGGAGGCCTCAAGGAATTTGACCGCGGGCCGTTCTTGGGGCGTGCTGGATTTTTGGGCGCCTTCCTTGCCGGCCGCGATCTGAAGCAGGTTTTCCCTTAAAGGGACATAGACCCAGACGGTAGCTTTCAGCGGCCTGATAAGGACGTTGAGATTATATTCTTCCCGGCATATCTGCAGGAATTTGCCGTGCGCCTCGGAAAGAAGCGTTGTATCTACAGGCGTGACATCCGAGCAGGAGGCAAGGAACAGGATGCCCCAGAAAGGCAGGCCAACGGTGGCGATGGATTTGAATTTCTTCATGACGCCGGCAGTAAAGGGCGGCTGGCGGATTTCAGCCCATACTTGTTGAAGATGGCGACAATGTCGTCATATTCGAGCTCTTCTTTTTGGAGGAGCTCCTGGGCGAAATACTCCAGCAGATCTCTTTTTTCGGTGAGGATGGATTCCACATCCTTAAGGCAGCCCTGCAGAATCGCCTGGACGTCTTGATCCAGTATCTGGTATGTTTTCTCCGATATATTGTAACGGCCGGAAGGCGTGCGCAGGGCCTGAAAATCCCCCACCAGCCCCGAGGGACCCATCCCCAGGCTCCATACCATGGCCTGGGCGATGCGCATGGCGAGATGAAAGTCGCTGCCGGAGCCGCCGCCGACGCCTGAGGACGTGGAGCCGAACTTGATTTTCTCGGCGACATAGGCCGCCACATTGACCTTGATATCGGCCAGAAGCTTTTCTTGGGTCGCGGAATGAATTTCCTCGACGGGACGCGACGAGACCATCCCGAGGCTTCCTTTCCTGGGAATAATGGTCGCTTTGATGACATCGTCGGTGGGATGAAGCAAATATCCGATAATGGCATGGCCGGCCTCGTGATACGCCGTCCAGATTTTTTCGGTCTTCGTCATCTTGATGTTGGATTTATCCCCGTATTGGATGCGGTCGTAGGCGTTGGACAGGTCTTTGAAGGTAATGATATTCCGTTTTTCCCTCAAAGCCAAAAGGCCGGCCTCCCGCACCATGCTGTCGATACTGGAGGGGGAAAAATACAAGGTCTTCCGGGCCAGGAGGGCAGGGTCGCAGGAGACGTCCGCCTGAACCCGGGATAGATAAAACCGGAACAAGGCCTCGCGTTCCTCCAGATTGGGCAGGGCGATGTATATCTTGCGGTCAAAACGTCCGGCGCGCAACAAGGCCTGGTCCAAGTTGCCCTCTGCGGCGTTGGTGGCGGCCAGGACGACGATATTATTCTCCGTCTGCCTTAACCCGTCGAGCTCGGTCAACAACTGATTGGTGGTCGCATTGTATTCGCTCGGCCCGCCGAAATCATCCCCCCCGAAGGATCGCGGTCTGGCGATAGCGTCAATCTCATCAATAAAAATAATGCACCCGCCCTCGACGCGGGCCAGGGCGCGGGCCTCCTTAAACAAGTCCCGGACGCGTTTGGGGCCGACGCCGACATACATTTGAATAAATTCACTGCCTGTCTTGGAGATAAAAGGATACCCGGCTTCGGTCGCCATGGCCTTGGCCAGATACGTTTTGCCGCAGCCCGGCGGCCCCAAGAGGAGGACGCCTTTAATGATTTTTCCTCCGACGGCCTTGAGCATATTGCGGTCGCGCAATAAATCCACGATTTCCCACGCTTCTTTTTTGGCCGCGTCCATGCCGATGACGCTTTCCCACTTCACGTTGATTTTTTCGCTCAAAATTTTGTCGCCGCCCATTTTTTCGATAGAGACCATGATTCTACTGAGGGCGGCATCCATGTCTTGGGAGGCAATCCTCGTGCGTTTTTCCCGGAGGGCAAAAACGCCGGCCTCCCGGACCAGGTTATTGATGTCCGACGGAGAAAACCATTTTGTTTTATCCGCATAATGGCCGATATCCAGGGCGGGGTCGGACTGCGCCTTGGACAGGTAGTATCGGATGAGCTCTTTGCGTTCCATCACGTTGGGCTTTTCCACGCGGATTTTGCGGTCGAAGCGGCCCGAGCGCATAATAGCCTCGTCCAATTCTTCTTCAGGGACATTGGTGGCGGCAATCACGATGATGTTGTTTTCCTTCCGGCGCAGGCCGTCGAATTCGGTCAGGAATTGGTTGATGGTGGCGTTATGGGAGGTGTCCGCGCTGGAAAGGGAGGGGCGGTTGTCCTGGGAGGCCCTCTGGCGGGCAAAGGCGTCAATTTCATCTATGAAGATGATGCAGCCGCCGTGAATTTTGGCTTCGGCGCGGGCGTGTTTAAAAAGAGACCGCATGCGTTCGGCCCCCTGCCCCATAAACATCGCGATGAAATCGCTCCCCACCGCCGAGAGCATAGGAAGGCCGCATTCGGTGGCCATGGCCTTGGCGAGATAGGTCTTGCCGCAGCCCGGCGGGCCGATCAAGAGGGCCCCTTTAATGATGTTTTCTCCCGTTGTTTTCTGCAGAGAGTGGTCTTTGAGCAGCCGGACGACCTCCATGGCGTCTTCTTTGGCGGCGTCCATGCCGATCACATCTTGCCATTTGACGTTGACTTTCGTTTGGTCGATTTTTTCCTTCTTAACGCCCATCCCGCCGCCGCGCATAATGTAGTAATACATGGCAAAGAGAAAAGGAAGGGTCAGAAGCTGGGAGAAAATGGACATCGGCATATACATGGCCATCATGCCCGATTGCTGGGTCTTGGCGAAGTTCTCCAATTTGGAATAACTGCGGACGATATAGGAGACATACATGCCCATGCCGACAGCGATGGCCGCAAAGAGGAGGATCAGGAGGATTTTTATCCAGTTGATTTTAAGCCAAATGACAAATTTTCTCATGCGGTAAAAGTATAACATAATTTGAGCGCAAAGCATTCAATAAACTAAAAGCTTGAGTTTGGCACTTTTTTGACCCTCATCCCTCCCCCTCGACGGGGGAGGAAAGGTGGGGGTGACAATTTAATCTTCACCCTCCCCTTACCCCTCCCTCGACGGGAGGGGAATTCTAGGGGAAAAAGCAGATCCCTCGTCACTTCATTCCTCGGGATGAAGTGACGGGAAAAAACTCCCCGGCCCTTCAATTATTTGATTTATGGGGATATGCTTTCGTGTTAAAATGACCCCGCACGTAAAATCTCCGCCGCCATGCCTTTACCCCGCTAGAGAACGAAGTTCTCTAACGGGGTTTACTGAACTATAAGGAGGACAATCCATGCCCCGAATGCCGATGGTCAAAGCAGCCGGTTATCAGAAGCTCCTCAAAAGTATCCGCCGGGAGATGGAAAAAGGCCTCAAGAAAATCGAGGAGCTTCTGGAACAGCAGAAAGTCCTTTCCTCCTGGGCCGTGGGCCGGCATATCAACGTTTACTTGAATACCCACGCGCTGCCCCGCGGCGGCATCGGCCGTTTTTACCAGGAATTGTCCAGAGACTTAGAAATCAACGACCGCACCCTCCAGCAGTGCGAGCAGTTTTTCCGTTATTTCCCGGTCTTAAAGCCCCACAAAAATTTGAAATGGTCGCATTACCGGTTTTTGTTGGCCGTCGCGGACGCGGCCGAGCGTCAACAATGGCTTGAGCGGATCAAAAAGGAAAAGATTCCGGCGGATCAGCTGCGGCTGATGCTCATGCCGCCGGCCGCTGCGGATGAGCTGCCGGTCTTCGACCTTAAAAATCCGGTGCGCGGCAAGCTTTACACCTACCGGCTTTTGCGCGCCGATGACATCGAAAATTTTGAAGTTCCCTGGTTTGTGGATTTGGGCTTTGCCGCCTGCGAGGAGTCCCCGCCGGCCAAGGCCGCGCTCGACAACAAATATCTTTACACATCGGAGAAAGTGGACGGGGTTTACCGGCTTAAAGTCACCGACGCGAAGGTGAGCGACCTGTTTACCTTCCGGGGGAAACTCCGCCGGCTCATTGACGCGGACACGCCGTTGATGATGATCGACCAGGGGTTCGGCCGCTGGACCCACCAGCGCCTGCGCTTAAACGGCATTGACGCGCCGGAGATCGGCACCCTGGCCGGCCAGCGCGCCAAGAAATGGGTGGAAGACGAGCTCAAAGGCATCGAGAATCTGGTCGTCAAAACCTACAAAACCGACAAGTGGGACCGGTATCTGGTGGATATGTTCTACCTGCCCAAAGAAAAAGACCTGCACCGCATCGCCGCCGAGGGCCTGTGGCTCAACGGCCGCATGGTCGAGGCCGGCGTGGCGAAAGTGTGGAAAAGATAACCCCCGCCAAAACCACCATGGATCCCTCGACTGCGCTCGGGACTTTACCGCTACGGTCACATCCTGCCCAACACCAACCGCGGCGTTGGGGAGAGACTGGATAAACTGGTTTTTGGTGAAGAGAGGCAACTGGTCAACTCAACGCCAAGCATTCCCTATTTTTTGACTTTTTTTAAACCCCGAGTTCAAGAATTAAGTGCAACACTTAGGAAAATTGTTATTCTAAGCGTATGAAAAAACAATACATACAGCTAACGCTCCGAGAAAGAGAAAAAATATTTGCATTGCGAGTCCGCGGCAAAACGGCGACAAACATCGCCGAGATTTTGGAGCGACATAAGAGCACGATCAGCCGCGAACTGCGCAGGAACAGAGCGCCGACCTACAACCGTTATTCAGCCCATAGCGCCAATAAGCGATCGATTCTGCGCAATGGGCGCCGTGGTCGCAGGCCCAAACTGGCGGACAAGAAACTTCGCCAGTATGTCGTAAGAATGCTACTCAAAGAACAATGGTCTCCGGAGATCATCGCCAACCAGGTGATAAAAAAGCTCCCGGGACACTGCATCAGCCATGAAACGATCTACCAATCCATCTATGATACCCGAAATCCCAAACGCCGTGATCTTATCAAGGCTCTGGCGCGGCAATACCGCAGACGCAAACGGCGAGGATATTCCCGCAGGCATTGCAAGACGCATATCCCGTCGAGACGATCCATCAGAGAGCGCCCCGCCCAAGTACAGGACCGCAAACAAGCCGGGCACTGGGAAGCCGACACCATGGTCTCGCGCAAGAGTTTGGCGGCTATCGGCGTTATTCTTGAGCGAAAGGCACGTTACGTTAAACTTGCCAAACTCAAAAGAAAATCAGCCGGCCTTCTGCGCTCAGCTATCAACCGTCGCCTTGGGCGCATCCCTCGACATCTGCGCCGGACGATTACTTATGACAACGGCTCCGAGAATACCGAGCATTTACTTGTTAACAAACGGATCGGTACAGAATCTTTTTTCTGCGAGCCATATCACAGTTATGAGAAAGGCAGTGTTGAGCAGGTTATTGGCCTGCTCCGTCGCTGGATTCCCAAGGGCTATGACCTCTCGAAGGTCTCTTCCCGGCAGTTGAAAAAGATCGAAAAACGTATTAACGCCAGACCAAGAAAATGTTTACAATACCTTACGCCATCAGAGACTTACGAAAACTGTGTTGCACTTAAAAATTGAATCTGGGATTTTCTTATTGATTCTGTGCACAAAATAAAACAAAAGGTAAGCATCCCTGACATGCTCGATGACTTGGGTTTCAGGGTGACGTTTCATGGGAGCGAAGGGCATATGAAGTTGATCCATCCGGATCTTATCGTTGAATTCTTAACTCCAGAGAGAGGCCGGGGAACAGATGAACCGGTATCTTTGCCAACTCTTGGGATCAATGCTACCGCGTTGCGGTTTTTAAATTTTCTGTCTGAAGGCACAATCAAGATTCAAGTCGAAGATTTTAAGGTTACCCTACCTCATCCTGCGCGGTTTGCTCTTCACAAAATCATTATTGCCCAGAGGCGAAAGAATAAGGACAAGGCCCGCAAAGACAATATGATGGCCTCGGAAATACTGAATGACTTGATGGAGGCCGGAGAAAAAGAATCTATTCGTTCGGCATATGAGGATATGAATACGCAATGGCAGAAACGGGTTATTGCGGGATTAAAGTCTTTAAATCAAGAGGCAATCCTCTCAGAGTTAAAGAAGGGTAATTCATAAGCGTAAGCAAAATTCATTATGAGCTACGTCATGGTCGATATCGAAGCCGACGGTCCTATCCCAGGCGATTATTCAATGGTTTGCTTTGGGGCAATCATTGTTGAGCCGTCGCTATCCCGGACGTTCTATAAAAAGTTAAAGCCGATTTCGGAGAGATGGGATCCGGAAGCTTTGAAGATTTCGGGATTCAGCCGCGAGGAAACATTAAAGTTTGACGACCCTAAAAGAGCGATGGAATCATTTGATAAATGGATTGCGGAAAATCCGAAAGGCCGGCCGATATTCGTGTCCGACAACAACGGTTTCGACTGGCAGTTCATCAATTGGTATTTTCATCACTTCTTAGGACGAAATCCATTCGGTTTTTCATCGATGAATTTGGGGTCGCTTTATAAAGGCCTTGTTAAAGATGTTTCAAAGAATTTCAAGCATCTGCGCAAAACCAAGCACACGCACAATCCGGTTGATGACGCCAGGGGCAACGCTGAGGCGCTTTTAGAAATGATTCAGCAGTATCACTTGAAGGTGCCATGGGAATCAGGAATATCATGAAAGAGTCTATATATGAGGAGATATCCTGCCGAAAAAGCTTTGACTTTCCTATTAAACTATGATACTTTGGCGATATTCTTTGAGAAGAATGAAGATGGAAAATGGAAAATAGAGAATGAAAGAAGAAATATCCCCATGTCGAAGATAGTTCAGGTTAAGGGAAGGCAGATTTTAGACTCCCGCGGCAATCCGACGGTTGAGGTGGACGTGATTCTCGAATCCGGTGTCATGGGACGGGCCGCGGTGCCTTCGGGTGCCTCCACCGGCGAGCATGAGGCGATTGAACTGCGCGACGGGGACAAATCCCGCTATCTGGGCAAAGGGGTTTCCAGGGCTGTGGCGCATATCAACACGAGCATCGCCGAGCATGTCACGGGCCATGAGCCGGATTTTAAAGCCATTGACCAGATTTTGATCAAACTGGACGGCACGGCCAATAAAAGCAAACTCGGCGCCAACGCGATTTTAGGGGTCTCTCTGGCGGTTGCGAAAGCCGCGGCCGGCGAGGCCGGCGAGCCTCTCTATCGCTATCTCGGTGGGAAAGAAGCCAAGATCCTCCCCGTCCCGTTGATGAATATCTTAAACGGCGGGGCGCATGCGGACAATAATCTGGATATTCAGGAATTCATGATTGCGCCTTTGGGCGCGCCCACCTTCAGCGAGGCCCTGCGCATGGCAACGGAGGTCTTTCATCATTTAAAGGCCATCTTAAAGGCAAAAAAACTCTCCACGTCCGTCGGGGATGAGGGAGGATTTGCGCCGAATCTTTCCACCAACGAGGAGGCCGTTCATCTGATTTTGGAGGCCATCGAAAAGGCCGGGTATAAGCCGGACAAGGATGTCTTTATCGCTTTGGACGCGGCCTCGTCGGAATTCTGCAAAGACGGGCGGTATCACTATAACGGCCAGAGGCTTTCCGCTGCGGATTTGGTGGATGTCTATGCCGAGATGATGAAGACTTCGCCCCTGATCTCCATTGAAGACGGCCTGGACGAAAATGATTGGGAGGGCTGGCAGGAGATGACGCAGCGTATCGGCGATAACCTCCAGCTTGTGGGCGACGATCTTTTTGTGACGAATGTCAAACGTCTGCAAGAAGGCATTGAGAAAGGTGTTGCCAATTCTATTCTGGTCAAGGTCAATCAGATCGGCAGCCTCTCCGAGACCCTCGAGACGATTCAATTGGCCAAAGAGCACAAATATACCTCGATTATCTCGCACCGCTCCGGTGAGACCGAGGATACGACGATAAGCCACCTGGCGGTTGCAACCGGCGTGGGACAGATTAAGACAGGGTCTTTGTCGCGCACAGACCGTCTGGCCAAATACAACGAACTTCTGCGCATCGAAGAGGCGCTCGGCAAAAATGCCGTGTATGCCGGTCCCCTGTGGGGCAAGATTTGGTAAGGCATGTTAAAGAACGCCTTTTGGTTATTCGCTTTTGCGACGTTACTCTTGATTTTTTTCCTGCCTTCGTTTACGATAATGCAGGAGCAGAGAGAGAAAAACTTAGAATACGAGCGGCGGATTGCCGAGCTTAAAGGAAGAAATCGAGAATTAGAGAAAGAAAAGCGCCTGCTTCTGGAGGATCCGGTTTATTTGGAAAGGGTGGCCCGCGAGGAGATGGGCTTGGTGCGCGAAGGCGAGATGGTCTATCGGCTGATGCCGGTGAATGCGGAGAAGTAGTTCTTTTAATTTTGAGTTTATAGATAGCCGCGGGGTGGAGCAGCCCGGTAGCTCGTCAGGCTCATAACCTGAAGGCCGCAGGTTCAAATCCTGCCCCCGCAACCAGTGTAAACCCCGTTTCTCGTCGAGAGGGACGGGGTTTTTGGTTTCAGACAATTTGTATGGATTTGTTTAAATTCCCTACTTTTGAGCCCGATTTAGCCACGGTTTGGCCACGGAAAACCCAATTGACATAAGCAAAGGGAAGTGATATAAAACACCTATATCAATTTGTAGTGGTGTGTTAGAAGGGCTAAATCCTCCACTTTAAAAAAGTCAAACCTTCGCTTAATAAAGGCGGAGGTTTTTTCGTTTTTTGGGAGAAATATGGAACCAGTTTTCATTGATCTTCACATTCATACTTCAGATAACGCCGATGAACTCAACGAGGCTTACGATCTTGACCTATTACAACGCAAGATCGAAGAAGTCGCAGAGGGTTCGTCCTACTTGATATCATTAACCGATCACAACACAATTAATAAGTCCGTCTACTTAAAAGCTGTCCAGAAATTTAAGCATATTTTATTAGGAGTAGAGTTGCATGTGCGTAACTATGACCAGCATAAGCCCTACCATAGTCATATTTATTTCAAGTTGCCACAAATAGACGCTCCTTCTATCGATGGCATTAATGCAATACTAGACAAGCTCTATCCGAAAAAGACGGTCTCAGCCGACGATGCTAGCATCCCTAAACTGGAAGAGATAATGAAGCACTTCGATGCTTATGAATTTGTTCTTTTACCACATGGAGGACAAAATCATTCGACTTTCCATAAGTCTATCCCTAACGGTGTACAGTTTGACAACACTTTGGAAAGAAGTATTTATTACAATCACTTTGATGGATTTACAGCAAGAAGCAATGTCGGCTTGGAAAAAATACATGAATATTTCGATCGTCTAGGAATCAAAGAATTTGTTAATCTGGTTACAGCTTCCGACAATTACTCACCACAAAATTATCCAGACGCCAAAGCAAGCGATGCTGCTCCATTTGTGCGGACATGGATGCTGGCTAGTCCCACCTTTAACGGTTTACGCTTATCCCTGTCGGAGTCTTCAAGATTAATGTACGGTGAGAAGCCAGATTCGTGGGCTGAATGCATTCAACACGTTTCACTAAAGAACGATAAAATTGATATTGACGTGGCTTTAACGCCTGGGTTGAATGTGGTTATCGGTGGGTCTTCCAGCGGTAAGACTTTGTTTGTAGATTCCGTCTATAGAAAGATTGTTGGCACGCTTGGCGATAGTGTTTACCTTAACACGCCATATAACATCCAAGATATTGAGGTTAAAAATCCAGCAGGACAAGCGCCACATTACTTTCCGCAGAACTACATCATCAAAATATGCGATAAGAACGATGAGGAAAACACCATCGACGATATTTCTATTCTAAAAAGTGTATTTCCGGCGGATAGCGAAGAACGCTTAGAAATATCCAATGCTCTATCCGAACTTGGTTCTCGGTTAGCCGCATTAATACAATCAGTAAAGGAAATTGAATCGCTACAGGCTAATCTTTTAAGAATACCAAAATTGTCTCATCTTATTGTCACAGATAAAATTCAAGGTAACCCACTCAAAGACCTATTGCCTACAGACAAAATTCTAGAAACCTTCGAATATGGCAAAGGAAAATACAACCAGCATATTAAGAGCTTGGATGAGATTGATGGATTTTTGTCAAAAAACCCTTTAATCCAGCACGACGGCACTCTTGTTGAAAAGCTAAAGAAAGAGTTGAAGCTGGCATTTGAGCGATCAGAAATAGAATCTGCTATTCGCACTATAATCATATCGCATGAGAAAGAAATTGACGATGCTCAAGAAGCTCAGAACCAGGAAATCACTACTAAGAGGAAGCAGTTTGAAAATTTGCTGAAATATATCAACAAATACTGTAAGTTTACCAAAATATTCTATGAGTCATTAGACGCCATCTCAAAGTTCTCCATTAAGATGACTACAAAAGAAATAGAATCGATGGGGCACAAGCTTTACATAGACAATGAGTTTGAGCTGACAAAAGATAAGTTTCTCGAAGTAGTGAACAGTCTGTTAAAGACTGAAAATGCAATCAAGGCATTCGACGCCATTGATCCTGAAGCGCTATTTGAGTCGAAATTCAGGCAGCGAGGCCCAAAGGTTTCTGGTTACGACGATTTTAAAAATCGCGTGAATGCAATATTTGCAGACATGAATAAGAAAAAATATAGAATAACCACAAAGGGAGGCAAAGACTTTGATAGCTTGAGCGCTGGATGGAAGACGTCGGTAATTCTAGATTTAATACTTGATTGGGGAAATGACAATGCGCCGCTCATTATCGATCAACCTGAGGATAATCTGGCGACAAGTTACATAAACTCTGGCTTGCTTAAGGCTATTAAGAAATGTAAAGCCAAGAAGCAGATTATTCTCGTTTCGCATAATGCTACGATACCCATGTTAGGCGATGCCCAAAATGTAATTATGTGCAGAAATGACGACAAAATTATAACTATTAAATCAAATCCTCTCGAAGGCTCAATTGACGGTACCGATGTGGTTGATTTAATAGCTGAGACTACTGACG
>MHGQ01000073.1 GCA_001805645.1 Omnitrophica WOR_2 bacterium RIFCSPHIGHO2_02_FULL_50_17 | reverse complement strand
ACTGTCATTTTGCGGGTGGGGGAGACCGATATTGCGATTGATTCCTCTTTTGTGGATCGCATCTATTGCCGGCCGGCCAAGGAATAAGGGGCGGCCTCTCACGGTCATTACCAGGCCTAAGGGAAGAGAGGTGTATGATAGAATGAATACCGATTCGACAGGTCTTAGAATGTCCTTTTGGGCTGGTTTTATGCTTATCCTGATTCTGTGTCTTGGCGGCTGCCGGACGATTAATATAGGCGGCAGCGGCAGTATCGGCGGGGTTCGCGGCAACGGCGGAATCAGTATCCCGGTTCCCAACAAGTGAATTCAAAAACCACAATATATTGTTATATTATCCTTGCTGTAGCCTCTATTTAGTAGTAGAATGCCTCTGCCTTAAAAGAAGAGTTGCAAATATCCCATCTTTTGGGAGTGCAAAATGGCCCATTATAAAATTATCCTGGCTGATGACCATACCATGTTTCGCGAGGGCCTAAAAGGTCTCATCGACAAAGAATCCTCTTTGAAGGTGGTTGGAGAGGCCAAAGACGGGGAAGAGCTTCTCAAGAAGCTGGATGTCTTGCCGTGCGATTTGGTTGTCCTCGATTTGTGCATGCCCCAGATGGATGGCATGACAGCTATCAGAAATATCCGCAGCCAATTTCCGCAAGTCAGAATTCTTATCCTTACCATGCAGAAGGATTACGAGCATTTTAAACATGCCATGGCCAACGGGGCCTCGGGCTACATCCTCAAAGAGGATGCCCATGATCAGCTGACCGCGGCCGTTAGGGCTATCAGGAAGGGAAAGCCGTTTGTATCTCCGACGGTATCAACCATGCTGACGAATCGGTTTATCCGATCGCTGGATGAGGTGGAGACCCCTTCTCTCGAGATTCTGACCGCAAGGGAGAAACATGTCCTGCGCTGCATCGCCAATGGGTATTCTAATAAAGAGGCTGCGGCAAAACTCAAAATAAGCGTGCGGACGGTTGAGGCCCACAGGGTCCATCTGACGGACAAACTGGGGATAAAAAGCACAGCCGGCCTGGTGAGGTATGCCATTTCCAAAGGGGTCATCTGATGTGCCGGCCTTAAAAGACAATATAAGTAATATTACGTAACTTTCTAAGGAGATAACCTGATTTACGATTTTTAAATTTTTGCGGTAAAATATGCTTGGAACTTAAAGGGAAAAAGCCGCTGTTTAACCCTAAAGTCCTGTGGGGAGAAAGGAAGGGGGAGATGTTCGCCGATATTAAGACTATGGCTGGTGAAATATTAACCTTTCTGGAAGAACGACACGGACAGGTCAGCGTCAGGGAGATTAGGGATAGAGTGGGAGGTTCGATTTATCTGATTCATTTGAGCATAGCGGCGCTTGTCCGGGAACATCTGGTTGGCATTGAGACCAAAGACGGCGAAAATTTTGTCGTACGAGTTTCAAAAGACCTTTCCTCGACGGTGGCGGAGCGTGTCTAAAGAACCGGAGGTATCTATGGGGATAAAGACAAAAAATTTTTTTATTATGGAACGCGTCAATAAACCTTTTTCCGATCGGGTCGAGGCGGGAAGACGGCTCGGCGAGGAATTAAAAAAGACGTATGGAAACGAGGCGGTTGTGCTGGGTATCCCGCGAGGAGGTGTGGTTGTTGCCGAAAGTCTGGCGCAGGTTTTAGGGGCGACGCTGGATATCGTTCTCTCCCGGAAAATAGGGGCGCCTGGGAATCCGGAGTTTGCCATCGGCGCCATAAGCGAGGATGGAGAGTTCTTTCTCAATAAGGATTTTGTTCATCAGACAGGGGCGGGGCATGAATATGTTGAGCAGGAAAGGGCGCGGCAGACGGCTGAGATCAAGCGCCGTCGGATATTGTTTCGCAATGCCCATCCCAAGGTGCCGCTAAAGAATCGCACCGTTATCATTACCGACGACGGTATTGCCACAGGGGCGACGTTCCAGGCGGCCATGTGGGCGGTGCGGCAGGAATGCCCGATCCGTCTGATTGCCGCTATTCCCGTTGGGCCCGAAGATTCCTTATGTAAGGTGGCGGAGGATGCCGACGAGCTGCTGTGTGCGCGTGTGCCTGACTTTTTTTATGCCTTGAGTCAGTTTTATGCGCAGTTTGATCAAATCGAGGATAAGCAGGTTTTAGAGATACTAACGAGAAACTAACAAAGAGGGGGGGAAGATGAATCAGGGAATCTCGCAGAATGCACTCAAGGTCTTGGAAAGACGATACCTGAAAAAGGATGATGACGGCCGTGTCGCGGAAACGCCCGAAGAACTTTTTCGGCGGGTAGCCAAGACCATTGCCGCGGTGGAAGGCGATTACGGGGCCGACCCCAAAACTATCCAGCGGTATGAAGAGGAGTTTTTTCAGATAATCAGCCGTCTGGAATTTATGCCCAATTCGCCGACTTTGATGAATGCGGGCCGTCCGCTGGGACAGTTGAGTGCGTGTTTTGTCCTCCCCATTGAAGACTCTATGGAGTCGATTTTTGAGACATTGAAGACGACGGCTATTATTCATAAGACAGGCGGCGGGACCGGGTTTTCCTTTTCGCGTCTGCGCGAGAAAAATTCCATCGTTCAGAAGACAGGGGGGATTGCCTCGGGCCCGATTTCTTTTATGAAGGTCTTTGACGGGGCAACCCAGGCCGTCAAGCAGGGGGGGACCCGTCGGGGGGCCAACATGGGTGTCCTGCGGGTGGATCACCCCGATATCGAGGAATTTATCGCCTGCAAACAGACCGATAAGGAAATCAGCAATTTCAATATCTCCGTTGCCGTGACGGCGAAATTTTGGAAGGCCCTGGAAAACGAAGAGGACTATGACCTCATTTCCCCCTATTCAGGAAAAATTGTCAGATTGGTGAACAGCAAATACATCTTTGATTTGATCGTCGAGAACGCTCACCGTAACGGCGAGCCCGGCCTTATCTTTATCGACCGGATGAATGAATTGAATCCTACCCTCGCCCTCGGCAAATATGAGGCCACAAACCCCTGCGGGGAACAGGTGCTTCTTCCTTACGAGAGCTGCAATCTGGGCTCCATCAACCTTTTGCTTATGGTGAAAAAGGTCGATGAAAATCGATATGAGGTTGACTGGGATAAGCTGCAGAGCACCGTCCGCAGGGCTGTTCATTTCTTGGATAATGTGATTGATGCCAACCAGCACCCTGTTAAAGAAATAGAGTATCGGACGAAGTTGACCCGCAAGATCGGGTTAGGAGTGATGGGATGGGCCTCGATGCTGGCCCGTCTGGGTGTTCCCTATAATTCCGAGAGGGGGCTGGAATTGGCCAGCCAGGTGATGTCTTTTATTTTGACAGAGGCGCGGATCAAATCCCTGGATCTGGGAAAGCACAAGGGGGTCTTTCCGGCCTTTGACAAGAGCATCTTTGCCAACAAGGGGGATCAGCAGCGGTTTCGAAATGCGACCCTCACGACCATCGCCCCGACGGGGACAATCAGCATTATTGCGGGCCCCTGCTCATCGGGGATCGAGCCGATCTTCTCTATTTGCTATTACCGCAATGTCATGGACAAGACAAAGCTTGTGGAGACGGATCCCGTCTTTGAAGAGATCGCCCGAGAGAGGGGATTTTTCAGTCCCGAGCTCATGCAAAAAATTGCCGAGGCGGGGGCTATTACAAACATCAAGGAAATTCCCGACGATGTCAAGGAGGTCTTTGTGACCGCCCACGATATCTCGCCCGAATGGCATGTGCGCATGCAGGCGGCCTTTCAGCAATTTACGGACAACGCGGTCTCCAAGACGATCAATTTTCCCCATGCGGCCAGCAAGGAAGACGTGGCCAAGGCTTATGGGCTGGCTTATGAATTAGGGTGCAAGGGGATTACGGTTTACCGCGACGGCAGCCGGGAAGACCAGGTCTTGAATATCACCAAAACAAAACAAGCCGAGGGGGGTGATCTGAAACAGAAACTGCCTTCAGGGTTAGGGGAGGTTGCCTATGGTCACATTGAGCCGCGGCCGCGGCCGGAGATGATGGTGGGTATGACCTCCAAGGTCACGACAGGCTGCGGGAATTTGTATGTGACTATCAACAGCGATGAGCATAATGAGCCTTTTGAGCTTTTTACCCAGATGGGGAAGGCGGGGGGATGTGCCGCCAGTCAACTGGAGGCCCTCGGACGGCTTATTTCTCTGGCGTTGAGATCCGGGGTGGAGACCAAAGAGATCATGGAACAATTGCATGGGATCCGCTGCCCTGTGCCGGCTTGGAACAAAGGCCGACGGGTACTTTCCTGCGCCGATGCGATTGCCCAGGTTTTAGAACAGGTTCACAAAAAGGAGAAGGCCGTCCTGTTGACCGAACAAAGAAAAGTGCTGGCCGCTGTCGCCGGTCAAGGGGCATCAGGTGCCGCTTCAGGGTCCAATGCGCACTTGAACATGGTGGGCGTTTGTCCCGACTGCGGCAATCCCCTTCATCATGAGGAAGGGTGTTTGAAATGTTACGGCTGCGGTTATTCGCGTTGTTAAGGTGCTGGGAAAAAGCCGCTCTTTTAATCATCAGCCGGGGGAAAGATCATGAAGATGAAAATGAAAAAGACGGATGTCGCCGATGTCCTGAATAAGTCGGATGAAATTCAGGAGAAAATCTATAAGACTTCCTATGTTCATCACGATCATGGCGGGCGGGAACACGGTCATGACTGGGACGACTGGATCAAAGCAGAAAGAAGCACGAAATCCCTGAAAAAAAAGCCGCGGTAAAAGAAGGGAGGATCCTATGCCTGTTCAGAGGCTGAAGAAATTTTTGGATGAGGAAGGGGTCAAATATATCACGATCAGCCATTCGACCGCTTACACAGCCCAGGGTGTCGCCAGACAAGCCCATCTGTCCGGCAGCATCCTTGCAAAAACAGTTATGGTAAAAGTTGACGGAAAGATGGGCATGGCTGTGTTGCCGGCGCCGTATAAAGTTGATGTGGATCACCTTCAACACGTCATCCGGGCTAAATCCGTCGAGATTGCCACTGAAGATGAATTTAAAAATATCTTTCCCGACTGCGAGCTTGGGGCGATGCCTCCCTTCGGCAATCTTTACGGAATGGCTGTCTATATGGATGAGAGCTTGACCAAAGAAGAGGGGATCGTCTTTAATGCGGGATCCCATCGGGAATTGATCCAGTTGGCCTATAAGGATTTTAAACGGCTGGTCAAGCCCAAAGTCATCAATTTCTCCTTTGTGACCCTGTAGCCCTCGATAAAATACCTGTCAGAGGCAAGCGGGGTATCTTTGTCTGCCGGCTGAAAAGGTGAAGACATGGCTGTCCCTCCGGAAATTTCTAAAATTTCAGATACGGTTTGGGAGCTTCCTGTGAGTTTTCGTCAAGGGATGCGTGTGCCTGCGCGCATCTATGCGACGGAAAAACTGCTTAAAGAAATGGATGAGACTGTCTTTGAGCAGGCCGCTAACGTGGCAAAATTGCCCGGGATCCTGAAATATGCCTATTGCATGCCCGACGGGCATTGGGGCTACGGCTTTCCCATCGGCGGGGTCGCGGCGATGGATGCCGAGACAGGCGTGATCTCTCCCGGCGGCATCGGCTTTGACATCAACTGCGGCATGCGCCTCGTTACAACCAATCTTACCTACGATCAAATTCGGCCCCATGTGGCCGAATTGGTTGACAGGCTTTTCCAGCGGATCCCTTCCGGCGTCGGCGGCAAGGGGTTCGTCAAAGTTTCCAAGAACGAATTTAAACGCGTTGTCGAAGAGGGCGCGCCGTGGTGTGTTAGAAACGGCTACGGCTGGCAGGAGGATTTGGAGCGCACCGAAGAACAGGGGTGTATGGAAGGGGCCGACGCCGCCAAAATAAGCGAGAAGGCCGTTGAGCGCGGCTATCATCAACTAGGGACGCTCGGCTCCGGCAATCATTATTTGGAGATCCAGGTCGCCAAACCGGAGAATATTTTTAATCAAGAATTGGCGGCTCAGTTCGGCATCACCCAGCCCAATCAGATCGTGGTCATGTTTCACTGCGGCAGCCGGGGATTCGGCCATCAGGTGGCGACCGATTATCTGCAGATTTTTCTTAAAGTGATGGAAAGCAAATACGGCCTCAACGTTGAAGACAGAGAACTCGCCTGTGCCCCGTTTCGCTCATCCGAGGGGCAGGATTATTTCGCCGCGATGAAGTGCGCGGTCAACATGGCCTTTGCCAACCGCCAGGTGATTTTGCACCGTATCCGTGAAGTCTTTTCCGAGGTCTTCGGCAAAACGCCGCAGGAGTTAGGCATGCATCAGGTTTATGATGTGGCGCATAATATCGCCAAATTGGAAGAGCATGTGGTTGACGGCAAAAAACGTAAAGTCCTCGTCCATCGAAAAGGCTCCACGCGTGCCTTCGCCCCGGGGATGAAAGGGATTCCGGAAGTTTATCAAAGAACCGGCCAGCCGGTTATTATCGGCGGGAGCATGGAGACGGGTTCTTATCTTTTGGCGGGGGTGGAAGGAGGCCGCGAGACTTTTTATTCAACCGCTCACGGCAGCGGCCGCACCATGAGCCGGCATAAGGCCAAAACGCTTTTCCGCGGCAAAGATCTTCTGGAGAAGATGCGCCAGCGCGGGATTTATGTCCATGCCGCTTCTTACTCGGGTCTGGCTGAGGAAGCAGGGGCGGCCTACAAAAATATTGACGATGTCATCAACGCCACAGAAATGGCGGGCATCAGTCAGCGGGTCGTGCGTTTTATACCCGTCGGGAATGTGAAGGGATGATATGCCTTATCAATACCTTGACGATGTCGCCACCGCGGATATCGCTTTTGAGGCGTGGGGAAAAACGCGTGAGGATTTATTTGTGTCCGCTGCCGATGCTGTTATGAATGTGATGGTGGAAGATTTGGAATCTATCGCGGCCGCACACAAGAGGGCAATTTCTCTTCAAGAAGAAACCCTTGAGATGCTTCTTTTTCAGTTTCTTCAGGAGCTTGTCTATTACAAGGATGCCGAACAGCTTCTCTTGCGCGTTCCTAAAGTCGCTATCCGAAACCAAGGCGGTTTTTTAATGCTGACGGCCGAGGCCCGGGGGGAGTTCCTTAATCCGAATAAGCACCGGCTGAATGTCGATGTGAAGGCCGTCACGATGCATCGGTTTAAGGTGACGGAGGAAAGGCAGGGATGGAAGGCAACGGTTGTGCTGGATATTTGACAGTTATGCTCGATCGCATTTTTCAATTGCCGCAAAATAACACCAATATCCGTCGAGAGATGCTGGCGGGGTTGACGACGTTTCTGACGATGGCGTACATCATCTTTGTCCAGCCGGCGGTGGGTTCTTAAGATGAAATTGTATATCGGCACATCAGGGTACAGTTATCCTCATTGGGGCAACGGCGTTTTCTACCATCAAGGACTGCCCCCCCATAAGTGGCTGGAATTCTACAGCCGGCAGTTTAATGCGGTGGAGTTGAACGTCACCTTTTACCGTATGCCGGATGCAGGCATGACCCAAGGATGGCTGAGGGATACCCCCCGCGAATTCAGATTTGTCGTCAAGGGATCGCGCTTCATCACCCATATCAAACGGTTGAAAGAGGCAAAGGAATCTCTTAAGATGTTGGGGGAGCACATGGCCCTCTTGAGGCCTAAATTGACATGTTTCTTGTGGCAGTTGCCGCCGGAGTTTAAAAAAGACGAGAAGAGGTTGTCGGATTTCTGCCGGCTGCTGTCCGCCTTAGGCGGACGGCATGTGTTTGAGTTCAGGAACGAAACCTGGTTTGATAGGGATGTCTATGCGATATTAAAAGATTTTCAATGCTGCCTGTGCTTTGCGGACTCTCCGGAGAAGCTGGGCGAACATGTGCTGACGACGGATTTTGCGTACCTGCGGTTTCACGGCGGGAAAGCCTTTTATGCGTCGAACTATTCGGCCAAAGAATTGGAAGGCTGGGTGGATAAGGTGGCGGGGATGAAGAGTCGTGTCAAAACGCTGTTCGCCTTTTTTAATAATGACGAGCAGGGTTTTGCCGTCTATAATGCGCAGAGCTTCCGGATGCTGCTGCTGGAAAGGAGGCTTGGAGAATGAATCTAAAGAGCGCCCTTCTCATCGTTGATGTCCAGAATGATTTCTGTCCCGGCGGGTCCCTGGCCGTTGCCGGCGGGGACAAGGTTGTGCCTGTCCTTAATAAGTATATTGAGGCGTTTTCCAAAAGAGAGCTGCCTGTCATCGCCTCGCGGGACTGGCATCCTCAAAAGACAAAACATTTCAAAGAGTTCGGCGGACTGTGGCCCGTCCACTGCGCGCAGAATACGAAAGGGGCAGCCTTTCATCCTGACTTAAAGCTCCCTGCGGCGGCCGTTATTGTTTCTAAGGGCATGGACCCGGACAAGGACAGTTATTCAGCGTTTCAGGCCTTTGATGAGGACGGGCGTTCTCTCGCAGATATTCTCTCGGTGCGTGGTGTCAAGGAGCTTTTCGTCGGCGGCCTGGCGACAGATTACTGCGTCAAGGCCTCGGTCTTGGACGCGTTAAAGCATTTTAGGGTGAATCTTTTGATGGACGCCGTCAAAGGCGTGGATATTCATCCCGGCGATTCCCAAAGGGCCGTGGAGGAAATGCTCAAAGCCGGCGCAAGAAAGATGACCTTTGAATCGTTGGAATCTTAGATATCGTTTCGGGTTTAGTACATTGTCAGACAAGTTTCTTATTTCCTCCCCCTTGATGGGGGAGGTTAGGTGGGGGCGAAATTCTCCGAGAATCACCCTCCCCGAACCCCTCCCATCGAGGGAGGGGAAGTTTTGAAATTTATTTGACAATACATTAGTGTTTCGGATTTCGGATTTTAAAAGTATGAATCCCAGCAATAGTCTCAAAATCGATCTCTATGAGCTCACGATGGCCGCCGGCTATTTCCATCATAACGTGGGATTAACCGCCGCCTTCGAGCTTTCCTGCCACACCATGCCGGAGAACAGGTCGTTTCTCATCGCCTGCGGCCTTGAGCAGGCTGTTGATTACATCCTGAACCTGCGTTTCAGCGAAGAGGATGTCCGTTATCTGAAGGGCCTGCCGGTTTTTAAAACTGTTAAAGCGGATTTTTTTGAGTATCTACGGCAGTTCAGATTCAGCGGTGATGTCTGGGCTATGCCGGAAGGAGAGATTTTTTTCGCCCGTGAACCCATCCTCCAGGTTGAGGCGCCGATCATTGAGGCGCAGATTTTAGAGACGTATCTTCTGTCGGTCATGAACATTGAAAGTCTGGTGGCCACCAAGGCGGCGCGTGTTGTGGCGGCCGCCTGCTCTGACGGGCGAGAGCGGGGGGTCGTGGACTTCGGGTCCCGCCGGGCGCATGGGCCTGAGGCGGGTGTGCTGGCGGCCCGCGCCGCTTATATCGCGGGCGCCTTAGGCACATCCAATGTCTTTGCCGGCAAAAACTTCGGCATTCCCGTCTACGGCACTATCGCCCATTCTTGGGTGGAGGCCTTTGACTCTGAGGAAGAATCTTTTGAGAAGTATCATCGGGCTTTTCCCGAGAATACGATTCTATTGATTGACACCTACGATACCATTGAGTGTATTCAAAAAATTGTCAGGGTGTCCTTTAAGGATAAACTTAAAGGGGTTCGTTTAGACAGCGGAGATTTAAAGACGCTGAGCAAAAAGGTGAGGGAAATCCTGGACGGGGCGGGATTGAAACAGGTGAAGATTCTTGCCAGCGGCAACTTGAACGAATACAAGATCGCGGATCTTGTCAAGGCCGGGGCGCCCATTGATCTTTTCGGCGTGGGGACCGACATGGCGACCTCCCGTGATTATCCGGCCCTGGATTTGACGTACAAGTTGGTGCAGACGACGGACGCGAAGGCTCGGGTGCATTATAAGGCAAAATACAGCCCGCAGAAGACGACCATCCCTGGAAAAAAACAAATTTTCCGCCGCCGCGATAAAGACGGTTTTATTAAAGAAGATATCATCGGTCTCTCCGTAGAGGACAATCCTCAAAAGGCGCAGCCTTTGCTGCGGCCGGTCATCCGTAAGGGGACATTGGCCGGGCCCCTGCCGTCTTTAGAGGAAATCCGCAGGGATACCCGGCGCAGACTCTCGGGTCTTCCGCCGTCTTTGCTGCGCCTGGACACCGGCGTTTCTTTAAATCCTGGATATACTGAAAAAATTTTGGAGCTGACAAAGGCAAATGTCCCCTCATAAAATCCTTATTATTGAAGACGATCCGCCTATTGCGAATCTAATCCGGTACAATTTGGAAAAAGCGGGATTCGCGTGCGCGGCGGCATCAACAGGCCAGCAGGCCTTCGAAGAGCTGGAGCGCCAGAAAATCCACTTGATTGTCCTGGATATTATGCTGCCGGGCATGGATGGCTTTGAGCTGTGCAGGGAAATTAAGAAAAAGCAGGGATGGGCGGTCATTCCTATCCTGATGCTGACCGCGCGCGCAGAGGAGATTGACCGTGTCTTGGGGTTGGAGCTCGGCGCCGACGATTATATGGTCAAGCCTTTCAGCCCGCGGGAACTCATCCTGCGGATCAAGGCCATCTTAAGGCGCGGGGAATCCAAAGAAGCGGCATTGAACGAGGTGTTGACCATAGGCAAATTGACCGTCGATAAGTCCCGTCATAAGATCACGGTCAACGCGAAGGAAGTTCAGTTAACGCCGATGGAATTCAAGCTCCTCGTCCTTTTGATGGAACGCCGCGGGCGCATGCAGCCGCGCGAACGGCTTTTAAATGACGTGTGGGATATCAACGCCGATGTAACGACCCGCACCGTGGACACTCACATCAAAAGTCTTCGTCAGAAATTAGGCAAAATGGGCAAATGCATCGAAACCATCCGCGGCTACGGCTACCGGTTTTGTGAAGAGGGGTCACCTTGCGATTGAATATCCGTTATAAAATCGCTTCTCTTTTTATTCCCAGATCTCTTCGGGAGATTACGGCATGGGCGCAGTCCATGGCCGGGGGGGATTTTTCCAAGAGGATCTCCATCACCGCCCGTGAGGAAATGGGGGATCTCGCCGATTCGCTCAATGGGATGTCCCAGCGGGTCCAATCGAAGATGGAAGATTTTATCGCGGACAAATCTAGGCTCGAAGCGGTTTTTTTAAGCATGTTTGACGGTGTGATGATTATTGACGGCAAGGGGGCCGTCATCCTGATGAACCGGACGCTTAAGGAGTTTTTGCGCGTTGAACAGGATGCGGCGGGCAAAAAACCGCTGGAGGTGGTCCGCAACATCGAAATCCAGGAAATCATCGACAATGTCCTGAACCTGAACAGCCGCTTTGAGTCCAGGGAAATCACCGTTTTGATTCATCCCGCGAAATTCCACGGGATGAATCAGCAAGAGGAGAAGACTCTTCTTGTCCACGCCACGCCCGTGTTCCGGGAGCAAAGGTGCGACGGCGCGGTCTTGGTTTTCCACGATATCACCGAACTGCGGCGGCTTGAGAAAGTCCGCCGTGATTTTGTGGCTAATGTTTCCCATGAATTGCGCACGCCGGTTTCCACGATCCGCGGCTACGCCGAGACGCTGCTGGAAGGGGCCCTGGAGGACAAGGCGCACGCGCGTGAATTCTTAAAGATTATCTACGACGATTCTGACCGCCTGGCGAAGCTGATCAATGATCTCCTGGATTTATCCCGCATTGAATCCGGCACGCTGTCCTTAAACTTTCAGGAGCAGGCCCTGGGGCCCGTCATCGACAGGGTTTTAACGGGCATGCATCAGGAGGCCCAAAGGCAGTCGGTGCAGATTAAAAAGGAGATCCCGGCCGATTTACCCAGAGTCAAAATCGATGAAACCGCTGTCGCGCAGGTCATGTTTAACCTTGTGGAGAACGCTGTCAAATACAACAAAAAGGGTGGTAGCGTCACCATCGCGGCCCGGGAAACGCCGCGTCATATCGAGGTCAGTGTTGCCGACACCGGCATCGGCATTCCGCAGGAAGACCTTCCCCGGATTTTTGAGCGGTTCTACCGCGTCGACAAGGCCCGTTCGCGTGAATTGGGCGGCACGGGATTGGGGCTCTCCATCGTCAAGCACATCATCCAGGCCCACGACGGGAAAGTCACCGTTGAAAGCGAACTCGGCAAAGGCTCCACCTTCCGGTTCACCCTCCCCCAAAATCCGTAAAATCCTCAAACCCAAAGCTCCTATCGGCTGGATACCTCTGAATACCACCCCTGAATACCATTTGCCCAAATTTCTGTTGTCTTGTAGAATAACGACTTAAAGCAGGTCAATCCCCTAAAATTTGCTCCTTTCTCCAATTATGAAAGGGGGCAAATTTTACCCTGAGCAATGCGTAGAGAATTTCTGAGCGCAGTGAGTGAAGAAATTCTCAAGCGCTTATGCGAGGGGCGACCGCCCCCACAACCGAAAGGGGAAAGACTATGAGTCAAGAACAGAAATATTCAACGGCCATTTGCCAATGGCCTAAGGAAGACCGCCCGCGGGAAAAAATGATGCAATATGGAGAGCAGGCCTTAAGCAATTCCGAACTCCTTGCCATTTTACTGCGCACCGGCACCAAAGGCCAAAGCGCGCTGGACTTAGCCCGAAAAGTCATCCACAAATTCAAGACCTTCCGAAACATGAGCCACACCGACACGCGCGATTGGCTGGAGTTTAAAGGCGTCGGGACCGCCAAAATCGCCCAGGTCAAGGCCGCGCTTGAAATCGGCCGGCGCTTTCGGGAAGACGAAACCCGCCTCGAGCGCCCGCAAATCAAATCCGCCAAAGACATCGTTGATATCTTGATGCCGCAGATGCGGGACCTCAAGAAGGAAGTCTTTAAAGTCGTATTCCTCAATTCGCAAAACCGCGTCATTGCCATCGAAGACCTGGAGGAAGGCACCGTCAACCACGCCGCGCCCATCATCCGCGAGATCTTCCAGCGCGCCCTTCAGCACTTTGCAGTGTCCATTATTTGCGTACATAACCATCCCGGAGGAGACGCTACGCCGAGCGCAGAAGATAAGACCTTTACTCACAAGCTCATTGAATCCGGGAGAGTCATCGGGGTGAATGTCCTGGATCATATCATTATCGCTGAAGGAAAAAGTTATAGTTTCCAGGACAACAAGTGTGGTTGAAATATGCCGACGTTAAATTGGTTAAATCGTGAAGAAGCTTTGAGTATTTCGTCAAAGGTGCCATACCGCCTATTGGAGCCGGCGAAGAAGTATTCTTGCGGGGATCCCGACTCGGAGAACATGCTTATCCAGGGCGATAACCTGGAAACCTTGAAGGCGCTTTTGCCGTATTATGCCGGCCGGGTGAAGTGCATTTATATTGACCCTCCGTACAATACCCAAAACGCCTTTGAGCATTACGACGACAATCTCGAGCATTCGCAATGGCTGACCATGATGTACCCCCGGCTGGAATTGTTGCGGGAATTGCTCGACCCCAAGCAGGGATCTCTCTGGATTTCAATTGATGATGATGAGTGCCATTATTTGAAGGCTCTCTGTGATGAAGTTTTTGGAAGGAAGAATTTTGTGGCATCTGTGATTTGGCATAAGAAACATACCAGAAGCAATGATGCCAGGTGGCTTTCAGATAATCATGACTTTATATTGGTTTTTGCCAGAGATAAGGAGAGATGGCAAAGGAAATTGTTGCCCAGGCCGGAAGGAAAAATGGGCTATTCAAATCCAGATAAAGATCCGAGAGGCCCATGGGCGTCGGGTCCTTGCCATGCAAAAACACCGAGTGAGAAAACATTTTACGAAATTATTATTCCAAGCGGTAGAAAGATAATGCCACCTGCTGGGACAAGTTGGAGATTTTCAAAAGAGAAGTTTCAAGAATTAATCAGGGATAACAGAATCTATTTTGGAAAAGAAGGCAACAATGTTCCAAGGTTTAAAAGATTCTTTTCTGAGGTGCAGGAAGGATTAGTGCCCACAACCATTTGGCTTAAAGATGAAGTGGGAGATAACCAAGAAGCAAAGCAAGAGGTTAAATCTTTTAATCAAAAGGAGGTTTTCTCAACGCCAAAGCCTGAGAGGTTAATAGAAAGAATACTGAATATTTCAACAGAAAGAGACGATTTAGTTTTAGATTCTTTTCTGGGTTCCGGCACGGCGGCCGCCGTCGCCCACAAAATGGGCAGAAGATACATCGGCATTGAGATGGGCGAACACGCGGTTACGCATTGTTACGAGCGCTTAAAGAAAGTAGTGGATGGAGAAAAGGGAGGGATTTCGGAAGCGCAAAACTGGAAAGGCGGCGGGGGATTTCATTTTTATCGTCTGGGGCCGACGATTTTCGATGAAGACGGTAAGATCGGAAAAGACATTCCCTTCGCTACGCTGGCCGCGCATGTCTGGTTTTCTGAAACGCGGATCCCGCTCAACAAAACGCCGAAATCGCCCTTTTTGGGGGAGCACGAAGGGAAAGCCTACTACCTGCTTTTTAACGGAATTCTGGGGGATAAAAATTCCGGAGGGGGCAACGTTTTAACGACCAAGGTGTTG
>MHGQ01000072.1:808-16514 GCA_001805645.1 Omnitrophica WOR_2 bacterium RIFCSPHIGHO2_02_FULL_50_17 | reverse complement strand
CTTTCAGTATGGCCTACGGGACCATTTTTTCAATGACTCTCACTTCAGGCTCATCTTGCATTGGAAAAGACTTCCGCTTGACAAAAGATTACTAAATGTTATATTGAGCCAGGCTGCATGAAATGCATCCCTGCCTTTTAACCCCTCTTTTATTTTTTAAAGAATTGTTTTAAATGAGTAAGGCTATTTTATATCTGGAAGACGGCGCACATTTCATCGGTGAGTCGTTATCCTCGACGGGAGAAAGTGCGGGCGAGGTCGTTTTTAACACCGCCATGACCGGCTATCAGGAAATTCTCACCGACCCTTCCTATGCCGGCCAGATTGTCGTTATGACGTATCCTTTGATCGGCAATTACGGCGTCAACGAGGATGACGTCGAATCCGACAAGATTCACGTGAAGGGTTTTGTCGTCAAGGAGTTCTGCCGGCATCATTCCAATCACCGCGCCACCCAAAGCCTCATCGAGTATCTGAACGAAAACAATATCCCCGCCATTGAAGGCATGGATACCCGCGCCCTGACGCGCCATCTGCGCCTGCGCGGGGCCATGAAGTGTATTCTCTCCGCGGATGATTTTGACACCGCAAGCCTTGCCCGCAAGATCAAAAAACAGCCGGCGATGGAAGGCAGCGACTGGGTCAAAGAAGTAACAACGAAAGAAAAATATATATGGGGTCAAGGGTCAAGGATCAAGGATCGAGGACGAGATACGAGCGACGAGATACGAACGACGAAGTATAAAGTCGCCGCTATCGACTGCGGCATCAAATACAATATCTTGAGGATATTGACGGATTTAGGCTGCGAGGTGCATGTGTTCCCCGCCGACGCGACTGTCGAAGAAATTGACGCTATTGCCCCGGACGGACTGTTTCTCTCCAACGGCCCCGGAGATCCGGCCGCGGTGTCCTGCGTTATTGACACGGTCCGCCAGTGCGTGGGAAAACTGCCGATTTTCGGGATTTGCCTCGGCCACCAGATTCTAGGGCTTGCCCTCGGCGGCAGGACATATAAACTTAAATTCGGTCATCATGGCGCCAATCACCCGGTTAAGGATTTGCTGGATAACCGTATCGGGATCACCTCCCAGAATCATGGGTTTTGCGTGGATATCAAGAGCCTCCCTTCGGCGGAGGTTGAGGTGATCGCTATCAACCTCAACGATCAGACGCTGGAGGGGATGCGGCACAAAAAATATCCTATTCTCTCGTTTCAGCATCATCCTGAGGCCGCGCCGGGCCCCCATGATGCGCAGTATCTGTTTAAGTATTTTATTGAGATGATGGAGAAACATAAAGTCGCTGGTCGCCAGTGACCAGTCTCTAGCGACGAGCGACACTAGAATATGCCAAAACGTACAGACATCAAAAAGATTTTGCTGTTGGGTTCCGGGCCGATTGTGATCGGCCAGGCCTGTGAATTTGATTATTCCGGGACCCAGGCCTGCAAGGCTCTTAAGGAGGAGGGTTACGAGCTGGTGCTGGTCAATTCCAATCCGGCGACCATCATGACGGATCCCGAATTCTCCGACCATACTTATATCGAACCTTTGACCCCGGAATTTGTCGAGCGCATTATCGCCAAAGAGCGTCCCTGCGCCATTTTATCTACCCTCGGCGGCCAGACAGCCCTGAATATCGCCATGAAGCTTTATGAAAAAGGCGTCCTGCAGAAATACAATGTCAAGATGATCGGCGCCAATTATGAGGTTATTAAAAAGGCCGAGGACCGCGAGTGTTTTAAGCAGGCGGTCTTGAAGGTGGGGCTGGAGGTGCCCAGAAGCGCCTTTGCCCGCACCCTCCCGGAGGCTGTGGAGGCGGCCCGGGAAATAGGATTCCCGGTCATTATCCGCCCGAGTTTTACTTTGGGCGGGACAGGCGGGGGGATCGCCCGCAACAGGGGGGAGTTGGAAGAGATAGCCGCTCTCGGGATAGAGAGCAGTATGATTCACGAGATTATTATCGAGGAATCTATCGTCGGATGGAAAGAGTTTGAGCTTGAGGTGATGCGGGACTGCAAGGATAATGTGGTGATTGTCTGCTCGATTGAGAATCTGGATCCGATGGGCGTGCATACAGGCGACAGCATCACGGTTGCCCCGGCCCAGACCTTAACCGACCGCGAATATCAGAAGATGCGCGATGCCTCCCTGGCCATTATCCGCGAGATCGGCGTTGAGACCGGCGGTTCCAATATTCAGTTTGCGGTTAATCCCCTCGACGGACGCATGGTCGTGATTGAGATGAACCCCCGCGTCTCGCGAAGTTCCGCCTTGGCCAGCAAGGCGACAGGCTTTCCTATTGCCAAATTCGCGGCCAAGCTCGCGGTGGGGTATTCGCTGGATGAAATTCAAAATGACATTACCCGCGGGACGCCGGCTTCTTTCGAGCCTGCGATTGATTATTGTGTCGTCAAGGCCCCGCGTTTTACCTTTGAGAAATTCCCTGAGGCCAAGGATATCTTAGGGATACAGATGAAATCCGTCGGAGAGACCATGGCCATCGGCCGCACCTTTAAAGAGGCCCTGCAAAAGGCCCTGCGGGGGCTTGAGATCGGCCATGCGGGACTGGATAACAAGCTGGATTACAGGACTATCCCTGACGACAAAATCAGTCTGCGTTTGGAAGAGCCCAATGCCTCAAGGATTTTTTATGTCAAATACGCGCTCCAGAAAGGCTGGCCGATAGAAGAGATTGCGCGTTTGAGTCAAATCGATGTCTGGTTTATCGCCCAGATGGCTGAGATGTTGCATTTGGAAAAAAAACTGGTTGATACCATTGCTCAACAAGGAACACTTCCCGATGTTTTGTTGCGCCAGGCCAAAGAGTATGGTTTTAGCGATGCCCAGCTGGCAAAAATTATGAATAAAACCGAGAAGGAGATCCGCCAATGGCGCAAAGAAAAAGGGATTGTCGCCACTTTTAAGCTGGTGGATACCTGTGCGGCTGAATTTGAGGCCTACACCCCTTATTTTTATTCGACCTACGAGAGTGAGGATGAGGCTATTGTGCAGATTCAAAAGACTGCGGATCCGACGAGGACAAAAAAAATTGTGATCTTAGGCGGCGGGCCCAACCGTATCGGGCAGGGAATTGAATTTGATTATTGCTGCTGCCATGCCTCCTTTGCTCTTAAAGATTTGGGGTACGAGACGATCATGATCAATTCCAACCCCGAGACGGTCTCGACCGATTATGACATTTCCGACCGGCTGTATTTTGAGCCTCTGACTTTTGAAGACGTGATGAACGTCATGGATGTGGAAAAGCCGGATGGGGTGATTGTGCAGTTCGGCGGACAGACGCCTTTAAATCTGGCGCAGCGGCTCAAAGAAGCGGGAGTGCCGATTATCGGCACCAGTGTTGAATCCATTGAGACGGCGGAAGACCGGCAGAAGTTTGCCGCTTTGATTGTGCAGCTCGGCCTGCGGCAGCCGGATAACGGCTCCGCGCGCTCATGTGAGGAGGCCGTGAGAATTGCCCGGCAGATAGGGTATCCTGTCCTGGCCAGGCCTTCTTTTGTCTTGGGAGGCCGCGCCATGAGAATTGTGTATGACGAGCCGTCCCTTTTGAAATTCATTGACGAGGCTCAAGAGGTTTCTCAGGGGCATCCGATTTTGATTGATAAATTCATTGATGACGCTATCGAGCTGGATGCGGATGCCGTTTCCGACGGCAAAGAGACCTTCGTGGCCGGCATCATGGAGCATATCGAGAATGCCGGCATTCATTCAGGGGATTCGGCGTGTGTCCTGCCCCCCCCGACTTTAAGCGAATCCATCATCGAACAGATTAAACAGGACACATGTAAAATCGCCAAGGCCTTGAAGGTCGTGGGCCTCATGAATATCCAGTTTGCCATCAAGGGACGGCGCATTTACGTTTTGGAAGTTAATCCGCGGGCCTCCCGCACGGTTCCTTTTGTCAGCAAGGCGACAGGGATACCTCTGGCCAAGATTGCCGCCCAGATTATGGCTGGTGAACCCTTAGAGAAATTTCATCTTTCTTACAAGCAGATGGAGCGCCTGAGGCATGTCTCGGTCAAGGAATCCGTCCTGCCTTTTTCGCGGTTTTCCGGCGTAGATATCATCTTGGGCCCGGAGATGAAATCCACCGGCGAGGTCATGGGAATCGGCGAGACCGTCGGCGAGGCCTTTGCCAAGTCCCAGATCAGCGCCAATCAGAGCCTGCCGAAGGAAGGAACGATATTTTTAAGCGTCAAAGACGAGGACAAAAGGGAGATTGTCTCTATCGCCAAGAGGTTTGAGCGGCTGGGTTTTTCCTTTGTCTCGACGAGAGGAACGGCCAAGGTCCTGCGCTCCCACGGGGTTGAACTTAAGGAGGTGGGACGCTATAATCAAGGGGAAGGCGATCAGCTTAATTTGATGACTTTAATTAAACAGAATAAAATTGCCCTCATTATCAATACCCCTTCAGGGGAGGGGAGTCAGCATGATATGCGCTCCATTCGTGCGGCAGCCATACTGCACAATATTCCGTGCATTACGACTGTTCAGGGGGCGCGGGAGGCCGTGAACGGCATAGAAACTTTAAAGGCCAAAGAATTTACGGTTCAGTCCCTGCAGGAATATTATAAAGCAGGAAGGAATATCCCATGTGCGGTATTATAGGCATCTCGAATCATAAAGAGGCGGCTCAAATCGCCTTTTTGGGGCTGTATGCCCTCCAGCACCGCGGAGAGGAGGCCGCCGGCATTTCCTCTTACGACGGCCGGGATGTGCATATTATCAAGAATCTGGGGCTTGTATCGGATGTCTTTGACGACCGTTCGATCCAGGAGCTCAAAGGGCATGCGGCCATCGGCCACTGCCGTTACTCGACGACGGGTTCAAGCAATTTGAAAAATATCCAGCCATTTATTGCCACCCACAAAAACCGTGTGATGGCTATCGCTCATAACGGGAATTTGACGAATACCGAGACTTTGTATAGGCAGTTAGAAGGGAAGGGGTCTATCTTTCAGACCTCGATGGATTCCGAGATTATCGTGCATCTCTTGGCCCGCATGCGTAACGGCGATATGAAAGAATGGTTCGTGGAGGCGCTCTCGCGGCTGCAGGGGGCATTTTCGCTGGTATTCCTTGTAGAGGATACAATCGTCGGGGCCCGGGACCCTCAGGGTTTTCGCCCGTTGTGTCTGGGGCAATTGGGGGAGAGCTATATCCTCTCCAGCGAGAGCTGTGCCTTGGATCTTATCCGCGCCCAGTTTATCCGAGAGATTGAGCCGGGAGAGATCGTCTTTATTAAAGGGAAAAATATCGAATCCGTATTTCTGCCTCATCGTGATAAGGCCAAAAGGGCGCACTGTATCTTCGAGTATGTTTATTTTGCCCGTCCCGACAGCGATATCTTTCAGGATAACGTCTATCAGGTGCGCAAGCGCCTGGGAGCCCAATTAGCCAAAGAACATCCTGTGGATGCGGATTTTGTGATGGCGATACCAGACTCCGGCAACTACGCCGCTTTGGGCCTTGCCGGCGCATTGGGGCTTCCCTTGGAGGCGGGGATCATCCGCAACCATTATGTCGGGCGCACGTTCATTCAGCCCACTCAATTTTTGCGCGATTTTCATGTGCGCGTGAAGCTCAATCCGATACGCAGCGTCCTTCAAGGCAAGCGGATCATTGTCGTCGAGGATTCCATCGTGCGTGGGACAACGGCCAGAAACCGCGTGGAGGACTTGAGAAAGGCGGGCGCCAAGGAGATCCACTTAAGGATCAGCTGCCCGCCGATTCAGTGGCCGTGTTTCTACGGGATTGATTTTCCCAGCAAACAGGAGTTGATTGCCTCGCAAAAATCTGTTAAAGAGATAGGGGATTTCTTGAAGGTTGACTCATTGGAATATTTGAGCCTTGCGGGGATGCTGTCGGTCGTAAAAAATTCGAAGGACTTTTGTCATGCCTGTTTCTCGGGGAAATATCCGGTGGCGATACCGAAAAATACGAGCAAATACCTCCTGGAGGGGGTCCGGCAACACATACGAGGCACGTCAGCCAGAGGCTGATCCGCCTTAGGCGGAAAATTCGAATTTCGGATTTAACATCTATATGAGTAAATTTATATTTATCACCGGCGGGGTGGTTTCCAGTTTGGGCAAGGGGATTGCCGCGGCCTCCATCGGAAAATTGTTGGAGGCCCGTGGCTTAAAGACGACGATCATCAAATGCGACCCCTATCTGAACGTGGACCCTGGCACGATGAATCCCTTTCAGCACGGCGAGGTCTATGTAACCGACGACGGGGCGGAAACAGACCTGGACTTGGGCCATTATGAGCGGTTCACCAACGCCCATATCACCAAGGATTGCAATATTACGACAGGCAAAGTTTACTATACCGTCATCACCAAGGAGCGCCGGGGCGATTATTTGGGGAAGACCGTTCAGATCATCCCCCATATCACGGATGAGATCAAGCGTTGCATCAAGAAGGTGTCCCACGAGAAGGACGTGGACGTGACGATTGTCGAGATCGGAGGCACCGTCGGGGATATTGAAAGCCTCCCCTTCCTGGAGGCCATCCGGCAGCTGCGCTGGGAGCTGGGGGAGTCTTACGCCGTTAATGTCCACGTAACCCTTCTTCCGTATATCAAATCCGCCGGTGAACAAAAGACCAAACCCACTCAGCACAGCGTGGGGCGTTTGAGGGAGATCGGCATCGCGCCGGATATTCTTTTATGCCGGACGGAAAAACATATCAGCAAAGAGCAGCGCGACAAGCTTGCCCTCTTCTGCAATGTGGACCGCGAGGCGGTTATTGAGGCCGGAGATGTGAAGCACATTTATGAGGTGCCTTTATCTTTTAAGAAGGAAAGCCTGGATGACTTGATTCTCAAGAAGCTGAATCTTAAGCGGGAAGACCGGGACATGAAGGAATGGAAAGGCCTGGTCATCAAGCGGCTGAAAACCCCCCAGAGGGAGGTCAAGATTTCTGTCGTCGGGAAATATATGGCCCTGCAGGATGCGTATAAGTCGATTTACGAGGCGTTGATCCACGGCGGGATTGCCAACGATGCCCGGGTGCATATCGCCAAGATTGACTCTGAGGATCTGGAAAAAGGGAATCTGGAAAAATATCTCCAAGGGGCCCAGGGGATTCTGATTCCCGGCGGATTTGGCGACCGGGGGATCGAGGGGAAAATCCGGGCGGTTCAGTACGCCAGGGAAAATAAAATTCCTTTTTTCGGGATCTGCTTAGGGATGCAGGTGGCCTCCATCGAGTTTGCAAGAAACGTCTGCGGGCTTTCTGGGGCCAATTCCACCGAGTTTGACAAAGATACCCCGAATCCCGTGGTTTCCCTCCTGGAGGAGCAAAAGCACGTTAAAAACCTCGGCGCCTCGATGCGGCTGGGCGCTTATCCGTGCAAACTGATCAAGCAGTCCAAGAGCTTTCAGGCGTATCGCAAAGAAAACATCTCGGAACGGCACCGCCACCGGTATGAATTTAATAATAAATATAAGAAATCGTTTGAAGCCAAGGGTATGATTTTCGCGGGGATCAACAGCAGCCAGGACCTTGTGGAGATTATCGAGCTTAAAGATCATCCGTGGTTCGTGGCCTGTCAGTTTCATCCGGAGTTTAAATCCAAGCCGGACCAGGTGCATCCTTTGTTCCGGGATTTTGTGAAGGCATCATTAGACGTGAAACGTATCTCGTGAAGCGTATCTCGTCGTTTCACGCTTCACGAGCGGCGCTTCACATCTTGAAAATAGCGCGCGGGTGGCGGAATGGTAGACGCGCACGTTTGAGGGGCGTGTGGGGCAACCCGTGGAGGTTCAAGTCCTCTCCCGCGCACCAGGCTTCGTTCCAAAATTTTCATTTGGGAACTTCGCCTGGATTCGCCTTTCAGGCTCGTTCTTGCTTGGGTGGATCCAGAAAACGAAGCCTGTGTCCTGCGAAGCTGCCAAACGATTCTCCTTCGCCAAGGCTTTGGAGAATCGGTCTTCTTCGCTAAAGCTACGAAGAAGACCGAAGTTTTGCAGCGAAGCAGGATTCACGTTTAATTAAACAAGGAATTCATGTCTAAACAAATCCAAATCAGCGCCAGTATCCTTTGCTGCGATTTCACTAAATTGGGCGATGAGATTAAAAAATGCGAGGACGCTGGCGTCGATAGTATTCATGTGGATGTGATGGACGGCCACTTTGTCCCCAATATTACCATCGGTCAGGTGATTGTGGAGACCATTCGTCCCTTGACGGCGATTCCCATCGAGGCACATCTTATGATTGAACATCCCTTCATGTACATAGATTCCTTTATTGCGGCCGGGGCTGATATTATCTCGATTCATGCGGAATGCTACGGCAGACTTAAAGAGGGATGCCGGGAACTGGGGCAGTTTCCCAAAGAGGTCGAGTCCATCGATACCGAGAATGCCCAAAAAGATATCCGGCATATTAGAGAAAAGGGCCGAAAGGCTTTTATGGCGGTTAATCCGGGGACACCGTTTTGTTTTGATTCTCTCCTTGCAGATTTAGACGGCGTGCTGGTGATGTCGGTTAATCCCGGCTTTGCCAAACAAAAATTTATGCCGGCAGCTATCCCTAAGATTGAGCACTTGCGCCGGATATTCGACGGAGATATCGCCGTGGACGGGGGAATCAACGATCTTACCGCCCCCGAGGCGGTCAAGGCCGGCGCCAATATCCTGGCAACGGCAAGTTATTTCTTTAGTTCTCATAAGCCCAAAGAGATGGTAAAGTTTCTGAAGGAACTGGACAGATGGGGATAATTCAGAAAAGAGTGTTCGTCGCAGAGAAACAGGCGCAGACAGCCATCGAATATATGTTGCTTTTGGGAGTGGTGGTGGCGGCTGTCTTAATCGGTCTTAGACTCTCTCTGCCTAGGACACGAGTATCTGCCGAAAGGTATTTTAACCGTACGGTTGTTGGTATATTGGGGGATCCCAATCCCTGCGGGGACGGTTATTGTTGTATGCCATTTGAAGATCTCGTCAAATGCCCGCCGGATTGTCCCAGCGGTATACCAGCATGTCCCCCGTGCGGGGATGGCTATTGTTGCCCGCCATCAGAAGATACCATGACATGCCCCTTGGATTGCCCTTCGGGCACACCAACCTGTCCGCCGTAATGTCGCGGCTGATGGCTTTTGGTTAAGCCTGCCGTTTCCCTCTGCGTAACCCATCAACAAGAGACGTTGACTCACTTTTGCCGCTTGTCCCGCACAAAATTGCTCTTTTCAAAACCCTTGGCGTATTTCTTCAGTTCCGCGCCGATTTCGCTGATTTGGGCCACGTGGGTAATTTTCTGCACGGAATTGCTGACGACCCCGATGGAGAGAGATAAGAGACCGAATTTCTGCTCTTTGCCTTGACGGTCTTTACTGATGATGTAGCCGGCTTTTCTGTCTTCCGGCGAGTAAAAGGAGGGGGCCTTGGCATTAAACTCCCGGATGACCTCCCGGCAGACCTCATCCGTAACATCATTCTCGACAATAAAGACCATGTCGTCACCTCCGATATGCCCGATAAAGGCATTGGGCCCGCCTTTGTCGGGCACGACTTTGATCAATATACGGGCCAGCTCCCGGATAACCTCATCGCCTTTTTCGAAACCGTATTTGTCATTATAGGCCTTAAATTTATCCAGATCGGCGTAGCTGACGGCAAATATCTTGCCGGAGTCAATGCAGCGCTGGAATTCCTCCATGATCGAGGTATTTCCGGGAAGATGCGACAGGGGATTGGCATCGAGGGTAGAAACGGTCCGCTTGAGGATGCTTTTGATGCGCACCAGAAGCTCGCCCGGGTCAAATGGTTTGACGATGTAATCATCCGCCCCAGCCTCAATGCCGCCGATACGGTCGTGAACCTCACCCTTGCCCGTGAGCATAATGAGGGGGATATGCCTTAAAAGGAGGTCTTTCTTGACGGCCTTGCAGAATTCGCGGCCGTTCATGACCGGCATCATATAATCGCAGATGATGAGATCCGGCGTCTTTTGGTGTACCATCTCCAGCCCGGATTTGCCGTCACGGGCCTGAAAGACTTGATAGTACTCGGACAAGGTCAATTCCAGGACATCGAGAATGTCAGGGTCGTCGTCAACGGTCAAGATTTTTGTCTTATGCATAAAAATCATCCGCCTTCGGAAGGGATTTGTGCCTTAAGGAGAAAGGGGCAGGGTAAAATAAAACGTTGTTCCCTTGTTTAATTCGCTGGTAACCCAGACTTTTCCCTTATGGGCCTCAACGATTTTTTTAACCAAGGAGAGTCCCAGTCCTGTCCCTTTGACGTTTTGGTTGATTTCGTTGTCAACGCGGTAAAACTCATCAAATAATTTATTGAGGTCTTCTTTGGGGATGCCGATACCGCTGTCAGAGACTTCCATCGTGGCTGTCTCCGTATCCCGATGCACCCGGATACAGATAGTCCCTTTTTCCGGCGTGAATTTGATCGCATTGCCCACCAGATTGATGAAGACCCTTTCTATCTGATGTTTATCCAAAACCAGCTCCGGGACGTTCTTATCGACTTCAGTTTGCCATTGGATATTCTTCTCTCTCATCTGAGGGGTGAGAAGGTCACGGACGCTTTCTATCATAGAGGCGATATCGCATTTTTCCATCTTCATTTCCACCCGGCCGGACTCGATGCGCGCGATATCGAGAAGATTATTGATGAGCTTTACCAGGTTGTCCGAATGGGTGTTGATTTTTTCAAGACGTTCCTTGACCGGATCCGGGATACTTCCCAATTTGCCGGTTATAAGAATGGCGGCGTATCCCTTAATCGAGGTCAGAGGCGTACGCAGTTCGTGCGAGACTGCCGAGATAAACTCGGATTTTGTCCGGCTGATATGTTTGACTTCTTCCAACAGAGAAGCCAGCTGCCGGGTGCGGTCCTGAATTTTGGATTCGAGGATCTGGCTGGAGCGATAGACCTGCTCAAAGAGGCGGGCATTCTCCAGGGACTGGCCGATTTGATTCGCCAGGACAGAGACAAGCTCCTCGTCGCCTTCGGTAACGGCGGCGGCGTTGGAACGGTTGCCGACCAAGAGGATGCCGATAATGCCGTTTTGGGTCAATATGGGCGTAAGGACGAAATGCTCCACATCAAACAGCCTGACAATGGCTTCCCTTTCATGCCGGGCGGAATTGACCGAGGAAAAGGTGTGGCCTTCTTCCATGGCCTGCTTGAGGCTTTTATTTTTTTCCAGGTTGGTAAGGACAAAATGGATCTCTTCGGGGGAGAACCCCAAATTGACCCGCCCATGCAGGATTTTGTCTTCGTCATGGACAAGGACGAGATTTTTTTCAAAGCCCAAATCGATCATCAGGGACTGGTCGAGGCGGCGGAAAATTTCATTTTCATCCAGCGTGGTGCTGATGAGCCGTGAGGTCTTTTGCAGGGCATCGAGGCTCTTGAGGCGTTTATCGAGCTCGTCCTGGGCTTTATTCAGCTCCAGGTCGGTTTTGACAATTAGTTTGGCCTGTTCGTCGAGATCATCAAAAGAGCGTTTTATCTTTTTTAAGGCGCCCTGAAGCCGATGGACTTCTTCGATTCTATTGACAAGGACTAAAGACAGGACGGTGAAAAGGATGGTTGTCAGGACGCCGACAATAAGCAAAAGATTAGAGGCGATCATTTTTCCCTGTAGCCCGTTGCCTGGCAAGGAGGCGCTATAGAAGGTTTCATGGTTGTTTTTGCGATTAACTGATAGCCAATATCACGATACTTTCGTTCTGCAGGTGCGGTTTTTTAAACCTTTCGCTTGATTGCAAGGGACAAATTTCGCCGTTGGCGTACATGCCGATAATGGGGACATTCAGGCCAAAGACCTCTTTGATTTTGATAACCTCCTGAAAGGCCGTTCGGCTCAGCAGTTTTAACCGGGTCATGGACTCTAAGATGATGATAAGTTTCGGGGCTTTTCCCAGAAGATTCTGATGAGCCTCCTGCGCCGCCTCGAAGGCCGCCTGTTTGCAGGAGTCTTTATTGCCGATCATAAGATGGACCTCTGCCCCTTGAGAGATATCTCCCTGGCATACAATACTCCCGTCCTGTTCGATGTCAACAGCATTTCTCAGCAAATACTCCTTGCCCCCTTCGATGGAAATTCCTAGGGGGTAGAGAATCGCCATCTGCCCCAATCGATTCGAACGCAAGTCTTTGGTTTCCTCCCCGAGGTATTCCTCGTAGATGTGGCAGGCCCGTTTGCCGTCAATGGATTTGATGATGTTGCGGTCGGCTTTATCAATCAGGCGGGGTTTTCCCAGCGGCCGCCAGCCGTGCCGTGCCCCAACCCCCACCTGCATGTGCCCTCCCATAATGAGGCCCGCAGCGGCATTTTTAAGGATTTTATCCTGGAAGATTTGGAAACTATCCCCAAAATGAAAGTCGTCGCAGCTTCCGGCGCCGACAACGGGGAAGATGCTCCCCAGGACCTCCTGGAGGCTCCTTAATAAGGGAGAGACATTTTTGAGGTGGCTGTCGACGAAGAAAACAAATATCTGGCGGCCGTGTTTCCCAAAATCCCCCAGGCAGTTGCTGGCGAGTTCCACCCCGGACTGAGAGGTGTCCAGGGTATGGATGTTTTCAACACAACCGGCTCCGAATTTCATGTCTTCAGAGGTTATGGTGAGGACGGCGATGCCGCGCGTCTCAATGGATTGGGACAAGATGATGCCGGCGGTAGAGCAGCCGATCATCTTGGCATTATTCAAGATTTCACGGATAATAGGAACACTCACCCGTGGGTCATAATGGACAGTGCTTAAGACAAGCGTGGTATCGATACGGTCAGCCCCCAAATTTGTCTTGGACTGGAAGGCCGCTTCCTTTGCCGCCTGCTGGCTGTCGATATGGCGGCTGAAACCGATACCGATATGGGTAGACACGACGGACAACTCCTGTTCGGGGGTTGCTTCCCCATAATTGGCCGGGGGACTCCCCCAGGGCGCAACTAATTATTGACCGTATAAGATATTGTGGTATATTGGCTCTTCGATAGAGTTTCAGAGTCAACCCTACAAAGTATACAATAAAAATAAGCCTCTGTTAAATGCTAAATGGCTTAATTGGCCCCATCGTCTAGCCTGGTCCAGGACACTTGGTTCTCAGCCAAGGAACACCGGTTCGAATCCGGTTGGGGCTACCAATCTGGTACATACAGAGAACCTCCTCGGTTGAGGGGGTTTCTTTGTTTCGGGAGGAAACACACCCGCCTATCCGATAAGGTGGGGTGTTGTTTGGTATGGGCAATGGGATGGTGTATTCGACTTCCAGCCGGGGATAATCCACGCGGATTTCCTTGATAAAAGTCCGCATAAAAGACTTTCTCTCCACGATAGAACCCTTCATCAGCGTTTCCTTCAGATCTAGCACGTAGGGCCTTAACTCTTCATCGGTGAGTATGATTGGATCTTGTTGTGTCTTTTGGGATTCAATCTCTTGGATTTCAGCTGTCAAAAGGTCAACCTCGTCATTTAAAAAGGCGTGTCCGTGTCATTTCGATGAAAAAAGAATTCTTTTTTAAACAAAAATATTTTTTGCCTTGAGCCCCCTTTCTGCTATATAATGCAAAGCGTGCAAAAGAACGCAGGTTGTCCAAGCTAATATTCAGTCATACAAGATGGAGGCAGTTTCAATGGACATTATCAAACAACTGGAATTATACCGATTGGAAAACAGGATAACACAAGTTGATCTGGCAAGAGATCTGAAAGTTGCCTTTTCAACTGTCAGTCGATGGCTTAACGGAAAGACCACGCCGAATAAAATCCAGCAGTATCATATTGAGAAGTTTTTAGTCGAGCGGCTTGGTTCGTTGACACCCACCACAAGCCAGAAGGCAGTGGTTTGGCCTCCGATAGCCAAAGCCATGGGGCGTTCGGAGTCGAACTTGAATAAAGCACGGAGAAAAAAGGCGGACATATGAAATTTACAGAAAGCGAAATCGTAGAGCTAAAAAGCTCAACATCGGAACTTAAAGAAGCAATCGTTTCTTTGAGCGCTATGCTGAATAAGCACAGCAAGGGCATGGTCTATTTTGGGATCAATGATGTCGGCAATGTTTTGGGACAGCAGATCGGTAAGTCGACCCTGAAAGATATTTCAAAAGCCATCAGCGATTGGATTGAGCCCAAGGTTTATCCAGATATTCAGAGCAAGAAGATACAGGGAAAGGATTGCATTGTCGTAAAAGTCAGCGGCCATGATGCTGTGTATTCGGCACGTGGTCGGTACTATCTACGTATGGGAGAGGAAGATAAGAAACTCTCGGTAGATGAATTGAGGCATCTGGTTGAAAAGAAAAATAACTATGCCTATTCATGGGGTGCCGAGCTTTCTGATTTTTCACTGTCCAAGGTTAGCGTTGCGACCGCTAAGAAATTTGTTGAGAAAGGCCGCAAAGCCGGGCGCATTGAATATGCTTATGATTCGGCGCGCAATGTCCTTAATAAAATTCACCTGATCAAAGGCAAAAGATTGCTTAACGCGGGGCGGGCGCTCTTTTGTGAAGATAGCGGCGTTGAAGTTCAAGCGGCTGTCTTTGCCGGTAAAGACAAAACGACGTTCGTCGATATTCAGAGTTTTCGCGGGCCTCTTTTTGGTTTGATCGAACGGTGCGAAGTTTACGCCAAAGAACACATTAACTGGCGCGCCGATCTTTCCGGTAGCACAAGGGTCGAGATCCCAGAGGTTCCTGTCCGTGCTATGAAGGAAGCCATTATCAATTCCCTCTGCCACAGGGATTTTTATAATCCTAAGACGAACGAGATCGCCATCTATCGAGACAGGATCGAAATTTATAACCCCGGTCAGTTTCCTTTTGACCATGATCCGGACGAATTTATCGCGGGTCATGGCAAAAGCTATCCCAGAAATCCGCTGATTGCGGAAGCTTTTTATCTGGCTAAGGATATTGAGAGGTGGGGATCAGGTTTGCGACGTATTAAGGAAGAATGCGATGCCGCGGGCGTAAAGGTTGCCTTTGAGAAAGTATCTACCGGCTTTCAGGTGACGTTCTATCGGCCGGAAGGCGTCATGGATCAGGTGGTGGTCAGAAAAGGTGGTCAGAAAAGGTGGTCAGGTTTAACCAAGAAGCAAACAATAGTATTGGAGCAAATCGAAAAGAAACCGGAAATCTCCAGAAAAGAGCTTGCTCATATTTTGGGGATTAATCCTTCGGCGGTTCAAAAACATATTCAGGGATTAAAAGATAAAGGCTATATGCGTCGTATCGGTCCTGATAAGGGCGGACACTGGGAAGTAGTGAAAGGGTAGAGTATGGAATGCGAACACGCCAATTCAGCCAACAGCCCAAGTCGAGGCCCAAGTAGGGACTATGTCAAGGTATTACCTAAATAGGACAAAAACAAGACGAACAGAGCGTATAAAATTATGACGAAAGACGCGTTAAAGATATGGATGGCCTTACCTGTTGGCGCCAGAAGTAAAATTCTGAGTAATGTCTGGTGCGGCCAATGCAGGGCTGGAGTGACTATATGCGATTACAGCGCGGACTTTGATCGCGGGCTTGTGGTCCTGCGGGGATTTTGTGCTACCTGCGGGCATAAGGTTGCACGGGCGATAGAGAGTTGCTACAAAAATAAAAAGCCATTTTATGCGTAAAATTAAGGGACTTAATGCGCTTTATCCAGGAAAAAAGTTGACCATAACCATTGATATCGATGGAACGGTCGCCGACTGCTCAA
>MHGQ01000072.1:0-799 GCA_001805645.1 Omnitrophica WOR_2 bacterium RIFCSPHIGHO2_02_FULL_50_17 | reverse complement strand
TAAAACGCCTGTATAAAGAAGGCCATATCATCGTTTTCCATACCTCCCGTAATTATGCCAGTAAACAGGTAACCAAAAGATGGCTCATAAAGCACGGTTTTTTGTTCCATCATATTGTTATGGATAAATTTGTAGCACATGTATATGTGGACGATAGAGCTATAAATGGCTGTAACTGGAAATGCGTTATGCGGACAATGAGGAATCCTCGGCTACCCGGCAGGATAGCGAGGAGGAAAGGCATGTTATGAGTAGCGCTAATGGCAAAGAATCTCGTGGCTTAAGCTCCAAATTTATAGAAGATTTGGGCAAGGGGCATCTATCTTCCTTGGTGGATTTGGTAAAAAGAGACAGTAGCTTATCCCTCGAAATGAGGAATGGGTATATAAATGTGTACTACCGAGGCGGCAATCTTCTTAGACTCGAAGAAATCAAGGAACATGTTTATTCTGCATTCTTTGACAAGAACTACTTGAGCAGTAACAGCAGTATTCTGAATGAATTACCACATGAAATCCATTCTGCTTCTGAGGTTGACCGCTGGCGCGCAAATTTTCCAGCGTTAAAAGTCGAAATGGATCAATGGTTCTCGAATAACCCCAAAGCAGAACGAGAATTTCAGCAAATAGTGGTTTGGGAAAACAATGATTCTTCAATAGCGAATTATACCGATTATTTTATTGTTGATATCGAATATGATAATAAACGAGGTGGTAGATTCAATATGGTTGCTATCCGGAATTTTTCAGCGAGTTTGACCTCAAGCAGGCTGCATGATTACTTCTGAAGCTGCCGGAAG
>MHGQ01000071.1:149-15698 GCA_001805645.1 Omnitrophica WOR_2 bacterium RIFCSPHIGHO2_02_FULL_50_17 | reverse complement strand
GGGAAAAGGGACGACCTTCAAGGTCAAGCTTCCCGTCGATTCCCAGAACGCCTGAAAGGAAGGAAAAATCATGAGTAAAGAAACGTATCTTTTGTTTGTGGATGATGAACAGCCTATCTTGAATGCCCTCAAGCGGGCGTTTTATAATGAGCCCTATTTAATTGCCACCGCGACCAATGCCGATGAGGCCATGAATATCCTTAGCCAAGAGAAGATCAAGGTGGTTGTCAGCGACCAGCGCATGCCCGAGGTTTCGGGAGTGGACTTTTTGAGAAGCGTCAAAGAGAAATACCCCCGCATCGTCAGGATTTTATTTACGGGGTATACGGATTTTTCAACCGTTGAGGATGCCATTAATTTAAGCGAGGCCTATCGTTTTATTACAAAGCCGTGGAATACCCAGGAGCTGAAGGCCATTATCCATCAGGCCATGGAGTATTTTGACTTGGTGGCGGAAAATCAGAGGCTTTTTGAAATGATGAAGGCCAGAAACGAGGATCTGGAGCTCCTCAATAAAAAGTTGAAGGATTTGTATGAGGTCCAGAAAGAGTTTACCTCGACCGTCTCCCATGAGCTGCGCACGCCCCTGGCTTCCATCAAGACGGCCATCGATATCCTGATGAGCGGCACCCCGGGGACAATGAGCGCCGATCAGAAAAATATTTTGGAGAAGGCCGGACGTAACGTCAACCGCCTGAAAAACCTTATTGATGACATCCTGGACCTCTCCAAGATGGAATCGGGCAAGGCGGCGTTTAATTTTGAAAGACACGATATCAATAAGATTATAGAAGAGGTGGCGGATCTGCAGGAGCCCGTGGCGCGGCGGGAAGGGTTGTTCATCAAAAAGGAGCTGGATGCGGCCATCCCTCCTATATTTTTGGACCGCAACAAAATCGTTCAGGTTCTGGATAATTTGCTTCATAATGCCATTAAATTTACCAAAGAAGGCGGCATTGTTGTGTTAAGCACCAATAAAAAAGAGCAGAATCATATCGTGGTCTGTGTCCGGGATACCGGCATCGGCATCAAAGAAGAGGACCGCGAGAGGGTTTTTGAGAAGTTCCAGCAGCTGGGCGATCCGGCAACGCGCGGTGAAGGCGGCACGGGGCTGGGGCTGTCGATCTGCCGGGAGATTATTGTCCGCCACGGCGGAAAAATTTGGGCCGAATCCGAGTACGGGCAAGGGAGCTCTTTCTATTTTATCCTCCCTATCGAAGAGCGCAGAAGGGAATTCTGATGGACGCCCCCAAGACAATTTTGGTCATTGACGATGAAATTGATTTGCTGGAGATGATCCAGTTCCAGCTTAAATCCAAAGGTTTTAAGGTGATTATTGCCCAAAACGGCAAAGAGGCGCTGGAGCATTTAAAGACGGTCAAACCGCATCTCATTGTTTTGGATATGAATATGCCTGAGATAGGGGGCATTGAATTTTACAAAAAAATTTGCGATCGTCACGGCAAACCGCAGTACGCCATTCTTGTTCTCACGGCCCGCGCCAATATGGAGCAGTTGTTTAAAGACTTGGACGTGGAAGGATTTATGCCCAAGCCGTTTGAAATCGATCATCTGGTGCAGAAGGTGGAAGCGATTGTCCAAAAAGGCGGTGGTCATGCCGTCGAGGAGGGCGCGCCGGGGATACGATGGAAACGCAAGATTTGTCTTGTGGAGAACGACCCCGAGAGCTTTAACAGGCTGGCCAGCGCTTTTTTGGATGCGGGGTATATTGTCAATTCGGCCAAGGGCGGGGCGGCCGCCATTGACCGCATCGCCGCCGATGTGCCGGATGTTGTCTTGGTGAAATGGGATTTGATTGATATGCCGGGGGATGCGGTGATCGGCCGGCTCAAGGATATGATTAACCCTTCCGACGTTGTCTTTGTGCTGTATAGAGTGGCCGAGGACGCCCGTGAGGCGGTGAGGAAGAATATCGGCAAGACAGGCGGATCCTTGGTTGTTGTTGAGACGGATAATCCTGCGCAGTTATTGGATGTTGTCGAGAAGGAATGCCGGAAATTGAATAAATAGAGGGATCTGTTAAGGCCTAGATTCCTCAATTTTCCAGCCCCATCTTGTCTTTCGTAATTCGAAAATCCATTCTCGGCCCGGGGGCAGGCCTTTCTCCTTCCAGTCCTCCAGCACCGCCTGGACGATCCTGCCGGCCTCCCTGCGATGCAGGTAAGGGGTAAGGAAAAAATGAAGATAATGTTTAGCGGTCCGAGAGCATCGACGAGATACATTTTGTCATTAAATTCCCTCCCCCTTGCGGGGAGGGGGATCCTATCGAATTCTCTCTATCCGCTAAACATCTACCTTTTTCGTCTTTTGATCATATCTTTTTGTCTCCAGGGCTGCGATTTTTTGTACGGGTTTTTGGACAAAAAGGGGGCCGAGGAAAAGAAGATCATCGGGGAGGTCGTGCCTTTCGAGAAGAATTTAACCGTTGAGGAAATACAGACCTTGTTAGAGCTTTACGGATACGATCCCGGTCGTGTGGACGGCGTGATGGGGCTCAAGACCCGCAATGCCCTGGAACGGTTTCAGAAGGAGAACGGCCTCGAGGAAACGCGCGTGCTGGACCGGCAGACTTGGGAAAAGCTGGTTGTCTTTAAGGAGACAAACTTTATTGTCGAAGGCGAGTTAAACATGCGGCTTATCCAGGTCATCCTTAAAGAGGCTGGTTTTGATCCCGGCAAGATCGACGGAAAGGCCGGCCCCAGGACGCAGGCGGCTATTCTGAATTTTCAAAAGGCCAGGGGACTCAAGGCCGACGGGAAAATAGGCTATCAGACCCTGTCCCAACTGGCCCGGTTTTTGCCCTCGCAGGGGCCGTGAGGGCATGGCAGCTTCTCGACCTCCCCACGAAGGGGGGAGGGAAAAACTAAGTCCGGAGCGTGTCCGGCTCTTGTCAGGGGAAGGGTTTCATCGTATAATGGGCTCCTTATGAAAATACACGAATATCAGGCAGCGGAATTATTTCAAAAGGCCGGTATCCCTGTTGTTGAGGGATGTGTGGCCGCGACCTTGGAAGAGGCCGTCCAGATTGCCTTGGGGATCGGCTATCCGGTTGTTCTCAAATCCCAGGTCCTGGTCGGCGGACGCGGCAAGGCCGGAGGCATCAAGAAGGCCGAAGACAGGGGCTCCTTAGAGAAGGCTTTTCGGGAATTGAAGGCGCTTCGCATCAAAGGCTATCCCGTGGAGAAGGTCTTGATTGTGCGCGCGGTGAATATCCAAAAAGAGTTTTATGTCGGGATGACTGTCGATTACGTGAAGAATGATGTCGTTTTGATGGCCAGCTCTGCCGGCGGCGTGGACATCGAAGAAACGGCCAGGGAGAATCCTGAGGCCATTAAAAAGTATTATTTAAGGGGCAGTCATCGGCCGGGAGGCAAAGAATGGCACAGCTTTATTCAAGACGTGTTCCCAGCGCCCTCTTATCAAAAAAAGGCCGCGGCCGTTTTTCAGAATCTCATCAATGTTTTTTTTGCCTATGACTGTTCCCTGGCGGAAATCAATCCCCTCGTTGTTGACGAGGCCGGGGAGATGTGCGCCGCCGATGCCAAGATCAATTTCGATGACAATGCCCTGTTTCGCCATGAGGATATCCGGAAGATGCAGGATGCGCGCTATGAAGATTCCGACGAGCTGAAGGCCAGGGAGCATGGATTAAGCTTCGTTAAGCTGGACGGCAATGTCGGGTGCATCGTCAACGGCGCAGGCCTGGCCATGGCCACCATGGATGTCATTAAGCTCTTAGGGGGTCGCCCGGCGAATTTCTTGGATGTGGGGGGGAGCTCCAATCCGGAGAAGGTTCTGCATGCGCTGCGAATTATCTTGAACAATAAAGAGGTCAAGGTGGTTTTAATGAATATCTTCGGCGGGATTACGCGCTGCGACGATATCGCGAAGGGAATCCTCGAGGCCGGTAAGCGCATGGATATTTCTGTGCCCCTTGTCGTGCGTCTTATAGGGACCAATGAGCCGCAGGCCAAGGAGATCCTGGCGCAAAACAAGATTAATACCTATTCGACCATGCGGGAGGCGGTTGAAAAGGCGGTGGCCTTAGCAAAAAGATGAGCATCCTGGTTGACCAAAATACGAAAGTGATTGTCCAGGGCATTACGGGCCGCGACGGATCGTTTCATACGGAGCAGATGCTTGGCTACGGCACGCGTATCGTGGGCGGTGTTACTCCAGGGAAGGGCGGGCAGACGGTCTGCGGGGTTCCTGTTTTCAATACGGTGGCCGAGGCCAAAAAGAAAACAGGCGCCGATACGGCCGTGATTTATGTCCCTGCCCCATTCGCGAAGGATGCGATATTCGAGGATATTCAGGCAGGGATGAGTTTGATTATTTGTATTACCGAGGGGATTCCCATTTTGGATATCGTGGAGGTTATGAGGGCATTGGAAGGAAGGCCTTGCCTACCGGCAGGCAGGCCTTGCCTACCGGCAGGCAGGCAGACGCGTTTTATCGGCCCTAATTGTCCGGGCGTGATTTCTCCGGGCAAAGCCAAGGTCGGCATTATGCCCGGTTCTATCCATCAGCCGGGGCCTGTCGGCGTTATTTCCAGAAGCGGGACTCTTACCTATGAGGTAGTGTATAACTTGACCCGCAGCAATATGGGTCAGTCTACCTGTGTGGGCCTGGGCGGAGATCCTATTACGGGGATGCGGTTTACGGACGCTTTGGAGATGTTTATGCGCGATGAGGAAACCCAAGGCATTGTTATGGTCGGCGAGATTGGCGGCGGGGACGAGCAGACGGCGGCGGAATTTATCAAGAAAGAAGGCACGAAACCCGTTGTCGGGTTTATCGCCGGCCGCACGGCCCCGGCAGGCAAACGCATGGGGCACGCGGGGGCCATTATCTCATCCGGGGAGACGACCGCCGAGGCCAAGCGCCAGGTGCTCCAGGAAGCCGGGGTGACGGTCGTTGATTTTCCCGACGATATCCCTGCCGCACTGAAGAAGAAGTTAAGATAAGCGAACTCCATGGACGCTAAAAAATTCCACAATATCTTCCTGTCCTCCATTCACGAAAATGCGGGCAAGACCGCCGTCTCTCTGGGATTATATAAAATTTTGAAAGAGAGAAAGATTAAGACCGCCTTTATCAAGCCGATCGGACAGAAGGTGGTCCACGTGGGCGATGTGGATATCGACAAGGACTCGTATCTGATGGGCGAGGTCTTTCGCACGGGAAAAAGATTCCGGGAGATGAGCCCTGTCACCATCGGACGCGGCTATACGGAGAAATATATCTTTAATCCGGACAAGAGCAGGCATGAAAGGGCCATCCTTGAGGCGTTCCAGACCCTGCGCAAGGGAAAAGAGGCTATTATCGTGGAGGGGACAGGCCATGCGGGGGTGGGGTCGGTTATTGATTTCTCGAATGCGGACGTGGCCAAGCTGCTGGGGTCGAAAGTTATCATCATCAGCGAAGGGGGTATCGGCAAAAGCATCGACGAGATTGTCCTCAATAAGGCCCTTTTTGATTTAAAGGGCGTTGAGGTCATTGGTGTTATTGTCAATAAGGTCCTGCCGGAAAAATATGATAAGGTAGGGCCGGCCGTCCGCCGGGGCCTGGAGAACAAAGGTATCCGGGTGCTGGGCGTGATTCCGATGGACCCCTTGTTGAGCGCCCCCACGGTCGATCAGGTAAAAAATGCCCTGGACCTGCGTCTTCTGTGCGGGGATGCGGGCCTGACGCGGCGCGTCAACCACACGATTGTGGCCGCCATGGAGCCGCATAATATGATTCATTATCTAAAGGAGGGGACGCTTGTCTTGACCTCCGGGGACAGGGTGGACAATATCATGCTTGCGGTCAGCTCGCATCTGACGACCGGCGCAGGTCAAGGGTTTCATATTTCAGGGATTATTCTAACGAGCGGCTTGCAGCCTAATCCGAAGATCATTGACCTTATGAAAAAGAGCCGAATCCCCACCCTGCTTACCGACGATGATACCTACACGGTGGCCGGAAAAATAGAACATCTCGTCTGTAAAATCCAGAAGACGGATAAGGATAAAATCCGAGAGGTCACGCATCTGGTCCAAAAATACGTTGATGCGGATGCCATATTAAACAGCTTTTAACATATTTAAGTCTGCCGTTTGTGATTCTGTTTTTTGTTGATTTCCCAATGACTCAGTGCTAAGATGCGCTCTTAATATTCCCTTCAAAGGTGTTCGAGGTTCATTCCGTGGCTGTTTTTTGCATAAAACAAGGGAAGGATATCAGGCTTAAGGGGGCGGCGGAGAAAGAAATCGTTGCCATGCCCTTGCCGTCCAAGGTGGCCATTCAGCCATCTGACTTTAGGGGCCTCAAGCCGCGTCTGTGCGTTAAGGTGGACGATGTCGTCAAGGCAGGCACGCCGATCCTCGAAGATAAAGTTTATTCCCCCATTAAAATTGTCTCTCCTGTCAGCGGTAAGGTGGCTGCCATCCATAGGGGAGAAAAACGATTCCTCCTGGAAATCGTCATTGAGGCCGACGGCCGGCAGGAGGCGATTGTCTTTCCGAAGTTTTCCAAAGAGGAAATCCGCCAGCTTACCAAAGAAACAGTTGAAGACCTGCTTCTGGAAAGCGGCCTGTGGCCGGTGATCCGGCAAAGGCCGTTTTCGCGCCTGGCTCATCCGGAGGAGTCGCCCAAGTCGATTTTTGTCCATGCCATGAATACCGAACCGCTCGCCCTGGATGTTGATTTTATTCTTCGCGGCCGGGAGGCGCAGTTTCAGGCGGGCCTGGATATCCTTAAAAAATTAACACAAGGCAAAATTTATCTCTGCGCCCAGGAAGGGGCGAAGTCTCAAGCCTTGACAGAGGCTCAGGGCGTTGAGATTCATTATTTTTCAGGGCCGCATCCGGCGGGCAACGCCGGGACGCATATTCATTATCTTGACCCTGTTCATAAGGGCGACCATGTCTGGTATGTGGAGGCGCAGGATGTTTTAAGGATAGCCTCCCTGTTTTTAGAGGGGGTTTATCCGGCCGAGCGTATTGTGGCCGTGACAGGGGAGGGCGCCGCCAAGCGCATCTATGCCAAGACAATCGTTGGCGCGCCGCTTTCTCTATTATTGGCCGAAAGCCGCCTTGAGGGGATGCGCTGTATCTCCGGAAGCATTTTGACAGGGAAGGATGTCGGGCCGGGAGGGTATCTGCGTTTTTACGACTCCCAGGTCACCGTGATTCCTGAGGGAGGTCAAAGGAAATTTTTAGGGTGGTTGTCTGCGGGCTTTGACAAATATACATTCTCCAAGACATTCGCCTCTTCTTTTCTGCCGCAGGGGGAGGTGTCTCTCACGACGGATAAACACGGCAGCGACCGGGCCATTGTTTTAAACAGTGTCTATGACAGGCTGGTAGCGCTGGATATCATGACTTATTTTCTTGTTAAGGCCGTTTACGGCGAAGATATCGAGGAGATGGAAAGGCTCGGTATCTTGGAATGCGACGAGGAAGATTTTGCCCTTTGCACGTTTGCCTGTCCGTCCAAGACGGATGTGGGTGCGATGATCCGGCAGGGGCTGGATCTGATTGAACGAGAAGGATAGATCTGATTCCTCCCCCTCGACGGGGGAGGCTAGGTGGGGGTGATAACTTAAATTTTCACCCTCCCCTTTACTCCTCCCATCGAGGGAGGGGAATTTTAGGAAAAAATTTATGAAATTTCTAGAAGAACAGATTAAGAAAATGGGGAAGCTGTTTGAGAAGGGAAAGCCCTTAGAGAAATTTTATCCCCTTTACGAGGCGCTGGACACTTTTTTGCTGACGCCGGGGACAACAATTCCCAAGGCGCCTTTTGTGCGGGATGCCGTTGATCTTAAGAGGGTCATGAGCTTTGTCGTGATTGCCCTGATCCCGTGTCTTTGTATGGGGATTTATAACGTAGGTTACCAGATGGAGGCGGCTCAAGGGGCTGCACATTCGTTCTGGGGTGCGGTGGCCTCCGGCGCCGCTAAGGTGATTCCGATTATCCTGGTGAGTTATTTGGCCGGCGGCTTGTGGGAGGTTTTGTTTGCCGTTGTGCGTAAGCACGAGATTAACGAAGGGTTCCTGGTGACCGGTATTTTGTATGCCCTGATCCTCCCCCCCACAATACCGCTGTGGCAGGCGGCGGTGGGGATTTCCTTCGGCGTTGTGTTTGGCAAAGAGATTTTCGGCGGCACGGGCATGAATGTTTTTAATCCGGCTTTGGTGGCCCGCGCCTTTGTCTTTTTTGCGTATCCGGCGCAGATTTCCGGCTCAACCGTTTGGGTGGCCTTGGACGGGTACACCCGGGCAACGCCTTTGGCCGTTGCGGCCGCAACCCCCAAGGGGCAGTCCGTCGTGCAGGCGCTTCAGGAAGCCGGCTACAATTTCGGCAACATGTTTGCTGGATTTATCCCGGGTTCTATTGGCGAGACATCCGCCCTGGCGTGTCTAATGGGGCTTATTTTTCTTTTAGTAACTCGTGTCGCTAGTTGGCGGGCTGTGGCGGGCTGCGTTTTAGGGTTTTTGACCATGTCTTCGATATTTTATTTTTTGCGCGGGCCGCAGAAATTGGCTTTTTTTGCCCTGCCGCCGCACTGGCATCTTGTGATGGGCGGATTTGCCTTTGGGTCTGTTTTTATGGCGACGGATCCTGTCTCGTCGAGCGCCACAGATGCGGGGCGCTGGATCTACGGATTTTTGATCGGCGTTTTGACCGTTCTTATCCGTGTCGCGAACCCCGCGTATCCGGAAGGGGTTATGCTCTCGATTTTATTTATGAATGCCTTTGCGCCGTTGATCGACCACTTTGTTGTGGAAAATCATATTAAAAGGCGCCTGAGACTGTTGTATCGCAAGGCGTAATTACTCAATTCCCCTCCCTCGGATGGGAGGGGTTTCCGCCAGAGGCGGATCCGCCTTTGGCGGAAGGGGAGGGTGAGAAAAATTATTATCTTCACCCCCACCGAACCTCCCCCATCAAGGGGGAGGAAGAGCTGAGTAGTTACCGCAAGGCATAAATATATGGCGAACACCAACAGCACACGTTATACATTTCTTTTCGCGGTGATTGTCTGTGTCGTGAGCGGCGTCTTGCTCTCCGCGGTCTCCGAGGGCCTGCGCAAACAGCGGGAGCTTAACGAAGAATTAGAGGTCAAAAGGAATATCCTCAAGGCCGTTGCCCTCAAGGAGCCGATTCCGCCGAAGATGAAGGGGGAGGATATTCTTCATGTTTATGAGAGCAAGATAGAAGAGCTTGTCATAGATGCTCAAGGCTATGTGGTGGAAGGCAGAACCCCGGGACAGTTAACGGCAAAAGACGGGAATCTCTATCCTCTGTATATTTATAAGGAAGACGGCCTGGTGATGGCGTATGCCTTTCCGGTTTTCGGACAGGGGTTGTGGTCAGTCTTGTATGGTTATCTTGCCGTGGAGGCTGACGCCACGACCATCCGCGGTATTACGTTTTATAAGCACGGTGAGACTCCCGGCTTAGGCGGGGAAATCGAAAAAGAATGGTTTCAGAATAATTTTAAGGGCAAAAAGATTTACTCGCTTCAGGAGCATCGGGCAACTCCTATTATTGTTGTCAGAGGAAAGGCGGCGAATTTTTTTAAAGGAGAGGCGCTGGAGCATCATGTGGACGGTATTACCGCCGCGACGTTAACCGGAAACGGCGTGACAGGGCTTTTGGACCGCTGGATCAGGGTGTACGATGTTTATTTAAGCAGGTTAAGAAAGATTTAACTTAGGAGGCGGCTTATGGCTGAGGCATTGTTATCCAATAAAAATAAAAAGATTCTCAAAGACGGCGTCTGGGACACCAATCCCATTACCTATCAGGTCCTCGGGATTTGTTCCGCTCTGGCGGTGACAACCCAGCTTAAGACGGCCCTGGTTATGTCTTTCGGCCTTACGTTTGTTACGGCGATGTCCAACGTCGTTATTTCCTTAATCCGGAATTATATCCCTTCCCAGATTCGCATTATTGTTCAATTGACGGTTGTCTCGGCGCTTGTCATCACCATTGATCAGCTTTTGCGTGCGTATATGTTCGATGTCAGCAAGCAGTTAAGCGTCTTTGTCGGGCTTATCATTACCAACTGCATTGTCATGGGGCGCCTGGAGGCCTTTGCCATGGGCAATCCGCCGTGGAAATCATTCTTGGACGGGCTGGGAAACGGCCTGGGATACAGCGCCGTTCTGGTCATCATCGGAATCATCCGGGAGATTTTCGGCTCTGGCACGCTTCTGGGATATCATGTCATTCCCGCCTCCTTTTATGCCAACGGATATGTCAATAACGGCATGATGGTCCTGGCGCCGGGGGCGTTTTTTCTCTTAGGGGTCATCGTCTGGGTTCAGCGCGCGATTTCAGGTTACAGCGAGAGCTGATGTAAGGAGGCTTAATTTATGGATCCGATTCATTATTTGAACTTAGCGATTAAGAGCATATTCGTCGAGAATATCCTGCTGGCCTTCTTTTTGGGAAACTGCTCGTATATCGCCTGCTCCAAAAAAATTGATACGGCCATAGGCTTGGGGACGGCGGTCGTTTTTGTTATGGTGATTTGCACCCCGGCCTGCTGGGCGGTCAAGAATTTTCTTTTGGCTAAAGGGGCATTGCACTGGCTTAGCGCTAATTTAAGCAGTGTGGACTTAAGCTTTCTTATTTTTATCTCATTCATTGCGGTTATCGCCGCGATGACGCAGATTGTTGAGATCCTCGTGGAGAGGTTTGCGCCGGCTCTTTACAGCGCACTTGGAATTTTTTTGCCGTTGATTGCGGTGAACTGCGCCATTTTGGGCGCGGCGCTTTTTATCGATCAGCGCAATTACACCTTTTGGGAATCCGTTGTCTTCGGACTGGGCGGCGGGATTGGCTGGGCCCTGGCCATCATATCCATGGCGGCCATCCGCAAGAAATTGATGTATTCGAATATCCCGGCCCCTTTAAGAGGGCTGGGAATCACGATGCTTCTCTCGGGGCTTATGTCTTTGGGGTTTATGTGCTTTGCCGGAATCCGGCTGTAACAATGGTAAATAGGATATCTTAATGCCACTTTATCTTTACGTTATCATCAGCACGGCTGTCTTTACGGGCATCATTGTTTTTCTCGTGGCTGTCATTGCCTTGATCAAGGCCAAGGTCGTCAAGGCCGGGAATTGCAAGATTTATATCAACGAGGAGGCCAGTCCCCTCGTGGTGCCCGCCAGCGGGAGCTTATTAAGCGCTTTGGCTAATAACAAAATTTTTATTCCATCGGCCTGCGGCGGCGGCGGGACATGCGCGATGTGCAAGTGCCAGGTCTTGGAGGGCGGCGGCAACATCCTCCCCACCGAGACGGGGCAGATCAACCGCAAGATGCAAAAGCAGCATTACCGCCTGGCCTGCCAGGTGAAGGTGCGTGAGGATATGAAGATTCATATCCCCGACGAGATTTTCCACATCCAGAAGTTCGAATGCACGGTGCGCTCCAACCGCAACGTGGCGACCTTCATCAAGGAATTGGTCCTGGATTTGCCGCCGGGACAGGAATTGCATTTTAAGGCCGGCGGTTATATCCAGATTGACATCCCGCCGTATAAAGTCCATTTTAAGGATTTCGTGATTGAAGATAAATACCGCGGGGATTGGGATAAATACAAGCTCTGGGATTTGAAGGCGCATAACGAGGAACCGATTTTCCGCGCCTATTCGATGGCGAATCACCCCGCCGAGGGCAGCCGTGTCATGCTTAACGTCCGCATCGCCACCCCGCCCCCTAAGGATATGCCGCTTCCGCCGGGCAAGGCATCGTCTTACATCTTTAACCTTAAATCCGGGGACAAGGCCACCATCAGCGGCCCTTACGGCGAATTTTTTATCAAGGACACGAAGCGCGAGATGATTTATATCGGCGGCGGGGCAGGCATGGCGCCGATGCGCAGCCACCTTTTTCACCTTTTTTATACCTTAAAGACGCGTGACCGAGAAGTGAGCTTCTGGTACGGCGCGCGCTCCAGGCGCGAGATGTTTTATGACGAGGAATTCAAGGAGATTGCCAAGAACTTCCCGAATTTTTCCTACAACGCGGCCCTCTCAGAGCCTTTGGCGGAAGACCAATGGAGCGGCTATACGGGCTTTATTCACAGCGTTGTCTATGAGAATCATCTGAAGAATCACAAAGAGCCGGAAGAAATCGAGTATTACCTCTGCGGCCCGCCCATGATGATCGCGGCTGTCCAAAAGATGCTGGATTCCCTCGGCGTCCCGCCCGACATGATTGCCTATGACTCGTTCGGTTAATCAACCCTTCGATTCTTCGAATTACACTCAGGGTTGATACTGAGCGGCCTATACTTTAGGCCGCCGAAGTATCAAGGATGAATGAAGTTTTCTAAGATTGGTCGCACTGGGAGGGATCTTTTCCTTGCCGGCGGCAGGCGCACTCGTCGGGATTGACGGAACAGCCGCGGCGCAGGGTTTTTCCCGCCGCCAGAAGCCCGATGGCCATAAGACCGAAACAGGCGGCAAGGATAAGGAACGTCAGGAGCAAATTCATGCTTTCAATATAGGTCAAGTCTTTCGTAAAATCAAGCCCGGAAGAGTTCTTCCTCCCCCTTGATGGGGGAGGTGAGGTGGGGGTGAAGATAATAATTTTTCTCACCCTCCCCTTCCGCCAAAGGCGGATCCGCCTCTGGTGGAAACCCCTCCCATCCGAGGGAGGGGAACTGGGTAATTACGAATAATTTTCGGGTCCATCTGTTTCTTGTGATAAAATATCTTCTATGCCTAAGACGTCTTCCAAAAAATCCATCAATCAATATCTGAACATCGGTCAGGCCCAGGAACTGGAGATCTTAAGAAAGATTGTTGAGATCACCCATGCCGAGATTGACCTGCAGTGGACCCTCGATGAGGTCATCAGGGTTATCAATGAGATGACCCGGGCGGATTCGATTTTCGTTTATTTATTCGACGACAAGAGGGAACAGCTTATTTTGACAGCCTCCAAGACGCCTCACCAAAGGGAGCTGGGCAAGATTGTCCTGAAGGCCGGCGAGGGAATCGCCGGCTGGGTAGCCAAAGAAAACAAGCCTGTGGCTATCCCTGAAAGCGCCTATAAGGATCCGCGCTTTAAACATTTTGATGTTTTGCCGGAAGATAAATACGAGGCCCTTTTGTCGCTGCCAATTATCTATAAGGGCAAATCCATTGGGGTTGTCAATATCCAGCATAAAAAGCCCCACGAATACGCCAAAAGCACGGTGCATCTTTTTTCGATTATCGCCCAGGAGATCGGCGGGGTCATCGAGCATGCGCGGCTCTACGAGGAGACCAGGAAAAAGGCGCTTCAGCTGGACAGCCTGGTCAAGGTCAGCCAGTCCATCACATCCGAGGGGTATCTGGACGAGATCCTAAACCTCATTGTGGTTGTGACCGCCGAGATGCTCAATTCCAAAATTTGCTCCATTATGATTCTGGATGAGAAGGGCAAAGAGCTTATCATTAAGGCGACTCAGAGCTTGAGCGAAGAATACCGCAAAAAACCGAATGTCAAGGTGGATGCCAGCATCAGCGGGGAGGTCATCAAGACCAAGAAGCCGCTGGCCATTTTTGATGTCTGCAGCGAGAAAAGATACAGTTACCGGGATCTGGCCGCGAAGGAGGGCCTGACCTCCATGCTGTCCGTGCCGATGGTCCTCAAGGATAAGGCCATCGGCATCATTAATGTCTATACGAAAAATCCCCACCAGTTTGTTCAGGAAGAGGTCGATGTGCTTCAGATGGTGGCCAATCAGGCCGCGGTCGCTATCGAAAATACCAAATTGATGGAGCAGGCCCTCAGGGCCCAGGAGGCCCTGGAGACCAGGAAGCTTGTGGAGAGGGCCAAAGGGATTTTGATGCGGCTTAACAGCCTAAGCGAGGAGTCCGCCCACCGGTTAATCCACAAGAAAAGCATGGATACCTGCCGCTCCATGAGAGACATTGCCGAGTCGGTTATCTTGATGGATGAGCTTCAAAAGGATAAAGGTCCTGCCAGGTAAATCGCCGCTTTTCTTAACTCAATCGCCATTCCTAATATAAGAAATTATAATCCAGCCGTAATAGGGAAAGTGGTTTTGCCATAAAAGCCGCATTTTTCTGCCTTTTCTCTTCGCCTTACAAAATGTGGTTGACTTGATGGGCCTGTTAAATTAAAGGGAACGGTCAAGAGATCGTTACCCCCCTTAGATAATAAAAGATGCTTCCAGCGGAGGAGTTGATCGAGGTCAACCGGAGGAATCATCAATAAGCGTTTATCGAAGTCAGGATTCTTTTCCTGGATTAATTGCCGGGGAGATTTGTGTTCTTTGTAAGAGTTGGGCCGGTGAAGGTTAAAGAACAGTTGATAACTGGCGGCCTTTTGCATGAAGTTGAGCCTGTTGGTAAAAGACTCGATCTCGTAAAATTCGAGTTCCATGAGGTTGTGAATGGTCTCGACGTCGGATTGCATGCGGTGGGCGCCCGGGAAGATGGTGTGATGAGACTGGCCCGGCAAAGATTCAATAGCCAGGGTGTAGGCGCAAGGCCGTTTGGCGTTCCAGGAGCCGATATATTCACTGCCATTATCAGTTTGCCGTTGGGATTTTCTAGGCAAAGCACTGAACTTTTTTAAGAAATGATTGATATAGACGGCGAAAAGATGGGCGTGGGTTAAAGAGCGCTGGTTGGCGAAGCCCAGGAAGATGGGGCCGCAGGAGACTTCGCGGTGGGTATACTGGACTTTGGGTAAGTTCAAAGCTTTCATCTGGGGCCAGTATTCTGGAATATCAAAAAGGTCTTTGGTATCTTCAACCATTTTTTCGAAGAGAGCATAATGTTTCTTAATTTCCCGCAAGTTGTTCTTGGTTTTGTGTTTCTTGGGTCTGCGACGGGAGGAACAACCGGCTTGGCGCCAGATCTTGCGGATGGTTTTGGGGTTTAACGGGATGTCTTCCAGTACCTTGATTTGCTCGGCTCCGAGGCGTTTGTAGGTTTTTCTGAGTTCAATGACATGTTCTTTGAGATGTGTTGGGGTTTCGTTAGGGCAATGATGTGGCCGTCGTGATTGGTCGGCTAAACCGGCATAGCCTTGTTGTTTAAAACGTTTGAGCCATTTGCGCACCACCGGTGGGCTGGTGTGGAAGGCTTTGGCCGTCGGCTTAATGCCGATTTCCATAGCCTTTTGGACCATTTGGTAACGCCATTGTTTTTTATCTTTACTCTGTTTCATGACATGGTAATATTTGTACGGACACATAATTGTTTTGGCCTCCTTTTAAACCCGTCAGGATTTTAGGAGCCTATTATGTGTCCTTTTTTATTGTTCAGATAGTTTTATTCATAGTCTTGAGCGTATTCTCTAAACCATTCAGCCACACGCTGCCAGCGCCAGTAATCGCCATCGTAGGCGTGGCTGATCTCGCTGGGCTCAAAGGAATGCCAGATTTTTGATGGAAGTTGGGCTTTGGGGACTGTCGCCGGTTTTATCCCAGGCTCTTTCGGCGACCTTGCTTCTCCTTTCGGCTGGCCTGCCGTCAGCTCGTTCTTTAACTTTTGAAACGT
>MHGQ01000071.1:0-130 GCA_001805645.1 Omnitrophica WOR_2 bacterium RIFCSPHIGHO2_02_FULL_50_17 | reverse complement strand
AGCTTTTCCAGGGGGTAACAATCTATTATCCCATTCCTGAGGAAGAACTCTTCCGGGCTTGATTTTACGAAAGACTTGACCTATATTGAAAGCATGAATTTGCTCCTGACGTTCCTTATCCTTGCCGCCT
>MHGQ01000070.1:33214-33698 GCA_001805645.1 Omnitrophica WOR_2 bacterium RIFCSPHIGHO2_02_FULL_50_17 | reverse complement strand
TATATACTCATTTAATACTGTATCCCATCGCAGTATTACATGAATCACTACATCGGCAGGTCTTCTGACTCCCTTTGCCCTTTTAAGCGGCCTTCCCACTTCCTTAAACGAAGTAGTGGCATTACAAGCTCAAAGAGTTCCTCTTCCCTCACACAGATAGAGGCGGGGTTACAGCGGCGGGACCGTCCCTGATTCACACAGGATTCCCTTTTCATCCCGGACAACGCCCGGGAACCGACATAGATAAATTCAAATCTTAAAGAACATTTTGCTTCCAGTGGCACCACTATATCCAGCCATCCCGCGAAAGTCAAGTTATTTTATACAGTCTTTATTCTGGCGTTATGTGGGCGCTGCCCATTAATGCCCACGGGCACCAATTCGACCGCCTCAAGCTGTTGGAAATCGCTGCGGAATGAACTCGGTTTCGGTTAAATACTCATTGACTTTTCTGTCCCGCCTCAAGCTGTTGGAAATCGCTGCG
>MHGQ01000070.1:6778-33207 GCA_001805645.1 Omnitrophica WOR_2 bacterium RIFCSPHIGHO2_02_FULL_50_17 | reverse complement strand
CATTTCATAATCGTCGTCCATGATTGTTTTGAGGCCCGCCTCAAGCTGTTGGAAATCGCTGCGGAATGAACAGCATCCTTCGTATCACGTAGTTTCCAGGACACTTGTGTAATGCCAAGCGAGCACCTTTGCCAGAAATCATTTTTTTGACCTCGTTGCGAATCCGCATATCTCTAACACGATTTATACCAACGCAATGCGAATTGCGAGCGCTTGAAGGCTGTTCGCTGATCATTTCCGCACTCGCGATTTCAAGGAGCCTGTCTCACCAATGGCGGAAGTGAGATGGTCGGTGGCAGAGCCTTTCGGTTGCCATACCAACAATAACAAAAAAATCTGAAAAATTCAATCAAATAATCGTAATGCGGGTCCGCCCCACATAAGGCACTCCCAATGCCTCGATGATCAGACTTGTGTCCGACGCTTCACTTCCCAGAGAAACGAACAACACCTGATCTTCCTCATGATGCAGAATGTCGGAAAGCCTTGCCTTCACTTCAGCCAGCCGCAGTTTGTCCAGCGGACATTCAAAGACCGAAAACTGCAGACGGCTTCCATATCCTTCCAGCGTTTTTGCCACGCGGTACAAACGCTTCGGGTGTGAAATATCATAACAAACTAAAAACCTGGTCCGTCTCATCAATTCATCTTGTCGTAAAACCGATGTACCCCGGCGCCTCTCCCCGGACAAACCGCCACATCTGTCTGGCTTGGACCTCCAGCATCCGCCGGTAAGGCATCTTATATTCAAACTGCGGATGAGAAACTTCCGTGTCCATCCTCCGGCTGTAGGCCTCCCAAAATGCCCGGCGGCCGTTTTCATTTAAGAAAACGCCGGCCGCGCTGATCAAAAAATCACTTTTATTAACCTCGCCGCGGTTGATCAGACTTACCGCAACACTGTCCGCGATGAGCGGACGGAATTCTTCCATAATATCAAGCGCCAGCGCCGGACGGCCGTAGCGGGGCTGGTGCATAACGCCCAGAAACGGATCAAGCCCGACGGCATGGCATATGCCGGTGAGTTCCTTGCACAGCATACTGTAACCCAACGAAAGAATCGCGTTGACCGCGTCGCGCGGAGGCCGGCGGTTGCGCGAAGAAAAATCAAACACAAAATCTTCTTTGCTCTTCAAAATGCCGCCGAAATTTTCAAAATACAGCGCCGCCGCCATTCCCTCCAGACCGAGAAGATTCTGCACGGTATTAATCTCCGCGGTTTTATCTCTCAAATCGGCCATTTGTGTCAAGACCCGTTCTGACGGTTCGCTGTTTCGCATGAGCATCACCCGCTGATTGTGGATTTTGGCCCGGATCATTTCGCGGGCGATTTGAAGACACACGTTAGGCTGTTCGAAAAGACGGTATTGTCCCCGCCGGGCATCTATGCCGGAAACGGGCAGGCCGCGCAAAAGTCCAAGAAAGCGTCCCGACGGCGCAAAAAAAGACACATCAACATCGCGCTCCAGAAAATCCTGCGCCGCCTGTGCCGTCAGTTGCACAGCTCCATAGAGGTAAACGGCCCGGACCTGGCGGGAAGGCAGTTTACGAACAGTCTCGCCCTTAACGGTAACATTAATCTGGCCGCCCTGGAGTCCCACCTGCGCCCCCGGCACCTGAACAACAAGGACTTCTCCTTCATCATTTTCCGGCCGGGGGGCCCTTTTAATATCTGCCGTTTGATCTTCGGGATGCTGCCAGTATCCGGATTCGCCGGGCAGACAAACAGGGTACGCCGAGCAATAAAGACAGCGCGGGTCGTCTTTCAGCGGCGGCGGACATATGCCGCTCGCCGCCATCGCCTTGGCCTCAGCAATCTTGGCGATACATTCCTCTTCGCGTTCCGGTGAAATATCAACGGAAACCCGGCGTTTGTCCGCGGCGTAATAGACAAACGCTTCTTTGATCGATATGCCGTGCTCGCGTAACAGCAGCGCCTGCGCGACCACCTGCATGGCATCCGGATCCTTCACCACACGATCCCCCTGCTCATCACGCCGGGCAGAACCCTTTTTATAGTCGACCAAAACGGATCCATCGGGAGCGCCTTCGATAATATCAACTACCCCCACAAGGCCGAGCTTCTCGCTTTTAAGACGAAGCGACCGGATATTGGCGCCTTCCGGTAAATTAAGATCCTTTAATTCCTTTGAATCGTCCAGACGCGACGGTTGGTCCACCCCGCGGTGGATATGGGACCCTTCTATCGTATCGGCATTTTCCTGAAATATATTTTCAACCCATTGATAATAAAACAGGCGGGGGCAATAGATATAGTTATGTAAACTGCGGATCGGCAAAGGCGGCTGGGGTTCCATCCCCACGTTGGTTTTCAGGTCGGCGTCCATGAATACCTGTTATGACGGGCAACATTCAAAATATTTTCCCGGAGGATGGAAATGGGCAAGGAATCAGCTTCCGTGCAGTTCATTATGATCTTCAAGAATCCGTTTCATTTGCCCCGACAGAACCGGGACATGATGCTTTACGATCGAATATATGATCTCGTGCCTCACTTCGCCGTATTCATGGATCAAAATATTCCTCAGCCCGATGGCTTTGCGCCAGGCGACTTGCGGATATCGCTGCCGAAATTCTTCCCGGATACGGTTGGCCGCCTCCCCAACGATTTCCAGCTTGCGCTCGACGGCATAACGCAGAATTTTATTTTTCTCATATTCCGCGTAAACCAGATCGCCCACAAATTCCATAATCTCCCCACAGGCTTCATAAATGTCCCACACATACCCCAAGTCCCTGTCTTCAGGACTCATAAACCACCTCCAGATTTTCATAAATGCAACGACGCTTAATCGGATTGCGGATGGCCCCTTCTTCAATGACATCCACGGACCTTCCGAATAAAGACTCGATTTCTTCTTTCATCCCGAAATAATCATAAGAAAACCAGTCAATGCCGGGAGCAAAGGACACCATAACATCCACATCGCTGTCGGGCCGGAAATCGTCGCGCAGGACGGAGCCGAAAAACGCCATGCGCGTGATTTTCCATTTCCGGCAGAAATCAACAAGCCGCCGGCGGTCGAATTCAACATGAATCTTGACCATATGCCGTTTCCTTTCAAATCCTTACGGATTCATCATACGGTATTATCGACATTCAGAAAACCAAAAAATCAGAAATCAACGTCACCGCTTGACAGCAGCCTTTTCGGCCTTCTTTTGCCAGGCCTCCAAGCGGCGGGAGTTGATGGCACGGCACACTTCCCATTGCAGACGGGCAACCGCACCTTTTTGTCTGCTGAAAACGGCCGAGGCGTGAGCTAAAAACGGATGTTGCAAGTTTTGAATCGTGGCAAAACCATAACAGGCGATATTTAAAGGATCATGAAACAAATTGGTATTATCGCCCTTCAAAACATCTGAATCGATATCCAGCCTGTTAAACTTAACCTCCAAATCCAAATCGACATTTCCGAACTGCGCGTTCTCTCGTTTATTTGCTTCTTTCCCTTTACGAGGCAACCACTTGCCTTTGTCTGTACCGGATTCTCCTTTGATCAAACGAACTTTTGGGTGCGCATGATAACAACTTGGCCCAGCGATTGCGCGAAGACCAATATTAACTGCGGCATTGATATCCGCTTGACGTATAGCGGGTAATGGCTGATCCTCTTTTACGGCTGCAATAAACAGGGGCCCGCCGTTCTGCGGTAAAACAAGGTGGATTCCATTGAGCCCCTTGCCTACCAAATTATCCAGACAATCAAATACCTCACGTGCAACACTCTGTTTTTCAATGGTCTTCCGCCAGAACGGCCTGTCCTCAGAGGTAACTTCAACCGCCCGAAAACCGGGAGCTCCGGTCCGTGCATCAAACTTCGAAGAATAACTGGCAAATACCTCAATCACAGGTATGCCGAAAGGTTCTGCCAGCAACTTCACCTTTTCATTGATTTTGCGGTGACACCATTTCATAAGTCGGGAGTTTTCTGATCGGGAACGGCTTTTATCCGTCGTATAGCGCGACAAATCTTCCAGCACGACAAAATCTACTGGAGACCGACCGGGAATAACCTCATGCTCTCCATGCATATCCGCCTTCTCTCGCTCTTCTGTAAACAAACTGTGCCCCTTGAGCCGAACACCCAGCGACTGGGCAATGATAAGATGCGCGGTTTGGTTGACGCGCTCTTCTTTGAGGCGGACGATTTTATCCGTAAGATCAGGGCAAGGATCAGGCAGGCTCTCGCCGCAGGTACTGCTGCCGAATTCCGGTTTTGTTCCGATTTCATGCCGAAGCAGCCTGTTCAATGAAAGCACGGCTCGTCGAAAATTTTCTAGTTGTTCAATACGCGCAATCGACAAGCCGCGCTGACCTCGCAACCATGGTATTTCAGCAGGAGATTGACCGTCGCTGACCAGCAAATGGAGCGGCTTGCCTTTTCCATCTTTGCCATTCTCAATCCACCGCCAGGTATTTTCACGCAAAGGCAGCGCCCGATAAGCAATATGAAGCAGTGCTTTTTCAAGAAAATTACGCAGATCCACTGCTGCATCTGCAATTAATTTTTGCAATTGTTGAACTGTGGCTTCATTTGTCCCATTACCGGCAAGCTCTCCCCAGGAAGCAAAATAAGGCACCTTACGAATTTCATCCAGCGTCTTATCCCATAGTTCCTTATGCTGTTCAGTCAAACGCCAGGACCAGCGGAGCCACGTTTTATAGCGTGACAAAGCCCCATAGTAAAGATCGATAAGTTTGTCATTTTGCTCAGGGAATGAAAACCTTTTGGCATTGTCGCCAAGCCAGTCCCGCGCTGCACTTTCAAGTTCGGCGGAATTTTCGTTATGCAGCAATTGCTTGGCTAAAGCTATCGCTTGATCATATTCCGATTGTGTTGCGTTTCTCCCTTTTTTCCCTGAAAGCTCGATCTGTCTTTTGCCTTCGCGAATTACTTCTGTGTCCTCACCCGGCAGGCGAAGACTGCCAGCGGCACACAGCTTGGTAAACCACGATTGCCCGCCAGCTTGTCCTAACTCGACAAAAGTTTTTGAATCACGATTGACTCCGGCATGAAGCAAAGCATAGTCGGCAGCTCGGCGCTGGCTAAGATCAATAGCCAAACAATACATGCCTTCTTTTTGGATCGTCGGGTTATCCCACCAGAACTGACCGGGCTCCTGCGTTTCTTTCAATTCCATCCCCGGCCAGATGAGATGGAATCGCTGTTTCAACTTATTCTTTTCATACGCCGTATTCATTTGCTTTTCCCAACGGGCTTTTTTCCCTATATTCTCCTCTAATTTGCTTATATCCAGATCAACAGGGAAATTAAGCAGCATCCGCAACTCACGTTTTCGTCCGACAAAATCCGACATCAAGGCCACGGCCGGTTCTTTAACATTACCCTTACTGTCGCGGGTAAAACATCCGCGTGCATCACTTGACAGGCCAAGAGCCGCCATCATTGGCTGCAACCACATGGAACTGCTCCCATCGCTGAGATGATCGCGTATTAAGCGCGGCGCGGAGTAATGAAGGCGAACGCGACAAGTGCCATATTTTCCACTCTGATCCTTCACAGCGAGCGATACTTCAACTAATCCCTCTCGAATGTGCTTAGCACCTTGCTTTCCTTTTATGTCCGAAAACATAAACAGCCGTCGTGAAAACTGTGGCTCGGCAGGTGTATAGCGGACGGGCTCCTGCAACCGTTCCAGCTCTTCGGCGAGTTCGCGCGTGTCAGCGGCTGCATAAACCACACTCTTGACCCATCTTTTTTCTCTTATTTTTTTTACCTCGACTTCCGTATCATCGCGCCAGATATCCCAGTAGTCCCGTTCGCACAATTTCAGAAAAAAAGCGGTGTAACCCATATCGAGTTTATGCTCCCTCTGAAAACCTGTCACCGCTTTCTGCAAATCTTGCTCCCTGGGATTATCATTAGCCTTCGTAAATAAATCTACCCATTCGTTCCGTAATTTTCCAAAACCGCGAAGACTGGCACGACTGGGACCATAAATTTTGCCGGTTGCATGCTCCGAGCCCTCTTCATCCAAATCACCAAATAATTTAACCAATTTCTCGTAGCGAGGATCGCCTTTTAAAATAGGCACTTCGCGGACATCGTCTCCTTCTGTCTCTTTTTTCGGCTTCCATTCAGGATTCTCGTCCATCATGTATTTAAGCTCAGCTTCAGCTTCCGATCGCCGTTTCTCCCTCTCTTCGGTTTTCTGATTGAATTGGTTCAATGTCTTGAGCGCCTCCTCAAAAGCACATTTGTCAAAGTCAGACCAACACGATTTTGAGTTTTGGTCGGACCATTTTTCCAATGCGGTGAAAGCTTTGAAGATCGGTTTATTGTTTTTTCTAGCCAGCTCGATTGGATCATCACCAATTCTCAGAATTCGTTTCTCCAGCTCCGTCCAGGTAGCTGACTGCTCGCTCTTCTTTTCTTGATCCACTTTTTTAACTTTTGGCTCCGGTACCGCCGCACGAACATAATCAAAAGTAAATGGGCAAGGAAATGCCTTAAAAAGTACGCCAGCGTATGTTTTGTTAATATTAATACCGCCACCTCGAGCTCTTTCAGTAATCAAACGTCCATTTGGTAAGGAAGAAAACTGGTTCTTGTTTTTGTGAATAAAATTCCTTACATCGCTCGCGTGTTGTCTTAACCAGTTATTGGTTTTCTTTGCAGGTCCGGGATCATTCTTTTCCTTCTTTGTGCCATTACTTACGCCTTCTAAATGGTCAAGAGCTTCTTTCACCAAATTACGCGCACCCTCTGGATTGATCTGACCATCAGGGACACACTTAACCAAACTGGAAAGCTTCAATGATTTCGCAAGCTCATCAATCTTATTTAAGGCATCTTCAGACCACAGGCCTGCAACCCAATCACCTGATCCAGTTTTTCGGGCAAGTTCCTCCTCTGAATAATCCCAGTTTGGCTTCTTTTTTAAGTCATCACAAAACCGGCCCCAGTAGCTTGCCGAAGTTTTCTGAGGTTTCAATGTCCTTGCCTTTTCCGCCAGCAACGCGACGGCAAGAGCGCGCACCTCCTTATTCTCCGGCGCAGGGGGCAAAATTTTCTTCAGCGCATCCCCAAATGACGCAGACTCCGAAAGTCCTAGCCATGGACGGACAGAATCTCTCAAATTCTTTGCCGGAGTGACTGTTTTTCTTGGAAATTCCTCCCATGCTTCTTCCATTCGCTTGCGCAATACGTTGATTGGATGCTTATCAGGCAATCCCTCCGCCATCGCCGCTAGGGCGAGCGTGTAATAACTCACCGCATCCTGGAAAAGCTCGTGGTGCCGCCAAAGGGCAGTTTGCCAGTCTTTAAGTTCCTCCCGGTCATCCGGCGACTTGCCGTTTTTGAGTTTTTCAACCTTCGTGACTCTGCCCTGATAGATACGATTCATCGCTTTCCCTCCCTCTTAATTCCCAAAATTCTGTGCCTGCATCAGCGCCTCGTAAAAGCATTTGATCCGCTGGTCGCGTTTTATTTCGGTCCGGCCGATGGGCCGCGCCAAGGTGATATCCTGAAGCGACCGTCAGCGGATCAACGCCACGCACACCTGCCCCAGCGTGAGGTATTGTTTTCGTAAATCTGTTGAAGCGTATCCTCAAGGGTGTATTTTTGCCTCCACGCCGGGTAATGCCTCTGAAACTTGGCCAGGCTGCTGATATACCAGATGTGATCCCCAATGCGGTTTTTGTCAGAATAGCTGTAATGCAACTTTTTACCGGCAATTTTCTCGCACAGCGCCACAGCCTCAAGCATGGAGCAGTTGTTTTTCCGCCCGCCGCCGATGTTATAGACCTCGCCGCAGCGCGGATTCTGATAGAAATGTTCAAAGGCCGTAATGAAGTCAAAACTGTGGATGTTGTCCCGCACCTGTTTGCCCTTGTAGCCGAAGACCGTGTAAGACTCCCCCGTGACACAGCATTTCATCAAATACGCCAGAAAGCCGTGCAGCATGGCCCCGGAATGATTGGGACCCGTGAGACACCCCCCGCGGAAACTCACCGTCTTCATCCCGAAATACCGTCCATATTCCTGCACCAGGATATCCGCCGCCGCCTTGGATGCCCCAAACAAAGAATGCGTGGACTGATCAATGCTCATGGTCTCATCAATGCCTTGATAAAAAGGGTGGTCTTCCGGCAGTTCCCAGCGCGTTTCCTGTTCAATCAAGGGAAGGGTATTGGGCAAATCCCCATAAACCTTATTCGTGCTCGTAAAAATAAATACGGCCTCAGGACAATAGCGGCGGGTCATCTCCAGAAGGTTCAAAGTGCCGTTGGCGTTGACCGTGAAATCCGTCAAGGGCTCGCGCGCCGCCCAGTCGTGGGAAGGCTGTGCCGCCGTGTGAATAATCAATTGAATATCTTTGTTGTATGGCGCGAATATCTTTTCGAGACCCTCGCGGTCACGGATATCTAAATCGTGGTGACGATAATTCTTTATTTTCTCCTTAAGAAGGTCTCTGTTCCAAGCCGTCGAGGCTTCCTTGCCGAAAAAATATTGGCGCATATCATTATCAATACCGACAATATCGAACCCTCGTCCGGCAAAATACACCGCCGCCTCAGAGCCTATCAATCCTGCTGAACCTGTCATAAGGGCAATTTTCATGTTTTCAACAAAATCATTTGATAAATTTTCGGTTAGCGCCTATGATGGGGGCATAATGAAAAAAATAAAAGATATTTTTCGAGAAAAAGGAAAAACATTCTCCTTCGAGTTGTTCCCGCCCAAGACCGAAGAAGGATTCCGGAACCTTTTAAACACAATCGACGGGCTTTGCGCCCTTGAGCCCGATTTTATCTCCTGCACCTACGGCGCCGGGGGCGGCGGCCGGGAGAAAACATTGGACGTCGTCCAGCATATCCAGGATAAACACGCAGTCGCCGGCCTGGCGCATCTGACCTGCGTCCTGCACACCAAAGAGGAAATCAAAAATATCCTGAAGGACATCCAATCGCGCGGCATCCGCAATGTCCTGGCCCTGCGCGGCGACCCCCCGCAGGATAACCCTCGCTGGAAACCCGGCGAAGACAGCTTCCGATACAGCTGCGAGCTCTGCACCTTTATCCGTCAAAATTTCGGCGATTATTTCACGATCGGCGTGGCCGGTTTTCCCGAGGGGCATATCCTCTGCCCCGACCGGGCGCTCGATGCCCGGTATCTCAAAATAAAAATCGATAACGGGGCTGACTTTGTCATCACCCAGCTTTTTTTCGACAACAAAGATTACTTCGATTATGTAGCACGGTTAAGGAGTCTGGGGGTGACCAACCGCGTCATTCCCGGCATTTTGCCCATCACCCATTACAAAAATCTTGTTAAATTCTGCGCACTGTGCGGGGCCACGATAACGCCAGAGGTCAAGGAAATCTTTGAACCCATCCAAGACGACCAGGAAAGAACGTTAAAAGCGGGCATTGACTTTGCGGTGCGCCAATGCCGAGAACTTCTCGACGGCGGCGCCCCCGGCCTTCATTTCTACTGCCTCAACAAAATCAGCCCCACCGACAAAATCCTTTCAGAGATACGCCGCTAGGCTCTACTCTTGCCCGTGCACCATAGGCACAAAACGCACCGGCAAGAGGTTCTTTTTCTCAAAACCCGATTCGGTCCTCGTCACCAGATAAAGCTCCTGAAAAAATGAACCGATGGGAACGACCATGCGGCCGCCTGCTTTCAATTGATGAATCAGCTCCGGCGGGATCTCTTCCGGCGCGGCCGTTACGACGATGACATCAAAGGGAGATTTCTCCGGCCATCCCTTGTAACCGTCGCCGTGCTTGACGAAAATATTTTGATAACCCAATTCCTTCAACCGCTGCCGGGCATCGTCGGCCAGCGGTTCAACGATCTCGATGGTGTACACCTCCCGCGCAATTTCGGCCAGGACCGCGGCCTGATAGCCTGAACCGGTGCCGACCTCAAGGACACGATCCTCCGGATTCAACCGTGCGGCCTCAGTCATGTAGGCGACGATATACGGCTGCGAGATCGTCTGTCCGTGCCCAATCGGCAGGGGGGAATCATTGTAAGCCATGGCGCGCACGATGAAAGGAACAAACCGATGCCTCTCAACTTTGAACATCGCGTCCAGAACCCTTTTGTCCGAGACGCCCCGGGAGACGATCTGCGTCTCAATCATCTCCTGCCGGCGAAGTAAATAAGGATCTCTCTCGCTGCCCAAGGCCTCCTCCTGCAAGTTGAGACAAACTGAAACCACGCACAACAAAAGCGTCTTTTTCATGGGATAATGTTTAGCGGTCCGAGAGCATCGACGAGATACATTTTGTCATTAAATTCCCTCCCCTAACCCCTCCCACGAAGGGAGGGGAATCCTATCCAATTCTCTCTATCCGCTAAACATTTACTCCCCGCCGGTTTCACCAGCGGCCTCGGCAACGGGGAGCGGAATGCGATTGTCATTTTCATCATAAGTGTAACGGGCATGGCCTTCAACTTTGTGAATGCGCACATCCACCACGCTTAAAATACCCTCTTTATCCTCCACGTCCAAGTCAAGATCAAGCATCTCTCCGGAATCCTCGTCCTTAAAATCAGCGCAGGAATAGTAATAATCCCCGGTCTTGCCGACCCGTTCATGGACGCGGATAAGAGAAAGCCTCCTGGCTTTTTTTATATCCGGATCGGTCACTTCAAAATAACCTCCCGTGTATCCAGTTTCGGCTTCGACATAATTTTTCATGGCCGTACGGATATCTTCTGAGGACGGCGCTGCTGCGGTTTTGCCGCCGTGCTCTTCGCCACCATGCTTAATTCCCCCGTGCTCCTGGCCGCCATGCTCCCCCGCGGCCCCCGCAAGGCGCGCCAGCCCCGCCACAAACATCGCTATCAGGACAAATTGAAGAATCCTTTTCATCGTTACCCTCCTTTTTTGTTGTTGGAAACGACCTGATCGATCACATCCCTAAACCTGAATAAGATACCGACTTTCTTGAACTCTCTGCCGTCCACCTCAACATAGGGATAAACAAAATAGTTCAACGGCTCTCCCGCCTGCGGCGGCTCCAGGATAATATCCCTCCCCTGCGATAGTTCCAGGCGGTCCTCGCCGATTGTTCCAAAATAATATTCATACTTCGAGGTGTCTTTCCACGCCTCGGAGATGTCCACCGGAATCCATCCCAATTGCTCGTCGTAGAACTCCGCCCAGCAATGATATTGGCTGGTCTCTCCTTGCGTCACGCCTCTCTCAAACGGAACCCCGATGACAAATTTGGCCGGAATACCGCTGGCGCGGGAAAACGAGATAAACAACGAATGAAAATCCGTGCAATTCCCCGCCCGGATGGCGCAGACACGCTCCGTATCACCCCGCCCCCACCCGGGGATCGTTTTATCATAAGAAACATTCTGAAAAACATAATCATAGATGGCCCGCGCCTTCTCAATAGTCGTCTTCTTGTCCTTCGTAATTTCTGCTGCCATTTTCTGGACACGCGGACTCAAAGTCGCCCAATGATCGGCCTTCAGAAACTTAACCAAATCTTCGCGCCTGTGTTCCCTTGCTGACGGGGAAGCGGCCTGTCCCGGCCCATTGGCATATTCGAACCGTGTAAGCCGGTAATGGACACTCAGAGTAAACGTCGAATCCTCCCAAGGGGGCTTGAGAGAGACGTTCAGAATTTTGTTTCTATAAATTTTATCCTCGGTAATCCGATAGCTCTGCGCCGATTCGACGCTAAATTCCTCAATGACTTGATGGTCATTCCCCGGGAGGACGGGAATCCAGACTTGAACCTCACGGGCATCCGATGGGATACCTTTGAGCAGAACGTCATAATAAAATTCAAGGCTGCGGGAACGGTGGCTTAAGGCATCGATTGTGCAGGTAAAGAATAAAAAAAAGAAAAGAAAAACTCCTGTGCGCATGTGCCAACTTTTCCAAAAACACACCTCGTAGGTGTGTTAAAAGCTATTTAAGTGGTGCCGATACAATTTCCTCGTAATTCTCCGGCAGGGTATGCTGAACATCGCGAACAACACCTTCCTGATCCACAAAATAGAAGGTAGGCACGCCGACAATCCCGTAAGACTCGGATACCGATGAGTCCTTGTCCAAAAAAACATCCATGGCGATATTATTGCTCTGAAGATAATGACGAACGTCCTCTGCCTCTTCACCGACGTCAACCAGGACAATCTGGATTCCCTTCCGGGCGATGGTCTCTTTATTCTTGTTGAGTCCTCCCAGCTCCCTGCGGCAGTGCGGACACCACGTGGCCCAGAAAAAAATAATAGCCTTCTGGCCCTTACGGAATTGAGAAAGGCTCAGCGTCTTGCCTCCCACTGTTTTCAGCGTAAAATCCTTGACGGGCTTGCCGACATTTTCGTTCTGCAAAAAGAAAAACTGCCCCATAGCTGAAGACGGACGAAAGGTGAAAATCAACAAACCTAAAATGAGTGTGATGCGTATCGTGTTTTTCAAAATAATAACCCTCCTGCTTTGACCAAGAAATACTCGGCCGCGACGATTAATATTAAACCGCAGAATTGTTTAACCCTCACCATCCACAGCCCTGATTGTGGCAGCCGCGCCAAAAGGCCGCTGAAGGTCCCCACCAGAATTAACGAGGCCCCGACGCCATAGGCAAATACAAACATTAAGCTGATGCCGTGGGGAATATTCTGCCGTGAGGCCACATACAAAAGCAGTGTCCCTAAAATAGGCGCCGTGCAAGGGCCCACCACAAACCCGGAAGCCATCCCGAACAATAACACTGTCCAGAGATTCTTGTGGACAATCTTGTCGTGGACTTTGACGCCGAAGGACGGTAACGGCATCAGGTCCGACATGACCAGGGCAAAGAAGATAAGAATATTGGCTACAATGATAAAAAGAACAGGGCTGTTCTGCATCTGCCCGAAGATCCCTCCTGTCAGAGCCGCAAAGACCGCCATGGCGCTGTAGGTGATCGCTATCCCAAAGACATAAACGAGGGAAACCACCAATCCCATCAGCCTTGTGCCATGCACATTAAACCCTGCCACAAAGCTGGCGGTCATCGGCAAGACAGGATAAACACAGGGGCTGAAACTCACTAATACCCCTGCCCAAAACACAATTAAATAATCTAAAAAACCCCCTGTCAGCGTCATAGGTCACCCGCTCTCTCTTGGGCCTTATTGAGCTTCCTCTCAATAAACATAACTTCAAATCGGCTCTTTGGAATTTCAAGTTGGTAAGTTCGTGGTTTCCCTCCCTTGATGGGAGGGATTAAGGAAGGGTGAAACACGTCAATAATCATTTGATTCCCCCCTCCTTAATCCTCCCCACAATTTTAAAGGGGGAGGGAACACGATTTTTAATAAGAGATTTCATGCTACTACAAACGCGGCGATATTTCCATACCTAATTAAGACTGCGCCAAATAAGACCTCAACCACCTCTCGACCTCTTCTACACTCATACATTTACGACGGGCATAATCCTCCACTTGATCTTTGGCAATCTTCCCAACGGCAAAATACCGTGCCTGAGGATGGGCAAAATAAAGGCCGCTCACCGAAGCCGGAGGGATCATGGCATAATGCTCCGTCAGCCGAATCCCTGCATTCTTCTCTGCCTCCAAGAGTCTGAAGAGTGTCTCTTTCTCCGTATGATCCGGGCACGCCGGATACCCGGGAGCCGGTCGGATGCCGCGGTATTGACAATGAATCAAGGCATCATTATCCAAGTTTTCATCACGGGCATAGCCCCAAAGCTCTTTACGGACAAGCTCATGCATCCTCTCGGCAAACCCCTCGGCCAGGCGGTCCGCCAGGGCTTTAAACATGATCGCCTTGTAATCATCATGCTCATCCCCGCATCTTCTCACCAAGTCCTCCAGGCCGATTCCGGCGGTGACGGCAAAACATCCCGCATAATCCTTAATCCCCGTCTTTTTCGGGGCAATAAAATCCGATAAGGCATAATAGGGCGCCTCGCTCACGTGTTCGGCCTGCTGGCGCAGCATATGAAAAACAGCCAGCACGTTCGTTCTTCCCTCATCCGTGTAGACCTCGATGTCATCTCCGACGCTATTGGCCGGGAAAAATCCCACCGCCGCATTGGCTTTCAGGAGCCTTTGGGCCACAATCTCATCCAACAACTCCTGGGCATCGTCCAAGAGCCTTGAGGCCTCTAAGCCCATTTGGGGGTCTTTGAGGATATTCGGATATTTCCCCTTTAACTCCCAAACCAGAAAAAACGGCGACCAGTCTATGCGCCGCCGAATATCGCTCAAGTCAAATTCTTTAAAGGCCTTAATGCCCAAAAATGAGGGTTTGGTAATGGGAACCTCGGTCCACACGCAGGCCATCCCCTTTCGACGGGCCTCCTCCAGCGTTAAAAAACGCTTCCCCTGCTGTTGGCGCTCATAAGCCTCGCGGAGCCGCCGGCATTCCTCTTTGACTTCTTTGACAAATCCGGCGCTTGATTTTCTATCCATCAAACGACTGACAATGCCCACCCCGCGCGAGGCGTCCTTGACATAAACCGCCGCCCCCTTATAGAAGGGGTCAATCTTAACCGCCGTATGATTGACGGATGTGGTGGCCCCGCCGATTAAAAGCGGCAGGCCAAACCCCCGGCGCTCCATCTCTTGTGCCACATGCACCATCTCCTCCAAAGACGGCGTAATCAAGCCGCTTAACCCGATGATATCCGCACGGCTATCTCTGGCCGTCTGCAGGATTTTCTCGCAAGGGACCATCACCCCCAGATCAATCACCTCAACATTATTACACCCCAAGATAACACCGACGATATTCTTGCCGATATCATGCACATCCCCTTTGACAGTCGCCAGCAGGACCTTGGCCAGCGCCCCCCGGCCGGATTTCTTTTTCTCGGCCTCAATAAAAGGAGTAAGATAGGCCACGGCCTTCTTCATCACGCGCGCGCTCTTGACCACCTGAGGGAGAAACATCTTGCCGGCGCCGAAGAGATCCCCCACGACATTCATCCCCGCCATCAAAGGCCCCTCAATAACCTCTAAGGGATGCTTGCATTTCTTCCTGGCCTCCTCGACGTCTTCTTCAATATACTCGGCAATCCCTTTGATCAGGGCATGGCTAAGCCTTTCCTCCACCGTCTCCCTGCGCCACTTGAGATCGGCTTCCTTTTTCTTGACGGTATCTTTAACTTCTTCAGCGTAATGGACAAGACGCTCCGTCGCATCCGGCCGCCGGCTTAATAGGACGTCCTCGACCAATACCAGCAATTCCTTAGGAATCTCATCATAGACGGTTATCATTCCGGCGTTAACAATGCCCATGTCCATGCCGGCGGTAACGGCATGATACAAAAAGGCCGAATGCATGGCCTCGCGCACCGCATTGTTTCCCCGGAAGGAAAAAGAGAGGTTGCTGACACCGCCGCTCACCAGACAGTGGGGCAGCCTCTCTTTAATAAGCCGCGTGGCCTCAATGTAATCTTGGGCATAATTGTTGTGTTCTTCAATGCCTGTGGCAACCGCCAGGATATTGGGATCAAAGATGATATCCTGCGGCGGGAATCCCGTCTCTTCGGTCAATATCCTGTAGGCCCGGGCGCAGATTTCGACCTTGCGCTCCCTGGTTTCGGCCTGGCCCCGCTCGTCAAAGGCCATCACGACAGCCGCGGCGCCGTAGCGACGGATTTTCCGGGCCCGCTCTTTAAAGACCTCCTCGCCCTCTTTGAGGCTGATGGAATTCACCACCGCTTTCCCCTGAACACATTTCAAGCCGGCCTCAATCACCTCCCAGCGGGAAGAATCAATCATGACAGGGACTCTCGTGATATCCGGCTCGGTCGCAATCAGGTTCAGGAATTCAACCATGGCCTCCTGGGAATCGAGCATGGCCTCATCCATATTCACATCGATCATCTGGGCCCCGGCCTCCACCTGCTGGCGCGCCACAGACACCGCCTCTTCGTAATTGCCATTCAAAATAAGCCCGGCAAATTTCTTAGAGCCTGTGACATTGGTGCGTTCGCCGATATTGACAAAGTTTGAATCCTCCCGAATATAAAGAGGCTCTAACCCGCTGAAGGCCGAATACACCGGTTGTCCCTCAACCGCCCTGGGCGCACTGCCGGCAACCGCCTGGGCGATGGCCCGGATATGCTCAGGGGTCGTTCCGCAGCAGCCCCCCACAATGTTCACCAATCCGCTTTGGGCAAACTCTCCTAGAATGCCGGCCATCTCGCAAGGGCTTTGATCATACTCGCCGAACTGATTCGGCAGTCCCGCGTTGGGATAGCAGATGATATAACAAGAGGCCATGCGCGAGAGGTCTTCAAGGGAGGGACGCATATCCTTGGCGCCGAGGGCGCAGTTGAGTCCGACACTTAATGGCTGGCCGTGCATGACCGATATCCAAAAGGCCTCAACGGTCTGGCCGGAAAGGAGGCGGCCGCTTTTATCGGTTACAGTCCCTGAAATCATCACAGGAAGCCTCCTGCCCATTTTTTCAAAAATGGACTCGGCGGCAAAAATGGCGGCCTTGCAGTTCAATGTATCAAAGACCGTCTCCATCAGCAGCACATCAACCCCGCCGTCGATAAGGCCGCGAATCTGCTCGCTATAAGCCAGCGCCAACTGGTCAAAAGTGATCAGTCTCAAGCCGGGGCGATGAACATCCGGCGATATAGACGCCGTGCGGTTGGTAGGGCCTATAGAGCCGGCCACAAAACGCGGCTTTGCCGGTGTCTCCTTTGTGAACGCGTCGGCTGTCTTGCGGGCAATCCGGGCCGCGGCCACATTCAACGCATACGCCTGGTCCTGCAATTGATAATCGGCCTGGCTGATGGCATTGGCGTTAAAGCTATTGGTTTCAATGAGATCGGCTCCGGCCTCCAGATAAGCGGAATGAATCTCTTCAATGATCTGCGGCTGGGTGAGAGACAAGAGATCGTTATTGCCTTTGACATCGGTGGGGTGACTCTTAAAAGACGAGCCGCGGTATCCGTTTTCATCCAGCTTGTAACGCTGGATCATGGTGCCCATGGCCCCGTCGAGAATCAGGATCCGCTGGCGCAATAAAGCATCCAGCGGATGTTCGGCAGAAGACCGTTTCATAACCAGTAAGATAGTGGAAACGCTGCGGCTTGTCAATCGTTTACTTCAGGAGATAGGAGAGTGGGAAAAGAAAAATTGGGAAGGGATAATCTATTCGGCCTCGCAAGAGACCCTGTTCTTGCCTTCGCGCTTTGCCTTGTAGAGGGCCCGGTCCGCCTTGAGGATGAAATCATACTGGTTTAAATGAGATTCATAACCGGCTATCCCCAGGCTTACCGTTACCTTCATCTTAAACGATGTATTCTCAACGGCTTGCCGTATCTTTTCAGCGGCAATGCATGCCCCCTCAACAGTAATATCCGGCAGGATAATGGCAAATTCATCGCCGCCGTAGCGGCAGATGATATCGGTCTCGCGCAATTGCGCCTTCAGGATTCTCCCGATACCTTTAAGCAAGTCATCCCCTTCCAGATGGCCGAAGGTATCGTTGTACGGCTTGAAATCATCGATGTCCATGATGATCAAACCCAGATGCCCAGCCACGCGCTTGCGCCGTTTGATTTCATAGTTCAGACTCCTGGAGAATTGACGATAATTGTAGATAAGGGTCAACGGATCCGTAACGGTCAGAAAATTCAGTTCTTTATAAAGCCTGACGTTTTCCAGCGCAATCGCCACCTCCCGCGCAATCGCCCCCAGGATCCTCAAATCGACTTCATTAAAACTTCCCGGGCGTTCCTTGTCCGTTGCGTTGATAACCCCCATAAATTTTTCTTCCAGGATAATAGGAACGCTCATAAACGAACGGCTTGAATAATAAAGTCTGCTGGATCTCTTAAAACGCTCATCATACTCGATATTCTTCACAAGCATCGGCATCCTGGATTGGGCGACCACACCGGCAACAGCCTCGCCCAGTTTCATCCGGCAGCCTTTGATGACGCCTTCCTCCAGCCCCCTGGCCCCCTGGATAAAAAGCTCCTGGGCCTCTTCATCCCAAAGCATCAACGAACACTTCTTGGACTCCAGGAGGACCGCTGTCTTTTCGACAATAAAATTGACCAGCGAATCGTATGCGCGGATGGTTCCGATCTTTTCATCAAAATCCAGAATCTGCTCCAGCTTTCGTTTCTCGGTAACCAGCTCTTCCTCCAATGCCTTCTTTCGCGTCACATCGCTGACCACCCCTTCGCAGCCGATGACCTCTCCTTTGTCATTGTAAATATTATTGCTCGTTATCGACAGGACGCTCGCTGTCCCGTCTTTCTTAACACGGTGCACCTCAAACTCGCGGACAAAACCGACCTCCTGCATCCTCTCTAAAAACACCTGCTTTTCCTGCGCCTGCGTGAACAACTCATCGGCAAAGTTCCGGCCCAACACATCGTCTTTGATATTATATCCGAGCATCTCCACGAAAGCATGATTCACATACGTGAGCCTCCCGCGTCCTTCCGTCAAATAAATACCGCTCTGCACCGTCTCAATCAGGCGCCGGTGCATATACTGAGACTCCGGATACATTAAATTGATTTCTTCTGTTTTAGCAGTCACCTTCGGCATGACCTTTCCTTCCGGAATCTTCGGCCTCCTGCACTCGACCTACCCAGGATTTAAGACGGGCTTTCTTTTTCCCTTCAGACAACGCCTGATCGCCGGCATTAATCGATCGTATATATCACTTTTCCCTATAAAAACACTAATGGCACCCTTGGGAGTGCCCCTCTTAAATTCCTCCGTCTCAAACATTGTAAGAAGAATAATATCACAGGCGGGGTCATTTTCCTTGATCCGCTCAGCAGCATCAATGCCGTTCATTTGAGGGAGCCGCAGATCCATTACAACGACATCCGGCCGTTCATGGAAGGCAGATGCTAACCCCAACTCCCCGGAATCGGCTTCATGGATCTCCAGCTCCCTGTCCTGCATCTCTAGATACTGCCGCACCACTTCTCGAAAATCATCATTGTCATCAACAATTAATATCTTAGCCACGTCCTTTACCTTTCAGGGATATCTTTCTCTCCTTTCCTATAGACACTATAAAACAATAGGCGGAAGAATTCAATACGCGGTTATACCAAAGACTCTACGTATTATTACGCAAGAAAGTATCCTGGCAACCTAATGCTTTGTCAATAAAGCGGAGGAAGACCTGGCGCGGACAGGGATATCAACGACAATCCGGGTCCCCTCACGCGGGCCGGAGCGGATCTCAAGCGTCCCTTCCAACAACCGCGCACGCTCCCGCATGGTAGAAAATCCCAGTCCCGCCGGCAACTCACCCATTCTATGACTTATCCGAAACCCGCGGCCGTTGTCCGTAATAATAATTTTAACCCTGTTCTTTACATTCTGAATGCGGATGTAGACCTCGGTCGCCCGCGCATGGCGGACAATATTAGTTAAGGCTTCCTGAATGATGCGGTAAAGGTTAATCACCTCTCCTTCAAAAAGAAGATCATCCAGCAGGCTGCAGCTAAAACGCAGGCGCAGGTTCTTTTGGCAGCGGAATTCATTTATCAATTGTCTAATGGCCGCCGTCGGACCCAACACTTCCAGAGAGGATGGCCGCAGCCCTGCGGCAAGACCCCTTGTCTTTTCGATAATCGCATCGAGGCAGTGGATGATCTTTTTAAAAGACCTCTCCTGTTTTTGATCCTTCCGTAAGCTGAATCCGGCCCGATAAGACTGAATAAGCATTTTGAGTGTCACCAAGGACTGCCCCAGGTCATCGTGAATCTCCCGGGAAATCCGCTTATGTTCTTCCTCCTGGGCCTGGATAATCTGCTGGGGCAGGGCCTGGATGGCCTCCTCCATCTGCTTGCGCTGGGTGATGTCATGATGAATGGCCACATATTGACGGGGCTTGCCGTTGTCGTCTAAGAAAGGCACAATGGTCGTATCGACCCAGAAAAACGTCCCGTCTTTAGCCCTGTTACGAATTTCTCCCTGCCAAATCTGGCCATTCCTAATGGCCTGCCACAAATCCTCCATGAAAAATTCCGAATGATACTGGGAATTGATTAAGCGATAGTCCTGGCCGACAAGTTCGTCCCCGGCAAATTTTGAAATCTCACAGAACTTATCGTTGACATAGGTAATCTTCCCCTCACTGTCGGTAACGGCCATAATGACGGAGTTATTCAAAACAAATTTAATGTCCTCGAGCTCTTTGGAAAGGGATTGAAACTCTTTAGGAATATCTTCAGCAAACGGTTTTTTGTCTTCGGGGAAAGAGGGCATAGGAGGTCTTTCACTTGTCACGGCAATAAACCCGGTTTTTACCGAGCTTCTTGGCCTCGGAGAGAGCCGTATCGGCCTTCAAGATGAGGTCATGGCGGTCCATGTTCTCGACACAGTTGACAACACCCAGGCTTAATGTCATTTTTTTCTTGAGACTTAAATCGGCGACTAACATTCTAATTTTTTCGGCAACGGCCTTAGCCTCAAGAATCCCTGCCTCAGGGAGAATCACGACAAACTCATCGCTGGCATAGCGGCAGATAATATCTGCCTCTCGAAGATTCGCGTTCAAAATCTCTCCCACTTTTTGAAGAAGGCTGTCCCCTTCAGGGATACCAAAATTTTCGTTATACTCTCTAAAATCATCAATATCCATAATCAAAAGGGTCAAGGGGCGGTGAAAACACCGGAAACGTTTAATTTCATAATCCAGGGTTTTCAGAAAATGCCGGTAATTATATAAATGGGTCAGGGGATCTGTTACGGTAAGATATTTTAATTCTTTATAGAGCTCCGTATTTTCAATAGCCACGGCTGACTGACGCACAATCGCCAGGAGAATCCTTAAGTCCAGATCGGTAAACACATCCGCCTCGTGCGTTTTTTTATCGGTGACATTCACCACCCCCAACAGTTTCTGGTCCAATAAAATAGGAACACTTAAAAAAGACTTGGTTCTATAAGAAGGAAGATTTTCCCGCCCCACCCGCCCATCCGTATCAATGACCTTAACCAAGAGGGGCTTTCTTTCCTTGGCGACCAAACCGGCGATTCCCTCCCCCAGGCTGACTTTACTCTCGCGCATGATCTTATGATCCAGCCCGACAGCCCCCTTAATGCACAACCCGCCGGTCGTCTCATCCAGCAGCATCAAAGAACACCGCTCGACCTCGAGAATGCTCACAATTCCCTTAATAATAAAATCGATTAATTTATTCAAGTCGGTAAACGTGCCGATTTTCTCATCGACATTGATAATCTGCTCAAATTTATGCTTTTCAAACTCCAGACTCCTGTTTAAAACCTCCAGCTCCTCGCGGTGATGCATGCGCTCGGTGATGTCCTTCCAGACAGAGACGAAATGCGTAATCTCACCGGCCGCATCTTTAAGAGGGGTGATCGTCTGGTCGGCACAATACAATTCGCCGTTTTTCTTCTTGTTGATAATCGCGCCGCGGAAGGTTTTCCCTTCAAGAATCGTTGCCCATAGCTCTTGATAAAAGGACTCTTTGTGTTTCCCTGATTTCAGAAGGGCGGGCGTTTTCCCGAGGACCTCTTGACGGAGATACCCCGTGGTTTGTTCAAAGGCGGGATTTACGTATTCGATAATACCGCTTCTGTCCGTAATCACGATATTATCGGCGGTCTGTTCGACAGCAATCGACAAAGACTTCAATCGCGGCGCGGCTCTCTTGGTCGTCTCGCGCTGACTATTTTTTAAGGCCTCTGTTCTTGGGTTCTTTGGACACATTCCCTAAAATGGGTATCGATACGTCTTAGCCTCTTTTTCTAGAATTACCGTGCCGGCGAAGGGTCTGTCTTGCGTCCCAGGGCTCGACCATTTTTCTTTCCGCCTCATAGACAGAAACGGCGGGCAGCCCCTCAAAGCATGCCTTAATCAAGGTTAAATCCTCTTTCCCCAGCGGCCGCGCCGCACTGGGGCGTAGAGGCGTATTGATCTGAATCTCGTCGGGATTGATCTCCCGGGCGATCTGGGCAATCTCGCGGGCGTGGGCCTTATTCTGCTCGATAAACATAATCTGCAAGGCGAGCCTGCCTGTAAATAGGCGTTTAAACGATTTGATCCCCTCCACGATGTCCCGCAACCGGATTCCCTCGGCGGGGATGTCCACATCGGTAAAAGAGCTTTGATCCCAGGCGTCCAGCTTGGCCAAGACAAAATCCGCCGACGATAAATCTTCCCGCACTTCCCTTTGGTTGATAAGCGCCGCATTGGTGATGACGGCAATCCGGCCTTTGGTCTGGGCGCGTACAGTCTGAATCATCTCTCCTAGATTCTGGGCAAGGGTAGGCTCCCCCCTGCCGGAAAAAGTATAATAATCAATGGGAAGGGGAGGCAAAGACTGGATTTCCTCTAGGACTGCCTGCGTGGGGACAAAGGCCTGACGCTGTGCAGAAAATCGAGCCGTACGCCCCAGCTGGCAATAGAGGCAGTCAAAGTTGCAGACCTTGCCTTTCTGCGACAAGGGGTCAATCCCCAAAGACATCCCCAGCCGCCAGGAATGCACCGGCCCATAAATATACTTAAATTGTTTCTGCGTCATCGTATTCATAATAACTCATGGAAATTTATTAGTGAGAAATTTCTCCGAATATGATAATATTAGTATATTCAATTATTTTCCATAACGCAAGTCATCCTTTTTTAAGGTCATACGCTAACCTTAAAGCCCATCGATGAATCAGGCAGATCTGATTTACTGGACAACCCTGACGGGTATTTTAAGCGCCCTGGCCACAGGACTGGGGGCCGTCCCTGTCCATTTTCTTAAGACCTCTTCCAATTTAGTCCGCGCCTTCTCTTGCGCCATCGCGGCAGGGATGATGATCTCGGCCTCCGTCTTCTCCCTGGCCCAGGAAGGCATCGCCCTGCAGACAAGATTTCCCTTAGCTCCCTATATTGTCATCGCCGGCCTTTTATTAGGGGCTGGCTTTCTCCGCTGCACGGAAAAAAATTTTTCAAAACTGAACGCTTACACCTATTACCTTCAGCGGGGCATCACAAGGCGGGGCCTGCTCATCTTGACCGCGATGTTCATCCACTCCATCCCTGAAGGGATTGCCATCGGCGTTGCCTTTGCCACCGGCAATTTCCATTTCGGCCTCATCATGGCGATTGCCATCAGCGTGCACAATATCCCGGAAGGCATCGCCATTTCCCTGCCTCTGAAAAGCGACGGCGTCTCCACGAGAAATTGCGCTTTGATTGCCATCGCAACGAGCATCCCCCAGCCCTTGATGGCTGTTCCCTCGGCATTGCTGGCGTGGTTTTTCGAGCCGCTTCTTCCCATCGGACTGGGTTTCGCCGGCGGGGCCATGATTTATCTCACAATTTCCGAATTGATTCCCGATGCCCTCCAGGAGGGGGGAAAAAGCTTAACCGCCTGGGGAGTGATGCTGGGCTTAACAGGCATGCTTTTTATAACGACGCTCTTAAATTCCATCCCGCATTAAAAAACATTCAACGAGTCCTAAACTCATGAAAAATTACCGGCTGATATCTTTGATATTCTTGATGACATTCACCGCCGGCGCATGCTTTCATGTCCTGCGTGAACTCCGTTCAAAGGCCAAAGACGTTCAAAGAGAAACGCAGGCCATTAAAGCTGTCCTCCCGGATGCGCAGAATTTCTCAGAAAAAGGCGGCAATCCTCCTCATTACAAAGGTTATCAGACATCCGCCAATACAGAGAAAGATCTCCTTGGTCTTGCCTTTGTCACAACCGACCTCGCCCCGGAAATCCGCGGTTATGCCGGCCCCATCAAGATGATGGTCGGGATGGACAGGAAGGGTTCCATCACCAAAATTCACGTCATCTCCCATTCCGAAACCCCTTCCTATGTCTTTGATCTGGATACATTCCTGGACCAATTCCGATCGCGCGGCGTCAAGGATTCCTTTGTCTTAGGGAGGGATATTGACGGCATCAGCCGGGCGACCATCAGCAGTGAAGCCATGACCCGTGCCGTCGAAAAGGGCCTTAAACTCGCCGGGCATCAAGTCCTTGGGCTGGAGACTTCCGTCCTCCTCCTCGAAGAAAAGCCCTCACCCATTGAACAAATCATTATTCCCTTGATCCTCTTTGGGATTGCCGTCCTTGGCGTTGTGTCGCACAACACCATCATCCGCTGGACGGCCCTCGCAGGGGGATTCCTTTACTTCGGCATCATCAAAAGCACCATGGTCTCTGTCGTCCACATCGCCAATATCTGTCTCGGAAAATTTCCTGCCTTTATCCAGAGTCCTTTATGGTATGCGCTTATCGGTCTTACTCTTTTTACAACACTTATTTGGGGGATGGTTTTTTGCGGCAGTTTATGCCCCTTTGCCGGCGTCGAGGAAGTTATTTACAATATCTTCCATAAATCCAAAAAAAGGGGGCTCAAGAAAATCGAGCTGGCTGAAAAGCTGGACCGCCGGGCACGCCATCTCAAATACCTTGTCCTTTTAAGCGCCCTTATTGTCAGCGTCCTTCTCGGCAATGCCAGTGCCGCCAGCATCGAACCTTTCCTGACCCTTTTTACGCAGAAGGCGACCCGGCTTGGATGGACGCTTCTTATTTTGATGCTTTTTGCCGCCATTTTCTATTTCCGGTTCTGGTGCAAATACCTTTGTCCCGTCGGGGCCTGCCTGGGGCTTATGGCGCGAATGAGTCCTTTCAAAATCAAATTAGGCAAAAATTGCATCCATTGCGATATCTGCGAGCGGATCTGCCCGACGCAGGCTATCCGCATGAATGAGGAAAAGTTACCTGTCATTGATTATCCGGAATGCATCTTATGCGGGAAATGCGTTCAAAAGTGTCCCAAGCAAAGTCTAAGCCTGCGGGGTTTTGCGCATGAAAAAGAGTGAAAAATATATTATAATATTAATAGGAGTTGCAACCGTAATTGTGATGGGCGTGATTTATGAAAACACGCTTTCTGTCCTGAGGCCGCCAAGCGCCAAGATTATGATTGATGTCGAAAAGGTTAAGAAAGAAATTCGTCAAGCTGGATTAGCTCCTCAGGAAGGGATGCACTGGAAGGAGCTGCCTTAATGGCAAAGGTTGTCGAATGCCAATTATGTAAACGCAAATGCCGCCTGAGAGAGGGGGAGCGCGGGGACTGCCGCGTGCGCCTTAACCTCGACGGCAAATTGCAAACCCTTGTCTACGGCAAACCCTGTTCGGTCCATATCGACCCCATTGAGAAGAAACCTTTGTTTCACGTCCTGCCGGCCACGGGATCATTCTCGATTGCCACAGCCGGATGCAACCTCCACTGCAAATTCTGCCAGAACTGGCAGATATCCCAGCGCGCCCCGGAGGAAACGGAAAATTATGACCTCCCGCCGGAGAGGGTCGTGGAGCAGGCCATTAAAAACCGCTGTCAGAGCATCGCCTATACATATTCGGACCCCATCATCTTTTACGAATATATGCTCGATACCGCCAAACTGGCCAAACAGCATAAGCTCCTCAACTTGATGATCACGGCCGGCTACATTGAACAAAAGCCGCTCCTGGAGCTCTGCCCTTACATCGATGCCGCCAATGTGGACCTGAAAGGCATCACGGAAGAGTATTATCAAAAAATGTGTTCGGCCGAGCTGCAGCCGGTTCTGGACTGTAACATCACCATGAGAAAACAGGGCGTGTGGGTGGAATTGACCAATCTGGTTGTGCCCACCTGGAACGACAAGGAAGAGGACATCCGAAAACTCTGCCGCTGGGTCGTCAACAACCTGGGGCCGGATGTGCCGCTTCACTTCTCGCGTTTCTGGCCCCAGCATCAGCTCAAAAACCTGCCGCCCACACCGATCGGGACATTGACCATGGCCTGGGAGATCGCCCGTCAGGAAGGCATTCATTACACTTACGTGGGCAATGTCCCGGGCCATGACGGCAACAACACCTTCTGCCCGACGGACAAAAAACTCCTTATCCGGCGCATCGGCTACAGCATCCTGGAAAATAATATTGTGGACGGCAGATGCAAATTCTGCCAGACAAAGATTCCTGGAATTTGGAAGATTGAAAATCGAGGATAGAGAATAGAAATTAGTTGATTAGGGAGGACATCCATATGAGGAAGGCAACAATAAACCGACGGAATTTCCTGAAAGGTGCCGGCAGTTTCCTGGCGGGAACGGTTCTTTTCCGTCTCCAGCGCATGTTCGGCCTCGCCCCAAATCCGGACAAAGACCGCGGCGCCCACCTCAAGGAAGCCAAACATTACACATCCGGCGACAACTTAGCAGGGTAGAGAAGAATCCAGACAACTCCGTTTAGCACCGCGCATAAAACTGCCACGGCCGGGATCCCCAAAAGCGGGATCAGAAGCGTCCCGGTCAAAAGAGCGCCGATGGTGGCGCCAAGGACATCCACCGCATAAAGAAACCCGGCCGACTGGGCCGCTATCAATTTACTCCCCTCTTCCTGAGAACGAAGCGTATAAA
>MHGQ01000070.1:0-6753 GCA_001805645.1 Omnitrophica WOR_2 bacterium RIFCSPHIGHO2_02_FULL_50_17 | reverse complement strand
AAGTCCGCCGATAAAGCCCGCTATGACCGGAAGGCACGCAAAGACGCTGGCAAACGCACCGGCAAATCGCTGCAGGACGGCCGCGTCACGAAAAAGAACAAAGACCAAAGGCAGCAGCAAAGGATAAAGACAAATCCCCGCCTGCGCCGCCTTATAAATCCGGGGGATATCCTGCGATCTTCCGGCAATGATTCTTTGGGCCACCAGACTCCCCCCCACAAGCCCCCCCATGAAAGAGGCGATAATCAAACCGATTTTATAATAGGCATAGCCGTAAAGGGTCTGAAAGGCCAGGATAACAATCAACTGAAAGATAATCTCCGAGAAGCCCGTCGTCATAATCGACAGGGTCACCGGCGAGGTCGATGAGAATCTCCTTAACACTAAGCCGATCCCTAAAATCGAGGCAGGAAGAAACAGGAGATGATACAAGGTGACACCCTGGATTTTCATGACAAGATTCTTGAAGGCGGAATTAAAATGCGTGGACCAGAGGACAATGTCGTAAAGATACGCGATAGGCTGCGTGTCCCTGTTCAGAATCCCTCCTTGACGCAGGGCCTCTTCAATATAAAATATCCTGTCGGCGCTTAATTTAAACGGCAGATAATACTCGCGGATATACTTTGTCTCTAATTGCCGCTCTTTCAGGCGCTTAAGAAGGGTTTGAGGATCCTGTGTTAAAACACCCCCCCTGTTACAGGCCAAGAAAATATTGGTGTCGCCGGGGATGGACTTGACATCGGGGAAGACCTCTTTAAGCGTTGTGTGAACAGAGCGCAGGAACGCCCGCGCCTCCTCATTCAGATAATTCTCCGAGGAGGACACGCTTAAAGAAAGAATCCCGCCGGCATTTAAAATGGCGTTCACCTCTTTAAAAAACTCAAGGGTGTAATACCGGTTAATCAGGGCCGTGTAGGGATCGGAGAGATTGATAATGACCACGTCGTAGAGGGCACGTTCTTTCTTCTCCCAAGAGATCTTCTTGACCAGCCAGCGCGCATCGCTATAAATAACGCGCACACGGTCATCCTCCAAGGGCAGAAGATATTCCTTGGGTAAATAGGCCTTTGAGACCTCAATCACCTTGGGGTCTAATTCCACATAATCCACCCCTCTCGCCGAAGGATATTTTAATATCTCCTGCAGTGCCCCGGCCATTCCGTTGCCGACCAACAGGACATGACGAGGCGAAGGATGCTCCAGCAGGGGGAAATGGACGCTCTCTTCGCTGGTGAGGCTGTCTTGTGTCGTATAAGAAAGCAGGCCGTTTTCATAAAGGCTGTATTCCTGTCCCAGCCGGGTCATGGCGATATTACCGTAGACGGAGTCCGTAACGGCAATAACCTTAAAACCCTTCCACTGAATATGCCGGCTCCAATGATCCACTTCGGTGATAAACCCTGTGAGAAACGCCGCTATCGTCAAAAGCAAGACGCCCAGCCCCGCCATCGACGGGACCAGCCGCCTCTTGGAAAGGCTTCTCTCTTTACACAAAAACAATCCCGCCCCAATGTTGACTGCCCCCGCCCCAAAGGCGATGTGCATCGCCGGCAAGATATGAATGAGGATAAAACTGAAAAGCAGCCCGCCCAGGGTTGCGCCGACCGACTCCCAAAGATAAATGTTTCCTATAACCTCCGTCGACTCCCGTGGATTGCAAACCTTGCCCTCCCTATCCGAACAAAGACAAATAAGAGTGAAGAGCGCACCGAGACACAACGTTAACGGCGCCAACAGAAGATAGGAAGCGATGCACATCGGGATAATCCCGATAATCTCGCCGGTCTGAACATGCATAAACTCTTTAATATGACGCGTTAGGATAATTGTAAGAGGCAGGATAAAATATATGCCCCATTGAATCGCCCCTATCCAGGAAAGAGAATTTTTGATCCTCCAAGCCAGAAGGTTTATTGCATAGCTTCCTGCGGCAATCCAAAACAGCCAGCTGGCCAGGATAATGGCGTACGCGGTCTCATTGCCGTAAAAAACCGTGATCAACTCGCGAAGCAAAAGAACCTGGCCGATGATGGAGGTGAACCCGAGGAGAAAAGCGATCTTTTGAGGAAGGAAAGTTTGAATTTTGGGCATTGCGTTTTTCCGGAATCACCTCAGCATCGCGGCCTCCAAAACCCACCGCTTCTCTTCGGCATAATCTTGCGCGAATTGAATGCTCCCGGTTTTTTTATGGATAACGACCATAAAAATATATTTGATATTCACAATGCTTCTTTCATCAAAGAAGACAAACCAATGATCCTGATAACGCGGCAGGTCAACCATGTCGGCGGCGGCCTGCGGGCGGGGAAGATCATAGATGGCCGCTTCATTCTGCCGGATCAATTCCCTTTGGGCGATCAGTTTGGCTTCTTCTAAGCTGATGCCGTCATCGAAGACAACCGTCTTGTAACGGGTTAAAACGGATTGACTCTCTGCCCTCATCACCGACGTGCAGCCGGCCAGAAATAGAAGCATAATAACACTGATTTCTTCCATCGGCATAACCTCATGACGCATATTCCATGACCATCAAAAAGGATTCAAGCGCCGGTGCCCGAATCCAGCCATTAAAAATCTTCTTTATGATGCTTGATGTCCTTGCCTTCCACGATATAAATGACTTCCTCGCAGATATTTGTGGAGATATCCGCGATACGCTCGAGGTTATGGGCAATCCGCATCAGATGAAGCGCGCGCTTGACGCCGTCATGCCCCCCGCGGATGAAATTGGTCGTTTCTTGAAGAATCTTGTCGCCGAGTTTGTCAACGACCTCATCACGCTCGCAGACAGAATGGGCCAGCGCAACATTTTCATTAACAAAGGCATCAATGCCGTCCTTGAGCATCGATGAGGAGGTCTTGGCCATCTCGCGGATATCATTGACGGCAACAAGAGACGGCCGGGCAATAAGAAACAGACTGCTTTCGGAGATATTGACGGCGTGATCGGCCATACGCTCCAAGTCCTTGTTCATCTTCAAGATCATGACAACCGTGCGCAGGTCTTTGGCCATCGGCTCGAATTGGGCGATGAGAATTGTGCATGTCTCATCAATCTCCCGATCATACGTATTGACCAGCGGCTCGTCTTTATCAATCACCTCATGGAGAAGCGGCTCGTCTTTCTCCAGAAGGCCCTTGATGCTTTTATGAATCATGGTCTCAACCAACGTCGCATATTCGATGATTCGATGTTTGAGTTCCGACATTTTTTCTGTAAGCATATTTTTCCCTCCCGCCGCTCCCGGTGCGGCCCATAGCCGGAATTAGCCGAACTTCCCCGTTAAGTATTCCTCTGTCCTTTTATCCTGAGGAACCGTGAATATTTTTCCCGTCGGACCGACCTCAATCAAATCCCCCAGATACAAAAAAGCGGTAAAATCCGATACCCTGGCCGCCTGCGCCGTATTGTGCGTTACCACGATAATGGTGTAATTTTTCTTCAGTTCCGTGATGAGTTCTTCAATCTTGGCGGTTGCCATCGGATCGAGCGCGGAACACGGCTCGTCAAAGAGGATGACCTGCGGCTTGACCGCCAGCGCCCGGGCGATGCAGATCCTCTGCTGCTGGCCTCCGGAAAGCGAAAGGGCTGATTCGTGAAGCCTGTCCTTGACTTCCTCCCACAGGGCCGCTTTTTTCAAACTCTCCTCGACAATGCCGTCAATAAACTCTCCGTTGGTGACGCCCTGGATCCGGATCCCGTAAGCGACGTTTTCATAGATGCTTTTGGGGAAAGGATTGGGCTTCTGAAAAACCATCCCGATCTCCCGCCGCAGATCCGTAATATCGACATCCCTGGAATAAAGATCAAGCCCCTTATATAAAATCTTCCCTTCCAAGCGGAAACGGGGAACCAGATCATTCATGCGGTTCAGGCACCGGATAAGCGTGCTTTTTCCGCATCCGGAGGGGCCCATCAGGGAGGTGACGGCCTTAGCGTAGATATTCAACGTAATATTTTTAAGAATTTGTTTCGTACCATAAAACGAATCGGCCTTCTCAATTTGTATAATGACATCCCTGTCCATCGACTACCACCTTTTCTGGTTTTTATAACGTAAAAAGATTGCCGCTCCGTTCATCAAGAGGGTGATGGTCAACAAGACAATGATCCCTGCGGCGGCATCCGTTAAGAAGCCTTTTTGCGGACGAGACACCCAGTTGAAAATCTGGATCGGCAGCACCGTAAAGGGATCAAGAAATCCCTGCGCGCTCAGATGAATATACGGCGATTCCGGCGAAAACGCAACAGGATTCGCCGGCAGAAACGGAATATACGTCAGCGCCCCGATGGTAATCAAAGGCGCCGTTTCCCCGATCGCCCGCGACATCGCCAGGATAATCCCCGTCAAAATGTTTCCAAAACCCGCCGGGAGGACCTGGTGGCGGATCGTCTGCCATTGGGTGGCGCCTAATGCGTAGGACGCCTCGCGGATCGACGAGGGAACCGCGCGCAGGGCTTCCCGCGTGGTGAGAATGATGACCGGCAGAATGAGCAAGGCCAAGATGAGCCCGCCCGCCAGAACGCTTCGGTCCAGATGCATCAGCCGAATAAACAGCCCCAATCCCAAAATGCCGTAGATGACCGACGGGACTCCGGCCAAGTTGGCGATATTGATTTCGATAAAGTCCGTCAATTTATTGCGCCGGGCGTATTCCTCCAGATAAATGCCCGAACCCACGCCTAAGGGAATGGCCAGAAGAGCCGTTGTCAGCATAATCCAAAGCGTGCCCACCCAGGCGGACAAAATGCCGGCCTGTTCCGGCTTGCGGGAAGGATAACTGGTAAAAAAATCCCAACTGATCCGTTGATAACCGTCCATCACAACATCGATGAGGAGCGCCGCAAGGACCAAGAGACCGAAAAGGGTTACCGCCAGGCCGACGGCTTTGAAAACGGAATCCATTCTTTTATCCAGTTTGCGTTTACTCATAAATCTCCTGGAAGCGCCGCTTCAATTTGAAGCTGATGACGTTCAAAGCAAAGGTGAGGATGAAAAGCGTCGTCCCGCAGACAAAGATCGTCTGATACTCCAGCGTCCCGTGCGGCGTGTCCCCAAGACTGATTTGAACAATATACGCCGTGATCGTCTCGATGGGAACCAGAGGATTCAAGGTAAATTTAGGCTGCTGACCGGCGGCAATGGCGACAATCATGGTCTCCCCGATCGCCCGCGAAACGGCCAAAATGACGGCCGCCGTAATCCCTGAAAGGGCCGCCGGGAAAACGATTTTGAAGGCGACCTGGATTTTATGCGATCCCAAGGCGTAGGCGCCTTCGCGCAGTCCCATCGGAACCGCGTGCATCGCGTCTTCACTCAACGAGGACACCAGCGGAATGATCATGATCCCCATGACCAGCCCGGCGGACAGGGCATTGAATCCGGACAAGCCCGGAATAAATTTCTTTAGCAAAGGGGTAACGAATAACAGCGCGAAATATCCGTACACAACCGTCGGGACAGCGGCTAAAATTTCCAGAAGAGGTTTGGTGATATGACGCATTTTGACGGTGGCATACTCGCTCAAATAAATGGCGCTGATCAAACCCACGGGCACAGCCACGCCAATGGCAATCAGGGTCGTCAACAATGTCCCGCACAACAACGGCAGAATCCCGAAATGCTTGTTGGTAAATAACGGCGTCCATTGGGTGTCGGTCAAAAAATCAATGATCCTGACTTCCTTGAAGAATCCGACCGATTCCGAAAGCAGGACATAAATAATGGCCGCCGTCGTAAACACGGACAAAAGGCTGCAGCACAGAAGCAGCTTCTCGATCAGCATTTCTTTGAACTTGACGATCCTATTTCTCTTCAACATAGACTGTCAAATCTTGCTTAGGCCGGCCTCATATTCGCTTTGAGGCAGCGGGACATAACCGACTTCCTCGCACAACACCGCCGCGTTCTGAAGGTAATACTGAACAAAACTTTTAACGGCGGGTTTTGTTTTGAGTGAATTTTTGCTGACATAGATAAAGAGCGGCCTGGAAAGCGGCGTATAACTTCCCTCCAGTACGGTTTCTTTAGAAGGCGCCACCGCCTGCACGCTGCCGGCGGCTTTGACCGGGACAATCTTCAGCTTGCCCGCGTTTTCCTCATAATAGGCCAATCCGAAATATCCCAGACCCCCTTCGCTGGAGGCGACACCTTCGACCAAAACATTGTCGTCCTCGCTCGCGGTAAAATCGCCGCGGCTGCTGCCGGATTTGCCGTTGATCACCTCTGTAAAATAATCAAACGTCCCTGAATCCGTACCTGGCCCGAAAAGCTGAAGATCTCCAGCGGGAAAACCTCCGCGGACCTGACTCCATTTCATAATAACATTTTGAGCGCCGGGTTCCCAGATTTTCTTCAATTCTTCCACGGTCAGATAATCCACCCAGGTGTTCTGCGGGTTGACGACCACGGCCAGCCCGTCAAAAGCGACTTTCAACTCGATGTATTGGACCCCTCCCTCGCGGCAGGCATCAATTTCCTTTTGCTTAATGGGCCGGGAAGCATCGCTGATGTCCGTCTCCCCGCGGCAGAACCGCTTGAACCCGCCGCCCGTTCCGGAAATGCCGACAATGACCCTGCCTTTCCCCTGCTTGCCGAATTCCTCGGCAACCGCCTCCGTAATGGGGAACACCGTGCTGGAACCGTCGACCTTGATGAGGTCAGCGGCCAGACCCGATTTGGAACAAACGACCAAACTCATCGTTAAAAAAAACGCAAAAAATATTCTTTTCATTTTCGTTCTCCTGTT
>MHGQ01000069.1 GCA_001805645.1 Omnitrophica WOR_2 bacterium RIFCSPHIGHO2_02_FULL_50_17 | reverse complement strand
AAATTGCGGCTTCTCTTTTAATGAACCGTTGGAGAACAGCTCAAATTCGATCCTGACATAATCCTCGTGATTTTGGTAGGCAAGAAAATCGGATTTCTTAAAATTATTTAAAATCATTTCGCGGATCACGCCGTAGTAATCGTCCCACTGAAGGGGGGCGTTATCAGGTGACGGCAAAGCGGCAGTGGCTGCGGCCGATTTACTAACAGGGTTAAGCGCAAGGGACCCTTGTGCCGGCTCTTGGAAGCCTGTCTCGTCTTTTGTCCTGGACAGCTCTTTTTGGAGGCGCTCGATCACCTCTTGGGAATCTTCTTTAAGGCCGGCGAGTTTATCTTCATAATCGACCTGCATGGCGAATAACTGGCTGTCCTTATCGTCTTTCAAACGCGTGAATTCATCCGTTAAATGGGCGATCTCATTCTGCAGTTCATCTTTACTATTCAGAAGCTGTTCCTCCCAACGCCGCTGCTGGGCCTGCATTTTGGTTTCGTATTGTTCCTTGACTTTCTCAAGTTTAGCCTCCCATTGCCGATCGTTTTCCAAGATCTCCCGTCGGGAGGTATCCTGGACTGAGGCCTTCACAACAGCAAGCTCCTCTTTAACCTTCGCCAGTTGTTTCCTGGCCTGATCAAGACTAAGGCTGAGGTCATTTTTTTCTTTACGTAAAATATCCTCCCGCCCTTGCCGGGCGGCCAATTCCTTTTCTTGTTGTTTCTTGATTTCACTCAAGTCAGCGGCTAATTTATCTTTCGCCTGCGACGACTCCTTGCTTAGAGAAATCGTTTTTATCTCGTGCTCTTTTTTCAATGTCTCAACGGCATTATTAAGATTTTGAACTTTCTCTTCCAAGGGCGCCCTGGTTGACTGAATTTTTTCTGCCTGTTTGGCTGTTGTATTCTTTAACTCCTCGCGCAAACCTCCCAGCTGCTGATTAAGCTGTATCAATTCCGCGTTAGCCCTGTCGAGTTTAGCCGTAAGGACTGTCTTTTCCTTACTGAGCGCCTCGGCTGAGGCTTGTTTTTCGTCGAGCTGTGCGACCATCGTCAGCATCTTGCGGTCCGTTTGAGATTTCAGGTCATCATATTGTGTTTTAAGCCGCGCGGCCTCTTCATAAAGTTTGGCCTGATGATCGTTCAGCTTATTTTCCCAAGCTTTGTTTTGCGCAGCCAATTTCGTTTCATACTGCCGGGTGGTCTCTTCAAGCTGGGTCTTCAGTTGTGTCTGCTCCAAGGTTAATGACTGGCGCAGTTCCCGTTCCTGAGAGGTTAATTTTTCCTGATACCCTTTTGTCAGGCTGATAAGATCCTTATTCAAGGCTTCGATGCGCTCTTCCAGAGGCAATTTGGCCAAACGGATTTTCTCCGCCTGGCCGCCGGTCATAACTTCCAACTCTTTTTTCAAACCCGCAGTCTCTTTCTTTAAATCCGTCAATTCTTTCTCGCTGTTGTTTAATCGGCTGCTAAGATCACTGTTTTTAGTGTTCAGGTCATTAATGGCCGTCTGCTTGTCTTTGAGTTCGGAAAGCAATGTCGTGATATAGCCGTCTTTGTCTTTTTCCAACTCTCCCATCTGAGCCTGCCACTTCTGACGCTCTTCCAAAAGCGTTTGCTGGGATTCGGCCTTCAGGGCGTTGAGCTTCTCTTCATAGGTATTTTTCAAAGAGAGGACATCATTATTGAGAACCTCAATTCTTTTCTCGAGTGGATTCTTGGCAAGCTGAATTTGTTCCGTTTGTGATGCCCGCAATGCATCAAGCTCTTTCGTTAACTCATCCACCTGTTCTTTAAACCGAATCAGACGCTGCTCATCGTGCTGGACATCCTGGGCGAGATTGGATTTATCTTTACTCAGGGACTCGATGGTCTGGTCTTGCTCTTTGATTTGTGCCTCAAAAGCGAGACGCTCTTTTTCTTTCGCTTCTTTAAGGCTATTCAACGCGGCTTCGGCCACTTGGCGATCCTTTTCCCATTGCGCCTTGGCCTCTGAATGCGCCCTCTCTTTTTCCTCAATGGCCGCCGCCAACTTTTGCTCATAGGTTTGCTCCAAAGAGAACAAAACCTTGTTAAGTCCCTCAATCTTTTCCTCAAGGGGAGCCTTTATCGATTGAATCTTCTCCTCATCCATGGCTTGACTGGTTTTAAGCTTATCTTGAAATTCCGTGAGCTGATTCTTTAGGGAGGCAACTTCCCCTTTAGAAGCAACGACTTGTTCTTCGCCTCGTTTCAGGTCAGATAAAAGAGCGGCCTTTTCCTTGTCCAGGGAAACAAGGCGATTTTCCTTATCTTTAAGTTCTGCCCTTAACCCTGAGGAACTCTTCAGCCGATTATCGTAATCCGACTTTTGCCCCGCGAGTTTGGTCTCGTGCTCCTCCTTCATGGCCCGAATCTTATTCTCTCCTTTGGCGCGTTCGGCCAAGATTTTCTGTTCCGTCTCGGCTTCGAGGGACTTCACCCTCTCGCTGTATTCGCTCTTCAATGCGCTCAGCTCTTTAATCTTTTCGTCGAGAGACTCTTGCGTTATGCGCAGTTTCTCCGCGGGGGTTGCCTTGGCGGACTCCAAATCCTTCCGCAAGACGGCAACTTCCTTTTTAAGGGCGCCCAGCTGCTGATCGCGGTCCCCCAGATCGGCCGCCAGACCAAACTTTTCCCCCTGCAGGGATTTGACCAAGGCCTCCTTTTCTTTCAAAATTTGAAGTTGCTTTTCGAACTGTCCCTCATAACCCTCTTTGGCATCAGAAATCTTTTGCTGCCAGCGGTCATATTCGCCGAAGAGTTGCTGCCGGGCTTCTTCGCGGGCGATACTAATTTCTTCCTGACACTGGCGCTGAATGTCCGCCAAATTCTGGTTAAGTTTATCCACCCTTTTTTCGAATGGATCGTCCCCTGCCTTGCCGCTTGTGGAACGAAAAGTCTTGACAGAATCAACCTCTTTCTTAAGCCCTGTGATATCATTCTTTAAATCCGCAATCTCTTTCTGGTTTTGCTCCAAGTTAAAAGAGATTTTATATTTTTCTTTGCTAAGGCTGTCAATAAGGACGTCTTTTTCCTGAAATTTAGCCGTGAGAGCGCTGATCTCTTTATCCTTATCAATCTTTGCCTGTTCAAGCTGCCTGCCTAAGGCGCGGATTTGTTCTTCTCTATCTTGCTGAGAAGATTGATCCCCTGCAGCAGCTAGAGACGGGGCTTGGACCTCTTCTGCTTTCTCGATGACGACAGGCCTCTCCTCTCCCTCTTGAGGCATGGGTATCTTGGGGGAGTCTTCTGCCCCTAAGGATGTCTCCTGCGGCGGCAGATGGGCTTCAACCTTACTCTTACTTGCCTTTTTTTCAACAGCACGCGGTTCCAGCCTGGGACATACAATCGAGTCCGTGTCCTGAATGGTGTTTGAACCGAATATTTCGACAACTTCCGCCATGGAGCTGTCAGCCAGGACAGAGGTCAAACGAAGTGTGGCAATCCGCGCATCCTCTCGAAGGACATCAATCCTGTCGCTTTTTTGAAGTCCGGCATCCGCGCCCACCGAAAGCATATAGAGACGGTTGCTCTCAATCTCGACGAGCCCCTGCCATAGCGTCTTTGTCTCAGCGATAGAGAGATACGCTGGAGAAGCGAGAAAAAAAAGGAGGGGAAGGACGATTTGTATGGAAAATTTATTCTTCATTTAGCAGGCTCACTCCCGTACCATGTCTGCCATGTCATAAGATAATTCCTGACCCAGTCCGCATCAGTGGCATCCGGCGCATAGGTCAGATAGTCCTTGAAATAGGCAATCGCCTTGGGCCGATCCACCAAGTGCTCGGCGTAGATGTAACCCAGGTTATAATTGGCCTGAGGGTCTTTGGGCTTTATATCTAAGACCTTCTCAAATTCCTTGATGGCGCGCTTGAATTCCTTGTTCTTGGCGTAAAAGACACCCTGGTTATAATGCATGTCGGCGGTCTGCTCAATCAACCGCTTGTTCTGACGCGCGAGGTCGGTGATATGTTTAGGGAACTCTTGGGACTTTTCGGCCCAATGGCGGCTTTCCTTTTGAAGCCTCGCGTAACTTTCCTCAAGCTCATCAAGCTGATTCTGCAGCACGGCCGCTTTTTCCTTGAATTCCGTCTTATTTCTCTCCAAGGACTTGGTCTCTTTTTTAGCCGATTCCAACGCCTTTGTCATCCCACGGTTTTCTTTCGAGAGGGAATTGACTTTTCCCTGGAGAGATTTTAACTGGGAGGCCGTCTTTTGCGTCGCCTCTTCAATAATTGTATTACGCTTCGCCTGGGCATCGCCTAATTGGCCCTCCAGTTGGCTTTGTCCGGCCGCAAGTCCTTTAATATGTCCTTTCAATTTCTCCATATCATTTGTATGCGCCGTATTTTGCTGCTTCAAAATCTCATTCTCTTCCCGAATCTTCGTATTCTCCTGTGTCAGTCCTTCTAATTGTTCCTTGGCATTCGTCGTCTCGGTCTTTTCCTGCAAGAGGCGTTTCAACTGGGCCATAAGATTTTGACGGTCCGCATCCATATTCTTGTAGGTTTGGTTTATATCGGAAATCTCCTTCTCCAGCGTCTTATTTTTTTCCAGGAGCTCCTGATACTTTTTTTCCTGCTCCTGCCATTTGAGCTGATATGCCTTTTCCTTTTCTTCCAGCAATTTCTGCTGTTTCTGTCCCCCAAACAAATCTGTCAAAGAGGCGCAGTCACCAGGCGCTGCATGGCAACCCCAATATAATATCCCTGCCGCGATTAAAATAAACTTTTTTCTCATTTTTCTTCCCATGTCCCGGGTCCCATCAATCCCTGTAAGGCTTGAGCCGCAATTCCGCCGGCTCCGGCTCGGCAACATCAAAAGAATTGTATTCCCGGTAAGATTTGGTATTCGGCTGCGCCATTTCAATATCCCCCGTATTGGTGAGGATATCGCCGCTCACAATGCGTGGCGTAATCATAACCAAGAGCTCCGAGCGTTCCCGTGTCTTCTTTTTGGAAGTGAACAGATTCCCCAAAACGGGAATCTGGCTGAAAATAGGGAGCCCCTCCGAGTTTTCGGTCTCTTCTTCGCGGCGCAGTCCGCCGATGATGATGGTTGAAGAATCCTTAACTAAAACGGTTGTCTCGGCCAGCGAAGTATCGATAATGGGGATTTCATTGCCGCTGGGTGTTGTCAAGACATCCACCACGCTGCTGATTTCGGGCTTGATCTGCAGGGAAATGTAGCCGTCATCATTGATGGTTGGAGTAACCGAGAGCTGGATACCGACGTCCACGAAGGTGACATCTTCCGCGGTCGTGGTGGTCGTCTGTCCTGTTGTGGTCGTCGTTGTCACATAGGCCTCTTTTCTGCCGATATGGATACGGGCCTCCTGGTTATTGATGACAGCTAACTTAGGATTAGACAAAAGCCGCGTCTCTCCCAAAGTTTTCAGAAATTTCAATAAAACCTCGAAGGAATGGGTGCGGTCGACCTTGCCAAAGTAAAGTTTCTCGAAAAAATTTGTTTTGCTTCCGGCCGCAGGATTGCTGTCCTCCGGCTGGATTTTCGTAAAATCATCGATAAAGGTCTGCCCCAGCCGCTCCACCGGCTGCAAGGGATGGCTTCCCAAAAAGCCGCCCATAGTTAATTCCTGGAACATCCCTTCCCACTCAAACCCTGCGGTCAATTCATTATTAAGCTTTATTTTGACAATCTTGACGTCAATCAGAACCTCTTTGGTCTTTTGATCTAAGGCCTGAATAATACGCGTGATATCGTCCATCCGCTCGGGCAGGGTCTGGACAATTACCTGATTGTTGCGTTCATCCGCCCAAATGGAGCCCACACTTTTATTGTCCAATTGAGCCTTCAATTTCTCTTCGACGACCTGGGCTTGGGCATACTGCAAATTAAAAATTTGCGTATTATTTTTCTGCTCTAAAATCATCAAGGATTCTTCCATCTCTTTTATCCTGTCCGGCGTATCCATCAAAAGAACCGTGCCGGTTTCCTGGTCAACCAAAATCCGCCCCACTTTGCTTTTGAGGGTATCCAAAAGATCAAAGGCCTTCGTCGGGATGGCATAATTCAGATGAAAGACCTTCACCACACGCGCATCGGAAAAAGTCTTGCCGTGGCGGTCTTCGTATTCTTTCTCGGACAGGACATAAATGATCTCGCCGCGCTTCTCATAGGCGAGACTATTGCTTAAAAGCGTCACATCAAAAATATCCTGCAAGGGGATATCCTTAAGCTGAAACGTGACCCGGCCGGCGACATTTTTGCTCGTAACAATATTCATCCCGCTTCTTAAAGCCAGATAGGCCAGGGCATCCACCACCTCCATATTGCGCAAATCAACGGTAATGCGCCGGTTCATATCAACCGTCTTAAGTTTATAGGCGGCTGCGGGCTGAGTCGCGGGGAGTGCGCCGCCCTCCTCTTCGGGCGGCAGCACGGCGGCAGGCTCCTCCTCAACAACATCCCTCTGACTCTCCGGTATTTCCTGAGCGCCCAAAAATGTTCCACAGGAAAGCAGCGCCAGAAACAACACGACAAATTGCAGGGGAATATTTTTATACATTTGATAAATCCCTCGTCTCCCGACGGGTCACTTCAACTCCATTTCGCGGCCCTCCAAAGAGAGAATCACCCTATCCTGGAGAATCGCATTAATTTTTATTTTACCATCAATCCAATCTCCGCGTTTTAAAAAATAAACTTTTTTTGTGGCCGTATCTTCAATCATGACATCCGGCTCATCCGACCAGCCGATCCCCACCAGACGCAGATTCTTGGCGAGATCATCGGCCAGACTCGGCGGCAAGACCTCTTCTTGAGGCTCAGGTTCCTCAAGGGTAACAGGAACCGCCACCCCGCCGAACTGAAAGACATTGCGTCCGCGCACCTTTTCCAGATAGGGATCAATTTTCTTAAGTTGATCTTCGAGTTTCTCTGAACCATTGGCGGTCCTTAAGGCTTCCAAACCGAAATCCGGAAGCCTGTTGAAATTTCTGGCAGTATTGACCAGCGCCCCTGCCACCCATAACGATAAAATACCGATACAGACTCTCAGGATCGCGTTGATCCCTTTGAGATCAAGCGCGACTCTTCCCGGCGTTAAACTTAATCTGATTTTTTCCCCAAAGAACGAGAACCTTCCCCTGAAGGCATCCAGCGTAAGAAAGCTGAAGGATATCTGCCTCATCTTGCGCTGTTTTAATTTCTCAGCCTTGGGATCCTCGATTAAGTTTAAAAGCTGTTTTTCAGGAGTAGCGGATTTTTCGTGTTCGTGTGCCATCCGGATTGTATCTCTGCTTTCACAATATCCGTAATGAGGGTTTCATCAACGACAGACTGATTCCTCAGGATGAGCTCTTTCAAGGCCTTATGACAAAGCATGGTAATCCGCCGCGGATACCCTTGGGTGGCCTCATGAATCTCCTTAACGGCCTCTTTAAGAAACAGATGCATCCGCGACTGATATCCGGCCTGCCGGATGCGAAACTCAATCATCTCTTTGGTTTCTTCCAGCGTAAAAGGATTCAAGGTATACTTGAAGCTGATGCGGTCAAAAAAATTAGGGATGCTCAGGATTTTCTCATGCAATTCAATCTGCCCCAGAAGAACCAATTGAAGCAGTTTGTATTCATTGGTTTCATAATTCAGCAAAACGCGCAGGATCTCCAGGGACATACCGGTCAATTTCTGCGCCTCGTCGACAATCAAGACGACCGTTTTAAGTTCGCTCACACCCTTTTGGAAGAGATACCGTTCCAGGGCATCGCGCAGATCCAGCGTTGTGGCCTCCCTGATATTCTCGACAGGGATGCCGAAATTTCTTATGAGCGAGCTTAAAAACAGCCTCTCGTCGTCAAAAGAGGGGTCCAACACCATGTGAAAGATAAAATCGTTTCTCCCTTTAAGCTCCTGGATGAGCTTGCGGGAAAGCGTGGTTTTCCCCGTCCCGACATCCCCTAGAATAACGGAAAGGCCGCGCTTGAGCCGGACCTCAATCAGGATGTTCGTCAAGGCGATCTCATGTTCCCTGGACAGATAAAAAAAATCCGGGTCAGGGCTGGTAGAAAAAGGCTCTTTCTCAAAACCAAGCACTTTGTAATAGCTCATGTTGTCCTTTGTTTCTTGAACTACATCCCGTCCAGTTTTTTGCAGATAAGCCTTAAGGGGTAACCCTCCCCCATCAACTCCCGAATCGCCTTCATGCGCCTGGCCACAATCTGCCGGTCGTAAAAACGCATATTCCCTTTCTTAAGAGAAACCGGCAGCAGCCCAAAGTCCGTATAATGATTCACGGTTTGGTAAGAAAGGCTGTATTCCCTCATAATATCTTTGACGCAAAAGAACCTGCCCAAGTCCTCTGGCCGCGCCTTCTGCGCCCTCAATCTCTGGATGATGCTTGACCTTCGCGCCATATCGAAAGACCTTTTAGTATTTATTAGGTTTAATGGTAATTACCATATATATTAGAATCCCACAGGGACGGGAAATGTCAACAGAAATATTATGAATTTTGGAATGGGACCATGGTCAGAGGACGAGAGTTTAAGAAGCCGCTTAAACACCTGCTTTCTTGCGCGGAAAGCGTATTTTCCTCTCTCGCGGCTCCAAAGGCCTTCTTAATCTCACCCTTAATGCTCTCAACGGGCACGGGGATATTCGCAACAAAATTCCGGTGGGAACGGTTTTGACGGTAGGCAGGCGTGTCTTGAGGCACGGCAAGATACGTCTCCATTTGAGCAATGTCAAAATCGTAAAGCAGGGTCCCGTGGTGCAGGATAAATCTCCTCGCCCGTTTTTGCGCATTGCCTGAAACTTTTTTATTATTGCCGGCAAGGGCAAGGTCTGAGGGGGGATGAAAAACAGCTTTCACGCCAAGATGCCCTAAGGCCAGAATGATCTTGCTGAGGATGAATTGGTAGGAGCCTTTCAAATCCGAAATGGACGGATGCGCCTCTTTGGACAAGACCAAAGAATAATTCAAACAGCCCTTCCCCTGAAGGACAGTCCCCCCGCCGGAGGCGCGGCGCCCGACAGGAATGTTGTCCCTTAAGACCGCCTCGGCATGGATGTCTTCTCGGGCATTGGAAATGCGCCCCAAGACAATAAAAAGACGCGCCGATTCCCAAAACCGTAAGACCTCACCGCTTTGATTGTTCTCGGCAAGATACAAAAGCGCTTCATCATAGAGAATGTTTTCTTGAGGAGTCGGAAGGGTAATGTCCCGAAGAATCATGCCTTAAAATAATTCGTATTAATATCCCGTGCGGCTTTGGCCTCGTCAGGGCGGGTGATGGGCGTTGATTGAGGCAAATCCTTGAAATACGCCGGATTCCTCTGGCTCAGATCATCGGCCTCAAAGAGGACATGGACAAATAGATCCAGCGTCTCTTTGGATTCCGTCTCGGTCGGCTCAATCATCATGGCCTCTTTAACGGTGAGCGGAAAATAAATTGTCGGCGGATGAATGCCTTTATCAATGAGAAATTTAGCGATATCGAGGGCGTGGACGCCGCGCTTGGCCTGTCTCGATGCGGAGAACACGACCTCATGCATGCAGGGGCGGTCGTACGCCAGGTCAAAACGCTCTTTGAGGCGCTCTTTAAGATAATTGGCATTGAGGACAGCTTGATTGGCCGCCTCCCTCAGCCCCTCTTTGCCCAAAAGAAGAATGTAGGCGTAGGCTCGAAGGATGATGGCAAAATTGCCGTAAAAGGAGGCAATATACCCAATGGACTCCGGATAGTCGTAGTTCAAGGCCAGCGTGCCGTCGCTGCGCTTGATAACGCGCGAAATCGGAAGATACGGGACGAGTTTTTCTTTTACTCCCACAGGCCCGGCGCCGGGGCCGCCGCCGCCGTGAGGGGTCGCAAACGTCTTGTGCAAATTGACGTGCATGACGTCGAATCCCGCATCACCGGGACGAAACCGTCCCAGCACGGCATTGAGATTGGCGCCGTCGCAATACATAATCCCGTCAACCGCATGAATCATTCCCGCGATTTTATCCACATCGGAATTAAAGATGCCGTGAGTATCGGGACATGTCAGCATAAGGCCGGCGGTCTCAGCGTTGATTTTTCTCGAGAGTTCGCCGATGTCCATAACTCCCCGCTCGTCAGAGGCCACCGCAACCATTTCGTAACCGGCAATCGCAACCGTTGCCGGATTGGTTCCATGCGCCGAGTCTGGAACGATGACATATTTCTTTTTATTACCCCTGGCCTTGTGATAAGCGGCCATCATCATGACCCCGGTGAGCTCGCCGTGCGCGCCGGCCAACGGCTGCATGGTAAAAGCATCCATACCGGTAATCTCGCATAAAAATTTTTCCATTTCGTAAAGGACTTCCAATGCCCCTTGCGTTAATTTCTCCCCTTGCCTTAACTGAGGCAGTAAAGGATGCAGGCCGGAAAACCCCGGCATCCGGGCCGCCTCTTCGGTAAACTTCGGGTTATACTTCATGGTGCAGGAACCTAAGGGATAAAAATTCGTATCCACGGAAAAATTCTTCTGGGAAAGAGCCGTAAAGTGGCGCACAATATCCAGTTCCGTGACCTCAGGCAAAGGACAGGCCTTGGCCCTTCTATATTTCTGCGGAATTGAGGCCGCGGCATCTGCATCCGAGGCTGGATTTTTCAATCCCCTGCGGCCGGGAACGCTTTTTTCAAAGATTAACGGCATAAGACTTCCCTCAAACATCTCGCATAATCGAGGATTTCCTGCCTGGTGCGTTTCTCTGTTACAGCCACAATCATATATCGTTCCATCCCCTTGTAATAACGCCCCAGGGGAAATCCTGCGGCAAAGCCCTTGGCGATCATCTTTTCAACGACCTCAGAGGCATCTTGAGGCAAATAAACCGTAAATTCATTAAAGGTGGGGGAACTGCGCTTCACCTCCACCCCCTCGATTTGTTCGATCTGCCGGCGGGCGAATTCCGCTTTATCCAGGTTTAATTGAGCCAGCTCTTTAAATCCTTCCTTCCCCAGCAGACACATATAAATAACGGCCTGAAGGGCGCACAACGAAACATTCGTGCAGATATTGGACGCCGCCTTTTCCCGTCGGATATGCTGTTCCCTGGCCTGGAGGGTATTGACGAAAGCACGCCTGCCCTTTTGGTCAACGGTCTCTCCGACAATGCGCCCGGGCATTTTGCGGATAAATTCCCGGCGTGCGGCCATAAAACCTAGATACGGTCCGCCGAAATTAAGAGGCAGGCCTAAACTCTGCCCCTCGCCGGTAACAATATCGGCGCCCATCTCCCCCGGTGTCTTCAGAAGCCCTAAAGAGATCGGATACACGCTCTCGACAGCCAACGCGCCTGTTTGATGGGCCTTCGCGATAATATCCGCGTGATCGTCGATGGCGCCGAAAAAGTTTGGATTTTGCAGGATAACGGCCGCGGTATCTTTATCCAGAATTTTATAAATCTCCTGCCGGTTGCTCTGGCCGTGGACAACCGGCGTTTCGGCAAACTCAAAATGCAGATTGCTTGTGTACGTCTTAACGATCTTGCGGTAGATGGGACTAACGCCGCCGTCCATGATAATCTTGCGGCGTCCGGTGATGCGGATGGCCATCATGGCCGCTTCGTAAAGGGCCGTGCCGCCGTCATACAAAGAGGCGTTGGCCGCCTCCATCCCTGTCAAGGCGCAAATCGCGCTTTGAAATTCATAAAGCGCCTGAAGGGTGCCCTGGGAGCATTCGGGCTGATAAGGGGTATAAGCGGTATAAAATTCCCCGCGGGAAACAAGAGCCGTTACCGCCGCCGGCACATAGTGGTCATAATACCCGCCGCCGATGAAAGGAATAAGATGGGAGGCGTTCTTTGAGGCCAGACGATGGATCCATGCGGTCACTTCCAATTCGGATCTGCCCGGCGGAAGATTAAACGCCTTAGGGGCATAAGCGGGTTGGATGTCCCGGAAGAGATCATCGATGCGGCCAACGCCGATGACCCGGAGCATTTCCTTGATATCTTCTGGAGTATTGGCGATGTAGGGTATCACGAAGGGGCGATCCTTTTTAGGCGTTCCAATAAAGCACTACCCGGCACTTTCCAAAAATTTACGGTATTCCTCGGCGGTCATAAGGTTTGAGGCCTCATCCGAATCCGAGATCTCGATTTTGGCGATCCATCCCCGTTCGTAAGGAGATTTATTGAGGATGCCCGGTTCGGACTCCAGAAGGGTATTGACCTCAATCACCTTTCCCGAGATGGGCGAGAAAATATCACTGGCGGCCTTGACGGACTCTAGGGTGGCAAACTCCTCAAACTGCTCGACCTCGGCGTCAACAGCAGGCAGCTCCACGAACGTAATATCTCCCAGAGCCTCCTGGGCATAGTCCGTGACCCCGACGGTGGCGACATTATTCTCGATACTGACCCATTCATGCTCCTTGGTGTAGAGATAATAATCCACGACTTCCATCTTCTTCTCCTAATTTTTTAAAGAATCGTTTTTGTAAAATGTTTTCCCTGTCATAACCCCCTGATGCCTGCCTTCCCCAAACAAGACCTTTTGACCGTGCTGGCTATGATTTTTTTGCACGAATCCCACCCCGATGCCGCGCTGACAAAAAGGAGAAAACGTCCCGCTGGTCACATGACCAATCTCTTCCCCCGTCTCCCCATAAAGTTTCTGATTTTGCCGCGGAGACCGCCTGTCATGGGAAATAATCCCGACAAGTGTTTTTTGCGCCCCCTCCTTCTGCTGTTTTAAAAACGCGCCTTTGCCGATAAAATCCTTCGTCAAATCGACAAAACGCTGCAACCCTGCTTCCAGAGGCGTAATGCTTTCATCCAATTCATGTCCGTAGAGGCTGTAGCCGGCCTCGAGGCGCAGGATGTCTCTCGCCCCCAGCCCTGCAGGTTTGACGCCGGCATTTTTCAATAATTCCCGCCAGATGGGGATGACGGTGTCCGCCGAAGAATAAATCTCGTAACCGAGTTCTCCCGTATACCCTGTTCGGCTGATGCGCACTGTTTCTCCTAAAAGATTAAAGCGGTCAAAGGTGTAATAGGAAAGTTTTTTGATTTCAGGGACAAGTGCCGCGAGGATTTCACGCGAACGCGGCCCCTGGACATCAATCTTTCCGATTTCGGAAGAGATATCTTTGAAGACATGGGACTGCTTTAAATGGCCGCGGAAATGCCGGGCATCCTTGGGGGTCGTGGCGCCGTTGACGACAATAAACCATTTCTCGGCATCCTCACGAAAAACAATCAAATCATCCATGACGCCCCCCTCTTCGTTAAGCATCATGCCGTAGCGGCATGACTGAAGGGGCATATCCGCAATCCGCATGCTCACGATCCGGTCCAAACCGCTTTCGAGACATCCGCCTTCAATAACAAATTCCCCCATATGCGACGTATCAAAGACCGTGACGGCCTTTCTCGTATGCGTGTATTCGGCCAAAATCCCTTCATACTGCAAGGGCATTTCCCATCCCCCAAAAGACACCATGCGGGCATTCAACGCGACATGTTCGTTGTAAAGGTGGGTGCGTTGAAGCGTATCCTGAGCGGTCATAGACTAAGCCCTATCTTATAAAACTCTTTTTTTGTTGTAAAGATAAAATCTGTATTTTGGTTTAATGTTTACCACACCCGCGCCAGGCCCGCGTCAAGCAACTCCTGGTTTAAGTAGTTTCCTTCTCTCGCGATTTTATCGATGTCGCTTCCACCGGACGGGTAGAAGACATCCGCCAGGTAACGTTCGTATTTGTCGGTCGTGTCCTTGCGGGTCTTGATGACGAAAAAGTCGAGGCCTTTGAGGCGCTCTTCCACGAAACGCTTGGCGCGTTTGCCCTCGGGGGTGCCGATCTCGGGACAGTCGATGCCCCGCAGCCGGAATTTTTGCGTAATGAACATCCTGAAATTCAAATGGACCCGGGCGATTAGGGTATCCCCGTCGATAATCTTTCGGACCTGCGCTTTGTAGGTGAACAATTGTTCCCGGTTGGGCGGACAGGCTGTTTTGGAAAAACGGTCGTTGCGGACTTTAACGCAGTCGTCTTTTTTAACACGCAGCGATTTTATCTGCGCGAATCCCCAATGCAGCCGGAACCCCAAATCCACCAGCAGGTCCTTCTCCCCCTCATCTTCAACCAGCGCGAAGGTGTTCACCTGCCCGCGGACAAACGTTAATTGCGGGATCTCTTCTTCTGTTCCTTTCTTGCCGTCGGGGTCCCCCGCGGCCGCGGCGGCCTTGATTCGGTCTTTAAGCTCGTAAGCGCCCCATCCATTGACAACGGCCTGATGTTCCAGCTGCCTGCGCTGTTTCTCGTCCTTGACGGCCATCAAATGCAAAAAATGCGACCAGCCCAATTGCGTCAATCGTGACGCAATTGGATAACTCCGGTACAATTGAACACTGCGTTCCAGTGTCCTTTGGCTTGCCGAGACTTTGCGGGCAAGCTGCTCGTAAAGGTGAGCGCCATAACCGGCGCGGTCTTTATTCTTCAAAATGTCCCGCGCGATCCATCGCCCCACCCGCCAGTAGCCTACGGTTATCCGGCCTTTAAGGTCGAGCTCCATTTTCTTAAGCTCTTTGTTGATGTTGGCGGCTAGCTGTGAAATATTGCTTTGCGTGAGACTTTCCTTCATTTGCTAATTCTCAAACCGGTCGCGGACGATTTGTTCCTGCCGCTTTTAAGGGGACACGCTTTTAAGGGGACACAATACTTATTTGAATTAAGTACTGTGTCCCTCTTTTTCCCCGCCTCTTTTTCCCGTCCCTCTTTTTCCCCTTTCCCTCAAGTATTGCGTCCCGCGTTTTTTGCGTCCCTGAATATTTCGGCACCAAGCGGCACAAACTCATCCGCGGCCTGCCGCAGTTCAGTATCGGTGCTGATCTCAAATCCCGATACCTCGGTCCGGATCCCTTGAGCCTTTAAAAATTTGATCAGGTCCGTGAATCCTCCG
>MHGQ01000068.1 GCA_001805645.1 Omnitrophica WOR_2 bacterium RIFCSPHIGHO2_02_FULL_50_17 | reverse complement strand
ATTGCCCGCTCAAACTAACTCTCTTTATTCAGGCTCATCTATTGACTGGAAAAGACTGCACCTCTTGGGTTTCTGTTTGGGTTTCTGTCGGCGCCAGGGAAAAGATTCTCTCCATAACCTGGCTGGCTATTTCCGTATAGGACTCACCCTCTGTAAACCGTAAGGGCTGCCCGAAAATAACGGTGACGGGGCTGCGCCGCAATGTTTTTGTCCCCGGCGCAAGAACCCTCTGGGAACCTTCAATATAGGCCGGAACAACCGCTGCCGCGCTTTTGGCGGCAATAAAACCAATCCCTTCCTGAACCTTTCGCGCAACATCCCCTTTTTGGCGGGTCCCCTCAGGAAAAAGGACAACGGCCCGGCCTTTCTTGAGACGGCGCAGCGTCTCGCGCATGGCCCGAAAATCCGACTCCCCCCTTTTAATAGGGAAGGCATCCACGCGGTAGAGAAAGAATCTTAAAACTTTGTTTCTAAAAAGCGTGTCTTTGGTAACGTAACTTAAACGGCGTCTGCTCGCAAGTCCTAAGATAAAGGGATCGAGATTGCTGACATGATTGCTGGCGATGACAAATCCCTCCCCTTGAGGAAGGCCTTCCCGCCCGAACACCGTCAGGGGAGAGAAAATCTTGCTTGAAATTTTCAAAAAGAAATAAGCAATATAGTAAATCACGGCTGTTCTTTGCGCAGCAGGGACTCCCCGTATTGAATGAGCGCCTTGGCACGAGCGCGGGATTTCGCCTCCGAATACGCGCGCACTAAAGGCTCGGTCCCTGAGGGGCGTAACATCAGCCAGCTTTGGTCTTCGCAGATCAATTTGATGCCGTCAAAGTCCTTGACTTCCACGACCTTTTTGCCTAAAAGTTCTTTGATCAACCTGACCTTGTCCCTGTCAAACCGCCCCTCTCCCAACTCGAGATCCCGGCGCTCATAATAGAAACGGCCGAACTCCTTTTCCATATCCTGAAGAATCCGCTTGATATCTTTCTTTCGGTAAACCATCATCTCCAAAAGTAAAAGCCCGGCCAGAGTCCCATCCCGCTCGGGGATGAACCCCTGCACCCCCATGCCGCCGGCCTCCTCGCCGCCGGCGATGATTTTCTCGGCAACCATCAAATCGGAAATATGTTTGAAACCCACCGGCGTTTCATAGAGTTTGAGTCCCAGCTTTTTTGCGATATTGTCAACCATGGTTGTCCCGCAGATAGTCTTCACGACCCCGCCGGCGCATCCCCGGTTACGCGCCAAATGGAGAATCAAAAGCCCCAGTATTTTCTGGGGATGGATAAATTCGCCCCCCGGCGCCACCGCCGCGATGCGGTCGGCATCGCCGTCTAGAACAAGCCCTAGATCAAATTTTTCTTCCCTGACGCGCTTTAAAATCCCGCTTAAGAATTCAACGACAGGCTCGGGCTTCCCGCCGTCAAAAGACGGGTTGATATCCTCACGCATTAAAGACAGCCGGATATCCGTGCCTTTAAGAATTTGCGCCATCAAGCCGTTACCGCTGCCGTGCATCGCATCGGTTAAAACCTTAAATCTCGCCTTCTGGATACGCTTCAAGTCGATATAACCGCGGATAAACTTAATATAATCTTTCTTAAAATCAGAAACATGAATCCTCCCCTCGGCCTTGGATCTCTCAAAATCAATGGCTGGGACAGGTGTTTGATATAAATACTGCTCAACCTTATTCGTGATATCCGTCGAGGCCCCGCCGCCTTTATCCGTCTTAATTTTTACGCCGTTGAATTTGGCCGGATTATGGCTGGCGGTAATCATCACCCCTGCGGCACTCCGGGTCCGGATAACACCGTAACTTAAGGCCGGTGTGGGGATCGGCGTATCCGAAAGGTAAACTTCAATATTATTTTGGGCCAGCACAGAAGCCACAAGGCGCGCGTATTCATCTGATAAAAACCGCGTGTCATAACCGACAGCAACGCATTTCTTGGTTATGGTCTCTTGTTGGATATCCCTGTTAATCCATTCGCTTATGGCCTGCGCCACAATGCCGACATTGGCAAAGGTGAAATTATCGGAGATGACTCCCCGCCACCCGTCCGTTCCGAATTTAATCGTTTTTTCTGGCATGGAAAACCCCTCTCTGGCAAAGTGTTATCGGTACAAACGCCTTTCTTGAATGTATCGCAAAACTTTTTCCGGGACCAAATATTTGACCGTCTTGTCCAATACAAGACGGCGGCGGATATCCGAGGACGCTATAGGAATACCGGGGATAGCGACGTTATGGACTTTTATCTTTGACCGCTGCGGCTTAACCCCGGGGCGATAGACCGCAATAAACGAGACCCTGCGGACAAGGTCTTGAATGCGCCTCCATGCCGGCAGCGTCGGCAGATGGTCATTGCCGATAATGAAAAAAAATTTTCCTCGAGGGTACCGCCTGCGGAAATAATCCGCCGTATCGATGCTGTAGGAGCGGCCCTTTCTTTGAACCTCCACCGCCGAGGCCTCAAAAAAGGCATTGCCCTGAATGGCCAGACGCACCATACGAAGCCTCTCTGGGGCCGGAATCACCCCTTTGCCGCTTTTATGGGGGGGGAGATAACACGGGACAAAAATGACCCTCTCCAGCCGAAATTTCTCCCGCACCATCTGGGCGATCATCAGATGCCCCATGTGAATCGGATTAAACGTCCCCCCTAAGATGCCTATCCGTTTCATGTGCGTATCTGCCCTTTGCCGTAGACGAGATATTTATACGTCGTCAGCTCCTCCAAGGCCATGGGCCCGCGCGCGTGCAGCTTGTCCGTGCTGATCCCGATTTCCGCGCCGAATCCGAACTGATACCCGTCTGTAAAACGGGTGGAGGCATTCACATAAAGGCAGGCCGAATCCACAGACCTTAAAAACAAATCCGCCTCCTTTGCATCCTGTGTCACAATCGCATCCGAATGATGCGAACCATACGTATTGATGTGGTCAATGGCCTCTTCAAGGCTGTCGACCACCTTGACCGACAAGATAAGGTCCAGATATTCCTCTTCCCAGTCCTTGGCCGTGGCTCTTTTAATCCCCTTGCCGATAATCTGCCGTGTGCGCGGACATCCCCTGATTTCAACGCCGGCCTTTTGAAAGTCCGTAATCATCAAGGGCAAAAATCGCGCCGCCACATCCCGGTGCACCAGCATCGTCTCCATGGCATTGCATACCCCCGGCCGCTGCACCTTGGCATTAAAACAAAGGGCGCGGGCCATCTTAAGATCTGCCCTGGGGCCGACATACGTATGGCAGACCCCTTTGTAATGTTTAATAACAGGGATGCGGGAATGCTCGGCGACAAAACGAATCAACCCCTCCCCGCCGCGGGGGATAATCAAATCGACATACCTCTCCTGGGCCAAAAGGACATTCAGACTTGCGCGATCCCTCCAAGAGACAAGATGAATCGCCTCCTGAGGAATTTTTGTCTTGTGCAGCGCCTTCTTTAAAACGGAAAAAACCGCCTTGTTGGAATGAAAGGCCTCTTTCCCGCCTTTTAAGATAACGGCGTTGCCGGCCTTGAGACACAGTCCGATACAATCGCTGGTCACATTCGGCCGTGATTCATAAATGATGCCGATGACGCCGATCGGCGTCCGGATCTTCTTAATCAGCAATCCGTTAGGTCTTCGGAAGACCGCCAAAACCTCTCCGACGGGATCCTTGAGCTTAACCGTATCCCAAAGGCATTGGGCCATCTCGCCGATTCTCTTCTCATTCAGGGTCAGCCGGTCAATGATGGGCTTGGAATAATTCTGCCGCCGGGCGGCATTTAAATCTTTCGTATTTTCCCTGATGAGATACGCCTTGCCCTTAAGGAGGGCCTCCGCCATCCTGCGCAGGGCCTCATTTTTCACCGAAGAGGACAACAACGCCATCTGCGCGCAGGCAATCTTGGCCTTTTGAGCCATCCGAATAATCGCATCATGAGATCTTTTTGTTTCCATAATTCAACTTACCTCAACAGAAGAGCTCATCTCTCGCATAAAACCAAATTATCGCAGTGAATCACTTCCCGCTTCCCTTTTCTCTCTTCAACGCGGCTGAGATCAGCCGTCGAATAATTGATCAAACCCCGTCCGATTTCATGCTCGCGCCTGTCTTGAACAACAACGACATCATCGACGTTGAAATGCCCTTTCCAGGAGACAACGCCGGGAAGGAGAAGGCTGCGCCCGCCCTTGAAAAGGGCCTCTCTCGCCCCCTCATCCACCGTCAGAATGCCTTTGGGTTTGGCGCCGAAAGAAATCCAGTGCTTCTTGGCCAGACGCCGGCCCTCTTTTTCCATAAAAAATGTCCCAATGCGCTCTGCGTTAAGCACGCGCACTAAAACATTTTCCGTCTCGCCGTTGGCGATAATGCAAGGGATTTGGGAATGGGTCGCAATTTTAATCGCATCCAGCTTGGCCGTCATGCCGCCTCTGGATATATCCTTTTTATCTGTCCCTGCGGCCATGCCCTCGATATCGCCCGTAATCTCCTTGATCTCTTTTAATAGCTTCTTTTTGCCGTCTTTTAAGTCGAACAGACCCTCCACGTCCGAAAGAATCAACAGCAGATCCGCCTCAATAAGACCCGCCACCAAGGCGGACAGTTTATCATTATCCCCAAACTTGATTTCATCGGTTGCAATCGTGTCATTTTCATTGACGATCGGAATGACCTGGCGCTCCAGGATGGCACGGAAGGTATTGCGGGCATTGTTGTAACGGCCGCGATTATCGAAGTCATCCCATGTCAGCAGCACCTGGGCACACGTCGTCCTGTTTCTCCTGAAGAGATCGCTGTACGTCTCCATCAAAATGGCCTGGCCTATAGCCGCCAAGGCCTGCAAGGAGGCCAGATCCGACGGGCGCTTCCTTTCGTTCATGGCCCCCATGCCGAAGACAATGGCGCCGGAACTGACCACAACCACCTCAATGCCTTTTTTTTGGACAGAGGCGATTTGCTCAACCAAAGAGCGCAAATGGGCCAGGCGCGGTTTCAGCCGGTAGGTGACAATAACGCTTGAGCCGACTTTTATGACAATCCGTTTTACAGGTCTTGGGAATTTTCTTGGCATAGGAGATCTCTTACACAGCCGACAAGATCGGTCAGTCCCTCTTTTTTAAGAGCGGAAACGGGGATAATCTTCTCCTGATATTTTTTCTTAAATCTCTTAAGATGGCCGGCGGCGCGGGGCAAATCCATCTTGTTGGCGGCGATAATCCTGTGCTTAAAGGTAAATTCTTCGCTGTAGGCTTTCAATTCATAATCAAGCTTGGCGTAATCCTCCAGAGGGTCGCGGCCTTCGCTCCCTGCCATATCAACGACATGCAGCAAAATCTTCGTGCGCTCGGCATGCCGCAGGAAACGGTACCCCAGCCCTTTGCCCCGATGGGCTCCTTCGATGATGCCGGGAAGATCCGCGACGATAAAATCGGCGTGCCGCTCCGACGCCGGGAAAAAACCAAAATCTTCACAATGAACGATCCCTAAAACGGGCTGCCTTGTTGTAAAAGGGTAATTGGCAATCTTCGATTTGGCCTTCGAAATGCTTGTGATAAGGGTGGACTTCCCCGCATTGGGAAACCCGACGATACCGACATCCGCTATCAGTTTTAACTCAAAGTCAAGGGTGCATTCTTGACCCTTGTGCGGCGGCAGGGGTATCTTCCGGCGGCCATTGCCCACGCCGCCCCGCGCCCCCTTCACGATGACAACGGACTGCCCGTCCTGCGCAAGGTCTTTAATCAACAAACCCGTCGTATGATCCCTTAAGATCGTCCCGACAGGCACGCGAAGGATACAAGTCTCGCCGTTCTTGCCGGTTTTTCCTTTGCTGCTGCCATGACCGCCCTTGCCAGCGTAACAATGCTGTTTATATTTAAAATCCAAAAGGGTCTGGATATTGCGGTCGGCCACAACGACGACATCCCCGCCCTTGCCGCCGTCCCCGCCGTCGGCCTTAGGGTAGCGTGTGCGCCTATCCTGATAATAGCTTTCGCAGCCCTTGCCGCCGTCCCCGGACTTGACAAAGATTCTTGCCTCATCAACAAAAATCATAAGAAGGTATCAGACAGAAATTTGGGTAATGTGAAGGGCCGTCAGCTTCCGGTGGCAGCCTATTTTCGTGGAAGAATTAGAGCGGCGCCGGTATTTGAATGCGATGACCTTGTCCCCCAAACGGTGTTTTTCAACTTTGGCGGTAACCTTCGCATCTTTTAAAAAGGGCTGGCCGATGCGGATGTCGGCGCCGTCCGCAAACATTAACACCTTATCGAGAGTCAGGGTGCTGCCTTCCTCGTCCTTGAGACGATCAATATGGATGGTGTCACCTTCCGCGACTTTAAACTGCGAACTCCCTACCTGAATGACGGCATACATAGTTGGCCTCCTGATAAGAACCGGATTAAAATAAACCCCATGGCGCGAATTTAAGGGCTGAATTATACTACAAAATAGCGTAAATGAGAAGGAAGTATTTGAGGGCGCGTCTCATGCCGGCCATTAGACGATTCTCACCCTTCCCCGGCCGTCACAGAACGGACACGGCCCGAAAGAAATGGACTCGATGGTCTTGCCGGTTCGTGCGCGCGTCATCTCCACAAGCCCCAGCGGAGATATCCTGTTCACCTCTGTCTTGGCCGGGTCCCGCGCTAATTCCCGCTGCAGGCAATCGATCACTTTGCGTTTATGCTCCTCCCTCGTCATGTCGATAAAGTCAATCACAATGATACCGCCCAAATCCCGCAGGCGTAATTGCCTGGCAATCTCAGGAATAACTTCCATGTTCACCATAAAGGCGGCCTCTTCCGGCGAGGCGTTGGTCTTGAACTTGCCGCTGTTGACATCCACGACCGTCAGGCCTTCGGTCGGTTCAATAACGACATAGGCGCCGGAGCGGCAATACACATGCGTGTCATAGATCTTCTGGAGTTCCCTCGAGACATTCCTCGCCTCGAAAAGAGGGACATGCCCCTTATAATGATGGATCCTATTGACCATCTGCCGTCCGATAAGGGTCTGCACAAACCGGCGGATCCTTGCATACTCCTCGTCGTTGTCAATAACCAGTTTGTCCACTTTCTCCGTAAGATAATCCCGCACGATCCTCCACGTCAGATCCCCTTCTTCATAAATCAGGGCGGGCGCCTTCTCCTGCTCGGCCTTTTTATGGATTTTGAGCCAAATATCATAAAGGAATTTCGCATCCCGGGTAAGCTCGCGATTCCCCTGCCGCAGAGAGGCTGTCCTGACGATAAAGCCGCCTGTCCTGGCAAAGGTAAAATGCCTGGTAGCCTCTTTCAGCCGCTGGCGTTCCTGGACATCTTCAATCTTCTTGGAAACCCCCGTCTGCTTGTCATAGGGCATATACACGACAAACCGCCCCGGCAGCGCCAAATGGGCTGTCAGACGCGCCCCCTTTTCTCCGAAGGGATCCTTCTCCACCTGAACCAGAATCTCCTGGCCAACCCTCAAAGGGGGTGCCTCGCCTTCTTTTCTCCTTTGCCTTTCTGCCTCCCGTGGAGGAGGCGTCTTTTTCAGAATCTTGTGAAAAATCTTTCGGGGCCCAGAAAGCTCATTCTCAGCAAGGGGACTGACCACATCGGTTAAATACAAAAAGCCGTTGCGCTCCTGCCCGATGTTGACAAAAGCGGCATTGATCGACGGCAGGATAGATTCCACCCTCCCTTTGTAGATATTCCCCAAAAGGGATTGATAACGGTCAAGCTCGATATGAAAGTCGTCCACGCGGCCGTTCTCAATAATGGCAACGAGGCACTCCCCTTTTTGCGTCTGAATAAGAATTTCCCTGGACAAAGCCCACCTCAAATCTTTTCTGTTTAGGAATTCGTGGCCATCTCGGGGGTAATGATATGCGGCGTGATAAAAATCATCATATCCGTTTTTGTGGAAACCTTCTCCGACTTCTGAAACAGAAGCCCCATGATGGGAATATCTCCCAGAAAGGGGATCTTCTTTTTCGTATCGGTGAGCTGATCTTTCACTAAACCGGCGATAACAAGGGTCTCCCCGTCTTTAACCATAACCCGTGTTTTGGTCGATTCATTGCTCAATTCCGGCAGGGAAGTATTTTCTACCGTTACCGTCCCGATAATCGCGGTGATTTGCGGCTCCACATCCAGCGTGACAAACCCCGCATTATTCACGTGCGGCGTGACATTAAAAATAATCCCGATATCCTTATATTCCCAGCCCGAGATCTGCAGATTGGCCTGTTCTTCATTATAGGTGTATTGAGGGATAGGATACTGGCTCCCCACCATGATCTGGGCGGCCTGATTGTCCAAAGTGACAATCCGCGGATTGGACAAGATATTGGTATCTGTCTTTGTCTTAAGCATCTCAAACACAGCCTGCACCTGGGTAAAATTGAGCGTTCCATAACTGAACTCGGCATTGGCCGAACCTGCACTGTCATCCGCTCCTGGGAAAGAATCGGGGGTATATTTGCTGGCTGAGGTAACCGTAAAGGGATATATAATCGGCCGCTCGGCCCCTGAGACCGTCACCTTCGTCAGCCAGTCAATCCCGAGATTCTCCTGGTCGTTAAAACTGGTTTCGACAATCTTCGCCTCAATCAGAACCTGCGGGGTTGTTTGATCCAGCTTCTTGACGACCCCTTCCATCAAGTCCAGCCTCTTGGAAATATCCGTCACGATGAGGGTATTGGTGCGTTCGTCGTAATTAATACTGCCCCGCTCCGACTTCATCTTGTCGACGGAGGTGATGACTTCGGAGGCCCGGCCGAAATTCAGCGTGAATGTCCTGGTTTCCACAGGTTCCTGCTCGGCCAGGGTCATCGCATTTTCCCGCCGCTGCTTTAAATTCTCCACCGTCGTCACCATGATAATATTCCCCTTTTGCTCGTAGGCGTAACCGTACGTCTCCAGGACAACCTCCAGGGCCTGCTTCCAGGGGACATTGTTCAGTTGAATGGTCACAAGACCCGTAACCTCCGGGCCGACCACAATATTGACCCCGCTTTTAAAAGAAAGGATTTTAAGGACATTAGCGATATCCGCATCGCGAAAGTCCAAACTGACATTCCCTTCGTTGGTTACGGGGGTTGGAACGGCAGCCTCTACGGCGGTCCCTTGCGGCTTCTCTTCATCCTGCGCATACGCATCCGGCAAGAAAACCAAACCGATCCATAACAGCAGCACAATTCCCTTTTTAATCATTTTATTCCTCCTTTTTTAACTTCAGTTCAAATTCCTGCTGATCCTTCATGAGGACCACCAAATCTTTTTCAATCCTCGCCACCGTAAACGGCCCCAGGTGATCATTCCTTTGAACAATATGGCCATTAATAATAGCCAGATCTTGTCCCCCTGCCCCAGACATAATACCTTCCAATTTCATATCTGTCACCTGGAATTCCGTCTCGTAATTAATAATATTCCCCGAGGGGCTCACGAGCGGCCAGAAAGGGTCGCGTTTGCCGTGAGAGTCGTACTCCGCGGCCATGCCTGCCTGCTGGGGAGGCTGCTGGGCGGCCGCCGAAGGAATTGCCGCCCCTGCCGCTAGAACTATCATCCCGATTATCAATGAAATTTTCTTCATTCTTCCTCAAAAACCATGGCTTCAAGATTCAATTTCACCTTATGATAACGCGTGTCGTCGCTTGCGGTGATGGTAAAAGCCGCCTCATCGACGGCGATGTTATCCCTCTCCAGTTGATTCAAAAACCGCCCAAAACTGTGATAGCCGCTTCTGGCCTCGACAAGGATAGGCAGGGCATAATAGGTGCGCTTGTTGTCCTGAAGGAGGATTTCCTGATCCTGGCTGAAAGGCATGATCTGATCGATCTCGACACCATTCTGGTTGGCAAGCTGTGAGATGCGCTCCAAAATCAGGGGAACTTCGTCCTTGGATCTCATCTTCAGGCTGGACCCCCTGATTTTATCTTCCAATCTCCTGATCTCATCCTTGTAGGAACTCATTTGCTGAATCTCCTCTTTCGCTTTCTGAATATCCCGGGACAAAATCTTAATCTCGGGGCTGATCTTCGTCAGGGCGGTGAACTGCGGTCTCATCAAGACGAGATAATCCGCAAGAAATATGAACACAAGGATCCCTATAAATATATAATAACGGTTTTTCTCGTCAATTTTACTTAAGATGTCGGAAATTTTCATTCTGCTCCTATACCCCGTCCGCCTAAGGCGGACGGGAATCCAAAATCGCAGGAATGAAGCCCTGCCTGGATACCCCCGATACTCGCCTCGGGAAGTGTAGAAGGCTTCATTTAAGTCGTGCCGTTATGATGAAATCGGCAATGTCCATATGCTTGATCCTGCGCCTTTGTATGGAACCCAGTTCCAACTCGGCGAAATGCTCCAAGAATTTCCCTTGTCCCTTTAAATTAGACGTAAACTTATGGACATTGATCATCCCCTCATTTTCGGTGGAGATCGCACTGCCCTCGATAAACAGCATCCCCTCTTCCAAAGACACCTTCTTCAGCCAGACCCCGCGGGGCAGACTATCACTTAAGATATTAAACTTTTGCGACCAAAGGATCTTCTCGCCGGGGACAATGCCCTCGGTAGCCTTCTGTTTGCCCTGAAGGATTCGCAGTTCATTAACCACTCCATCGACATTTTTCTTAGAGGGCAAAATCGATTCCCATTGCCTTTGAAGACCCTTGTGCTGCGCCATCTTCTGGATATTGACAAAAAGCAAAAAAATGTGGACAAGAATCAATAAAACAATCAACCCGCCGCCTGCACCGACAACAACCTCAGGGGGAATCGTAACACCTTGGGGCCAAAGCCGGCTCTTTTTCTTTTTTCTGAGTTGAGGCGGGACTAGATTGATTTCAATCATAAGGATAAAGGGCAAGGCCTACCGCAACGCCCAGTTTAAGGGATTTTTTCCCCATGGTCTCCACCGATAATTCAGGAGGAATCTTCAATGAATCGACGGGATCCCATATGCCTGTCTGAATATCGAGGGTCTTTTTAAAAATCTCGGCAACACCCTCCAGCATCGATGCCCCTCCCGTCAGCAACAACTTGTTAATCTCGCGGTTTCTTTCGGTCGTAAAATAATCGAAGGACAATCGCAGCTCCTGAATCATGTTCATAATGGCTGACTCACAGGCATTCAATACATCTTCAGACCGCTGGGCAGGCTCTTTTTTAAGATTTTCCGCCTCCGGAAAACTTAACCCCAGAGCATTGCCGATTCTCTTGGTGAAATCCCGCCCGCCGATAAAAATATCCCGCGTAAACCGCGGCAATTGATCAACGAGAATCGTCAGGTTGCTCACCGACTCTCCCATATCAAAAAGGGCAACCACGGGACATTGCTCCTCTCTTGCGCCCAGGACATGCAAACCGTTGGCCAGGGCCACAGGATTGATCCCGATAAAATCCGTCTGTATGCCTAATTTATTCAAAAGTTTCAGCCTCCCGTCGATCAGCTCTTTTTTAGCGGCGGCCGCCATAACGGACATCTGCCGGTCTTTGCTTTGAGGATCCAATATAAAACAATCGGTATAAATCTGGTCCTGGGCAAAGGGAAAATATTTATCCGCCTCAATAGCAAATGACTTTCTAAGCTCCTCCGGGGACATGCGCGGCATCTCGATATAACGAATCAGCGTCCCTTTTCCAAAAACAGAAGTACAAATGGATTTATAGGGAGGGTTCAATCGTTCGAGGACTTTCTTAAACGTTGCCTCGGTATCCTCCTGCACGAGGGGTTCGATTCCCCAATTCAACAATTGAAAGGAATCACCGCTTTTTTGAATCTGGACAAATTTACAATCTCCCGCCCCGATATCCAACCCGACGGACGACCCTTCGGCTTGGGAGGGAATCCATTGTCTTATCAGACCAAAGTATCTGTCCCGAAAAGAATGCATAATAGGCCTTATTCATTATATATATTATGTGAGTAAGAGTATCCCATCAAGGGGTATTTATAAAATGTTCGGGACTCTTGAATGGAAGGAACTTCTTTTGAAGAGAGTTGCCGCACGGGGAAAGACAGAATCATTTCATCAACTGTCCGTTTTCGTCAAAATAAAACGCCGCCCGCAGCTCACCGTCTTGATTGTAGGATTTTTTAAAACCGATTTTCTCGCTGTTGGTCAGATGCCATTCATACTTGAGGGTACCCTCCCTGTAATAGACCTTGCCGACGCCGGTTTCCTTGGCATCCGTATCTTTCCTGGCGTCTTCATAATTGATCTCAAGCCGGATACCGCCGTCGTTGTAATATTCCTTCTTCCACAATGATTTCCCCTTGCGGTAATAGGCCTCGGCATTCAACTGACCGCCGGTAAAATAGGTTTTGGAGGGGCCGTCTTTCTGGCCGCGAACATAATATTCAACTCCCTGTGTCCCTTTAAACTCATTGACAAAATCCACTCTCCCTTCCGGGATTTCACCGTTTGATTCCATGACCTTTTCATCAATAATTTTCTGGCGGCCTATCTCCTTCTCATCCAGATAAAAGACACTCTCAACATAATCCCTGCCCGGAGAGAGCCTGTCCTTGCGTACCGCCTTTTGACCGCGCCTTCTATAGCGCGCAGACATCCCTTGTCTCTCACCACCGGCGGAAGTCTCCACCATGCCTCGTGGCGGAGCCGGCGGGACGCCCACAGAAGGGGCATACCGCGGCGTTTCCGTCATCGTTTGTATGCCGCGCTGAATCCGGCTATTCATCATCATAATGACAGCCATCCCGCTAAAACAAAAAACAATAAATATCCACCACCCCTTATTTTTATATTCTGTCATTTCGCGCTCTTATAATTTTTGCCAGGAAACAGTCTTCATGACCCAGATGGTACCCTGACCCAGCATTCCTGCGGGAAGATAATTAATGGTGTCGGGGACTTGATAAATGGAGGGGACGTTCGTTCCCATATCGAAATAGTTGGAGACAATGGTTCCAACGATGTCCGTCTGTTTCTCGGCCACGACTTGATTTTCAGCATAAAATAAACCCATGACGTCGATATTGGCCTCATTAAACCCGATAATATTGGGCGTCATGACGCCGAGAATGTTGATGGGGAAAGAATTGTTCCCATTGGTGACGAGGTTCACATCAATCTGGACACTGCCCTCGGCGAGGATGGAGCCGCTTCCTGCATAAGTGATGGTTTTATCACTGCCATCGACACTCATATTCAGATTACCGCCGTTATCAAGATAAACGATTCCTGAAATCGTCAAGTTGCCGTTTCCGTCCATACTGATACTCCCGTTGGCATTAGAAAACGAAAAATTGGAATTCGGATCTATATCGGCCAAAACATCCAGATCGACGGAATCACTGATCACCAGGGCGTTGGCCTCGAGATATCCCTGATAGGTCTCATCATCACCGTCCCCATCATAATCATCGACATCGGATAAACTGGGGAAAGAGACGGTATCCCCCAGGTCATAGGCGTTGGTGGTGCCGTTGTCGGAATGGACATTCGTCGTTCCCTGGGTTCCTCCCCAGCCGTCCGTCACGAAAGTCCCATCGACTGTTTCTTTATAGTCATCCCCCGGATCATTCGCCTCGCCGACACCCGACGAACCGCTTAATCCGACGATCCCGCGCTTGACCCTCAAGACGGCGCTCAACGTCTCCACGGTTTCTCCGCCGACGAGAGTGGTCGGGAGCGCGGGCACCTTCGCCTTCAAGTCCGCCACGAGATCTTCATAATTATTGCCGATCAGCTCGGCGGTCCCGCCTAAATCGACGGCCAGGTCGCTGCTTTGAAGCCCCGTGCCTAATATATGCACTGAGCCGCGGATATTCACATTGCCGTTGACCATGGCTCCTGAAGCACCGGCACCGGCGAATATCGCATTATTCCACGGAGAGACATTGATAATCTTGGCATAAACCTGAATGGTCTGCTGGACATCCCCCAGAGTCCCTGTGGATTTGATCCAAATGGCATCACCTGCGCCGCTGACATTCTTCAACTGCACCGCATAGGACCCGCCATTTAAAGAAGTGGAGCTATACGCTATGCTGTAAAAATTCGCCGTATCAGGCCCGATGGCAAACCCATTGATACCGCCGTCCGCCCAGCTCGGGCTGCTTGTATCGTTGACAAAATCCTGTCTTAAGTCGTACAATGCCCGCTCAATTCCCGCCTCGGCGATGTGAAGGGTCAGGGTCGTCCTCCTTTGACGCTCGGCGATCCGGCTTTCATTCACACTAACCACAATGAAGGCGGCCCCCAGAGTAAGCAAAACAACAATAACAAGATAAGAAATGATCAGCAAACTCCCCTTCTTATCGCACAATTTTGAAAATAAAATCCTTCTTGTCATCGTCAATTCCTCAAATAAATTTTGAGACTCATATTAGCCTGAATCGGCGCTTTTCCTGCCAAAGTTTTGCCCCTCAAGGTTGCCTTTTCTGCCTGGAGCGAGACATCGACCACATCCGAGGTGCTGGCCTGACGGCTGAACTGCACGGACCGGATATTCTGGGCTATGACGGCTGCCGTCTGCGATCCGACCTGCCTCTGGAGCTGATTGCCGCTACTTCCTCCGAGGAAATACTGAGTTGTATCTGTATCCCATACAATATTGCCGCTGGAGACACCCGCGGCCTTGCGGAACGTGATGCTTGTATACGCACTGCCATTGGCCGGCACGTTGGTAATTGAGGCGGAGCCGGCCTGGCGCAGATCCTGCGTGAGCCAATCCATGGCCTTGCGCAGCTCTTGCTGCAATTCCACGCGCACGCTGTTCGTCTCCCAGGAATCCGACCCTGAAATCAAAATCATATAACATATCCCGAGGATAAAGGAAAAAATAATCACGGTAACCAAGGCTTCAACCAAGGTGAGACCTAGACGGCCTTTTAAAAAATTCAAAAAGTTTTTTGGGAAAATACGTTTCACATTATGTATAAAACCTATTGGACTGTTCATCGTTGGGCAATAAGACCTGTTAAGGTTGTTGAAAAACTCCGTCCGTTTTTATTCTGCCAGCTCACATCGATTCCGATCTGCAATAACTCTGAGCTGCCTCCCACCTGGCTTGTCGCAACCGTCCCTGTCCCGTTCAGAGTGCTTAATGTGAATGTGTTTCCCGGTGTTCCCCCCGAAGCATAATCGGTTGCGATGGAATCAAAGTCGTGATTACGTATCTCTTCCATCTTGTTCTGGGCCTCGTTGAGGGCAAAGGTGGTGTTCCCCGCAGCCTCGGCGAGCGCCGAACAAGAGACAAAAAGCTGCAAGAGCCCCACGATCACGATGGCCAAAATCCCAACGGCAATCAGAACCTCGACGAGCGTGAAACCCTGGGGAGATTGAAAAATCTTCTTTCTTGTCTTCCTAAACATATCTTGAGATTCCTATGGGGATCTCCCTCATCAGATAACAAAAAAAGGGGGGCTTGACTCAAGCCCCCCGCTTTCTCTTGCCATATAAAACGCCACACTCAAGGCCTCTTACGGTGTCAGGATCCCCCCTGTTGTCATCGTATAAGTTGTGGTTCCAGATGTTCCCACCGTCACAGGAGTCGCTGTGAACGTATAGGCCCCGCTTCCAAAAGTACATGCGAAAGTATATCCCGAAGTGCTTGTCCCGCAGTAGTTCGTATTGATATACGGCGGGGTGGCACCTGTCAAAGATGTGGCAGCGCCGGGATAATTCCCGTTGTTGGCTGTGGCAAACGTCTCGGATGCGGTGGAAAGAGTCCTTAATGTCCCTTTAGCGAGGGCGTCATTGGCCGAGATCCTGGCTCGCAGCAGGTTGGGAATCGCAATCGCGGCCAACAGCGCAATAATAGCGACCACGATCATGATTTCCACAAGCGTGAAGCCTCTTTGGTTTTTCCGTTTCATCGCACGGTCCTCCCTTCCTAACTTTCTGGTTTTGAGTCTCCAGGTTACGGCGTCCGCCTTCGAAAAGGAGGAGATGGAAGAAATAAAGAGGATTCCGCTTTTCTGCAACCCCCCATCCCGACGCTCGAACCGATAACCTGTCGGCCCCTTAAAAATTGCCTATTGATGTTTGAATTCTATCACCTCCTTCAATCCTGTCAATCTCTATTCCATAAAAAAACCTGTTTCCGTCGCAAGGAAACAGGTCAGGCTTCTCTTCTGCAGCGGCAACTGGCTGCCTCGCCGTCACCGCCAAAGGCGGGCCGGCGGGCCCTGCCCCGATGTTTCCATCGGGGTCCCGACTTCCAGTTTCGCTGGAACGTCGGGATAGCTTTGTGTCCCATCCTTGCGAATGGTTTACCTTGAACAACTGCAGGCAGATTTTCCACTTAAAGTATAACATCCCCTCTCGAATTGTCAAACCGCTTGTATGTCTGTATGTCTGAAGCGGACAATCAAAGGCAGCTGCCTTTGATTTTGACTCATTTGCCGCTTTCTATAGCGTGTTGTCTTTTTTGACTTCCCTGAAGTTTTGGGAAAGGTCTTTTTGGGGAAAATTTTCCGTTAAAAAGGACTTGAACATGACTCTACGGATAAAATAGATTTTCCTCTTTAAAAGGGCGTGCTCAACAAAAGTACTAATCCATCCGTGGTCGCCCTCATCCCTGACCTCTTCCCAAATATCATGCATGCCGTGTCTGTGGAAAATCCTTCCCCATTCCCTAAAAATAAGGAAGAGGTGCAGCTTCCCGGACACCTGATCATGCGCCGATCCTAGGAGACAACCGTAGCCATAGAACTCAACGAGATGCTCAAAGACAAGACCCCGATATACCTCTGAACAATATGTCCGTCGCAGTTCCATTGCAAGCCTCCTTGCTATTTGTCGTATTATTCTTGGAACAATACAATCCTCCCATGATCTTAGAGATACCCCTGAGAAAAGGATAGCCCAGTAGTACATGGGTAGTTATATCGTTTTTTTAGGAAAGGCAGATAAAAACAGTGGTCCGCGACAGGTCGTCGGCTGAAGTCCGGAAGAATACAGGACCTGCGCGTGGTAGGACTTAGGAACACCCCCTAAGCGACATGCCCTGCCGTACTGTTTTTATCTATCTTGAAACCGACCAACCTGGAGAACCGTTCCCTGGTTTCGCTCTTTTTCTTTCCGCGTGACTGGTTTGTCTAAACGGCAGACAAACAAAAAACTTCGCAAGAGCAAAACCCGGAACGCAGGTCAGGTAATGGAGCTATGTTAAAAAGAACTACTGAATGCTGATCGTATTCCCGCTGCGCGCGTTGTTGGTTTCGTTACTCTCCTTGGCCGTGTTGGCGTAATCGGCGACCGCCCCCACGTAGTACGTCCCCGCAGCAACGGTCGTTGGAATCGCCACGTTCGTCGTAGCGGAACTCGACGCCCCGGCCGCCAGACTGCCGACACTGCGCGTGCCAAGGCGCAGGTCCGCGGTCGTGATATTCGCGTCCGTGGAAAGATACAACCCGATGGCGGAACTCGCCGCGCCGCCGACGCCCTGGTTTTTGACGGTATTGCTAATACTGATACTCGCGCCTTTTGTCCCGCTCGTCGGGCCGCTCACGGCCGTCATCACTAGATCAGGCAGAACGATCGGAATCGTACTGCCTCTCAGGGCATTATTAGTCTCATTGCTCTCCGCTCTGGTATTGTTGTAATCGGCAATGACGCCGATGTAGTACGTCCCCGCGGCAACGGTCGGTGGGATCGTCATTGCCGATTTCAACAATACC
>MHGQ01000067.1 GCA_001805645.1 Omnitrophica WOR_2 bacterium RIFCSPHIGHO2_02_FULL_50_17 | reverse complement strand
TCTCTTTAGAAGATAATACCACGAAGCTTGTTAACTATCAGCAACTAATTTAACAATGTACTACTCAGTTCCCCTCCCTCGGATGGGAGGGGTTAGGGGAGGGTGAGAAAAATTATTATCTTCACCCCCACCGCCCCTCCCCCATCGAGGGGGAGGAAGAGCTGAGTAGTTACCATTTGTCATTGGTTCCAAATCCATTAGCGGGCTTCCGCTTGGCCTTGCGCATGACAATCTGCGCCGCAAAGATATCCCGCATACCCTTGTTAATCAGGTCATGCCAACTGCGCAAATACTGGTATTGAATGTCCTTGCCCTGCTCCTGTAAAAGCTGGAAGCTTTCCTCCAAATGCACCGTCCGCGCCGAGAACTCGGCCAATTTGCTATCCTCGAAAACCTCATACAATTTCTGAGCGATCCATGTCTCCGCCAGATATTGGATCATGTTATGCAGAGAGGACTCGACAATAATATCCTCAACCCTTTGCAATGCGGCCCTCCCCTTTTCTTTAAATAACTCCGCGCAAGGCAAAATCTTCAGTTCTTCCACCTTTTGAACCATGAAAGACACCGGCTTGGGATAATACATAACAACTCTTCCGAAAGCTCCGTCCTTTGTCTGTTGAATGATATAATTGCGCAAATCGACCGCCGCATAATACCGCTCTTCGCTTTGAATCCCCGGGAAACCGACAAAAGGACGATGGAGCGCCTTAAGCTGAATAGCCCCCTGCTCGCCGACAATCAACAACTGGGCATGATCCGCCTCTTCATGCGCCAAGGCCGCTTTGATCACCCGGCTGTTCAACCCCCCCATAAACCCTTCATTGGAGGTAATCATAAAGATGGCAAGACCGCCCGCTTCCCTGGCAAAGGGGTGTTCGACCGAGCTGAAATCGATGATATCAAAAAAACCGTTAAAGGCGTTCATAAAACGCGCAAAACGTCCCTGCTTTTTGGCAAGGGCCCAAAATTCCGAGGCGGCAACGCCTTTCAGGATATCCATCAGCTCCGTCATGTCGGTATTCAGGTGCCATTCTTCTTTTAGCTTTTGAACCGTCCGCATAATCTAACGCTCCATCTCCATACCGCTTATTTCCATGCCCTTTTCCTTGAAAAACTCGACGAAACACTCGTCAATCTCCCGGCGCAGATCACCGGTCAATTCCCTTTTTTCCGCCAGCCGATGGGCCACGGCGGGGAATCTCTCGCCGATAAAACCGTGAATATTCTTTTTAAAATAGTCTATCTCCCCTGTCGAGAGAACGCTGAGGACCTTGCGCCTTAAGGCATACAGCAGGACAATCTCTTCTTCTGCGGTGTAGGGCTCGTTATTCATCTGGGTAAAAAATTGCGTCAGCACCTCGCCGTCCTTCAGCTGTTTTGTCACCTGCTCGGAGACACTGGTCTTAAATCGCGTGATCTTCAAGAGCTCTTTATAGCGCACGTATTCGAGGCGCAGCATGCCGCTTAATTCCCGCATGGCAGGAGATTGAACCTTATTGCCGATACGAGAGACTGAGAGCCCCAGATCAATGGCCGGCCTGAAACCGCTGTTAAAAAGAGCCGTGTTCATATAAATCTGCCCGTCGGTCATGGAGACAAGGTTGGAGGGGATATACCCCGTGACATCGCCCTGAAGGGTATCGACGATAGGAAAAAACGTCATGGAGCCGCCGCCGAATTCGGGACTATACTGGCCGGCCCGCTCCATCAACTGGGAATGCAGATAAAAGATATCCCCCGGATAAGCGTCGCGTCCGGGCGGACGCTCCAGCAGAAGAGACAACTGCCGATAAGCCCAGGCATGTTTGGTCAGATCGTCGAAAACCACAAAGACATCCCTTCCCCTGTCCATGAAATACTCCCCTAACGTGCACGCGGTGTAAGGAACCAAATATTGCTCGCCGCCGGGACTGGCCGCATACGCAGCCACCACAATCGTATATTCCAACGCCCCCTTTTCTTTCAACAATTCCACAATCTTATAAAGGGAGGCATACGTTCGGCCTATGCAGCAATAAATACAAACCACACCCCTTCCCTTCTGATTTAAAATTGTATTTGTACAAATGCTCGTTTTCCCTGTCATGCGATCGCCGACAATCAGTTCCCTCTGTCCCCTGCCTATGGGAACCGTCGCATCGATGGTCAAAATACCGGTTTCGAGGGGCCGATGAATAGGAACGCGCTGTAAGACCCCGGGAGCCCGACGGAAGACGGGATACCTACGATGGATGACGGATGATCGTTCGCTCCGATCACCAGGACGATGGACGATTTCGTCTCTCGTCTCTCGTCCCTCATCCCTCGTCTCGATAATACCCTTCCCGTCCATCGGTTCGGCCAGGGCATCAACGATCCGTCCCAAAAAGCCTTCCCCCGCCGGTATCTTAAAAGGCTCTATATTGCTGTAAACTCTGTCACCGACCCTCACCTCTTCAATCTTCCCAAGAAGAAAAGCAATAATTTCTCCGCGGACAAATCCCACAACAATGCCTTGAACGTGTTCGCCGATACGCACAAGCTGTCCGATCAGGCATCGCGAAAGCCCTGTGATCTTGGCGATACTTTTCTTGATTTCCTTAATCTTTCCGACTTCTTGGATTTGAATGGTTTGCATCATCAACTCCCATGCCTTATGGCCTCTTTCGCTTTTCTGAACTTTGCAGCCAAGCTCCCATCAATCACCAAACTGCCTATTTGTATCACAACCCCCGTAATGAGCTTTTTATCCGCGATTTCCTCAACACAGGCGCGCCCGCCGGCCTTTTCAGATAAAATCTTCTCAAGTCTTTCTTTCTGGACGGGACTTAAAGGATGGGAAGTCTTGACCTGCACTGACAGCGATTTCAAATCGAGACCCTGAAAAACCGCCTTATCGGTTTGCTCAATCCCGGCAAACACCTCATCCATAAAACCGTCGTAAACCCGCCTCTGGTTGTCTGAGCTCAAGATCTCTGCAATAATCCGGCGGGCGAATTCCACGGTCCTCTCCGCCGACTCAGCCTCAATTTCCTCACGCAGTTTCTCTTTGGCGTTAAGGACCTGCCCAATAAGACGCTCCCGTTCCTCCTTGGCCTTCCTAAGCGTCTCTTCCCTGATCCCCTCGGCCTCTTCTTGGGCCCTTTCCTTGAGTTTTTTAGCCTCATCTTGAGCCTTGGTTATTTTTTCTTTGTATTGCTTCTCGGCATCCTCGATTTTTTCTTCAAGTTCCCTTGCCTTCTTGGTATTTTCCATGTTCAACTCCTGCAGCCTCTTCGTTTCGGCATAAGACGAGGAAAACATGATTTTACGAAAAACAAACACCAGGGCCAGAAACGTAACAAGATTAATAATGATAAATGGGATGATAATCATGTCGACCTCTTCTTTCGTGCCTTCGTTTTTACGCCGGCGTGCCGAATATATGAAACAACACCAAGAGCCCTATGATCGCCACCGCTTCCGCAAACACAAGCGAGATGATCATCGCCGGCAGGATTTTGGGCGACGCCGAAGGATTGCGTCCCAGCGCCCGTATGGAGGCAAAACCGACGGCGGCAATAACAATCGAGGGCCCCAGGATTGTGAAAAACATGACAAACAGAATAACAAAATTACGCATCTGATACCTCCTGGAGCACATGAACCGAAAACACTATATTCTTGAGTTTGGCACTTTTTGACCCTCATTCCTCCCCCTCGACGGGGGAGGAAAGGTGGGGGTGACAATTTAATCTTCACCCTCCCCTCATCCCCTCCCGTCGAGGGAGGGGAATTCTAGGGGAAAATTTGCCAAACTCAATTATATTTATATCTTGTGCGCTTGTGCTCATGTGCTCTTGAGTCCTCACAATTCCACCAACGCAATCAGCTGCTCTTTGTAAAACTTCATAATGCCCCTTGAGATGGGAAACCCCATATCATCGATGATAATCTCTCCCCGCCGCAGGAAACTGATAATGGGTTTATGAAAATCCAATATTTCAAATTCCCCTTCATCGCCCGGGAGAATAACGCTGTGGGCCACACCATCAAAAATCACATGCGCCTGGTCTAGGATTGCGACATTGAACATCACACCACCGTCACCCCGTTGCCGCCTCTTCGTTTGGTCTCATACAAGGCGCCGTCAGCCTTGTTAAACATGTCATCGGCGGTGCCGCTGTCATCCGGAAAAGTCGCCACCCCCATACTTGTCGTGATGCCAAACGCCTGATCCTTGATGTGGATCTTGTGTTTCTCAACGAGGCGGACAATTCCCTCCGCGATCTTACGGGCCATTTCCTTGCTGCCGGTCGGGAGGATAATCAAAAACTCGTCCCCGCCGAAACGCCCTACCAAATCTGTGGCGCGCACGCCCTTACGCATGGCAATGACGAATTCTTTAAGAATGATGTCCCCGACGGCATGGCCGTAGGTGTCATTGACCGTCTTGAATTTGTCGACGTCCATCACAAGGAGCGAACATTTGGTCTTGGTCTCGCGGGCGATGCGCAGTTCTTCCCGGAAGCGTTCCGTGATGTAAGCGCGGGAAAAGACGCCGGTCAATGCATCCAGCATGGTGCTCCTATGGGCCTTAATCTGCACATAATAAAACGTAGAGCTCAAGACACCCAAAAAAATAACAATCCCGTAAATGATCCTCCATGTCACGACGGTGGCGGGCGACTTTCCCTTGAAGATGGTCCCGGCAACCAGCTTAAATTCTTTCATCATCTCGGAGCCTTCGCCGCCGCCGGAGGCCTCGATCGCGGTCTTTCTCCCCCTGGCCTCTTCGCAGAGTTCTTCCTTTTGCTGGGAGGTCATGGCCGGCACAACCCCCGTCTTAACAAGCCAGTCCTCCATCTTTTCGATATCCTTCTCGATCTCTTTTAATTTCGCCTCGCCCCGCCGGAAAGAGGCCATATACTCCTCCGTAAAGTCAAGGGAGCCTTTTCGTTCCAAGAGGCTGTCAATCCCCGCCTGGATATCCTCGTTCATCTGACGGGCCGTCTCAAACCCCTCCTGGCCGCGCAGGACCATCGCCATATCATCCGTGTGCACCTTAAGCGTAAACAAATAAAATTTATCGATAATCCATTTGTTTTTCAACTTGACCTCAAAGGTCTTTTTTTCGGCCGGCTGCAAAGAAACGTCGTCCTTAAACACATAATAGAGCGATTTCTCAAAATCAAATCCTACCTTCAACCCCCCGGAATCCAGCACATCGTTGGCCTTGACCTCTTCGCTGAGATAATATTTCACAGGAACCGTCTGCCCCTCCGTCTCAGAAGGGTTCTCTGCCCCTACGCTCAAGAGCATACTCTCGTTCTCTTTAAGTGAAATATCCCGGGCCCTGGCATAACGAAGGGCCTCTTCGGCGATACACCCTCCCCCTTTGATCTTTCCCAGCTCATTAAGCTGAGTCATCACCTCTTCCAGGATGTAACCTTCCCCCATGTCCAAAGACCCCGGCTCGGTATCCCTCATTTTCAAATCAGGCCCCACAACGGCTTCCTTCGCAGAAAGTCCATCCCCCGCGGCGGGTCTCCCTTTGGGCGAGCTGGCCGCTGTCCCCCCCTTTAAAAGGGCAATAATCATGTTTTCAAGGGTGCGGATATCTTCCGTAATGGAGGCAGACATTTGCTGATTAAATTCATAAGCCCCAATGTGCTTGATAGGGGTGACCTTATCGACGGAATTTTCTTCCTGCTTTTCCAAAATAGATTCAATCTTCTGTTCAATGCCTTCGGTCAATTGACCGGCGACCTCGGCATATTCGGAGTCCTGCAGCTCATCCCTCAACTGCCGGGCATACGCACGCTGTTTTTCCAGCTCTGCCCCGTCCATCAGCCAGATATCATCGATCTCAACCACATAAGTAACGCTGGATTTAACGGCCAAGACCACTTCCTTATGCACATAACATTGCCCCTGCTTGACATCATAGCCGATCTCCAGACCCCCGGCATCAATCACATTCTCGGGCTGAATCCCTTTAGGCAGATACGATTTTACACTGACGGTCTGCTCGTTAAATTCCGACGGATTGGACGCCGATATCTTAAACTTCATACCGGCCTCGGCCTGCGCTGGACCATAGACCATAGACCATAGACCATAGACTAATAAAAATCCAAGAATTCTTGCACGGCCTCGCGCATCATTTCTCTTCTCTCGTCCGTCATCCATCTTCTCTCGTCTCTTATCTTCCCTCGTCCCTCGTCCCTCGTCTATCTTCCCTCTCCCTTCTTCCCCTTCGCCTTCTTCAAGAGATTCTGGATCATCTTCTTATCCATTTGCGCCTGCTGCAGCATCTCCCGATTTTTCCCGTAAGAGTTGATGTGCTGCTCCACGCCGACCTTGGCAACCGTCGTTTGCTCCTGGCTTTTGACAATCTGATCTAAGGCCTTCCCTATCTCTTCTTTTAAAGCCGCCGCGGTCTCGTTCATCTCCCCTCCTTGAGCCAGCAAGGCATCCACCTCTGTCCGTAACGTCTCTATTTGCTCCGGCGGGATATTCCAGACATCCTTCACCTCGACCTCCAGGGTAACGATCTGGCGCGGGCCCAGGAGGACCTCGTGGTCAACGTAATAATACCCGTTTTTCTTGTCGTATTTGATTTTAAAATCGGCCTCCTGCGGGGCGCGGGGTTCGGCGGCGGCCGGTTCTTTATCCCCTGCACCACCTACGAGGTGGTATTCTCGTTGACCGCTGAATTTAATCCGTTTGGCAACGATATCCTGCGGCGCAACTTCCTTAGGTAGCGGATACCGGATGGGGGCGGCCGTCTCTGTCTCCAGCGGATTGACCGCCCGGATCTTAATCACCACCGCGGCATGGGCGTCTATGGGACCATAGACCATAGACCATAGACCATAGACCAACAATGCTAAAAAAAAATCTCTCCCTGACCGCGTCATGAGTTGTATTATAAGACTCTTCTAATTCAGTTTCACCTTAAAATTCTCTTTTTTTCGTAATTACTCAGTTCCCCTCCCTCGGATGGGAGGGGTTAGGCCACCGCCCCTCCCCCATCGAGGGGGAGGAGAGAGCTGAGTAGTTACTTTTTTTCAAAAAAAATCACTGGGGATGAAACTGTTTGACAGTCTTTTCTAATCCAATAATGAGCCTGAAGGAAAGTTGTTA
>MHGQ01000066.1:25164-25414 GCA_001805645.1 Omnitrophica WOR_2 bacterium RIFCSPHIGHO2_02_FULL_50_17 | reverse complement strand
AAAGAAACATATATCGATGGTCAAACCGGTTTTTATGTTAAGCAAAACGATTCCCGGGATCTGGCGGAAAAGATCAGGACAGTGATTTTAAACACTGACTTGCGCTCACAAATGGCGAAAAACGCCCGTCAATATACTGTGCAGAATTGCAGTTGGGAAGTCACGGCGGATAAACTTATTCGTATTTATGAAGCGGTCTTAAATCATGAATAATAAGAAGAAAATCTTTTTTGTGATCGACAAGTTGGCG
>MHGQ01000066.1:24830-25155 GCA_001805645.1 Omnitrophica WOR_2 bacterium RIFCSPHIGHO2_02_FULL_50_17 | reverse complement strand
GGGGGAGTCTCGACCCACTTACTCGGCTTGCTTCCCGGGATTAAGGAGGAGTATGATGTTTATGTCTGCGCCGTCGGAGGCAAGAGCGAGGGGCCGGTGATCGACAAGCTTAAAGAAATGGGGATCCCTGTTTATGTGTGGGGGGTGGATAAGCTTTACGGCTTGCGGGCGATGGGAAAGTTTTTCGGGCTTGTCCGGTTGTTCAAAACGCTCCATCCTGATATTGTCCACACATATTTATTCAGCGCGAATATTTTCGGGATTCTCGCCGCCGTCTTGGCGGGTGTGCCGGTCCGTATTTCCAGCCGCCGGGAAGTGGGGACGT
>MHGQ01000066.1:15744-24822 GCA_001805645.1 Omnitrophica WOR_2 bacterium RIFCSPHIGHO2_02_FULL_50_17 | reverse complement strand
GCGCCGCATATTGTGGCGGAACGCGTTATCAGCCGCTTATGCGACACGATCCTTGTTCCCTCCAATGCCATTAAAGATTTCGCGGTCCGTCATGAGCATGTTCCGGCACATAAATTCACGGTTATCCATAACGGCATCAAGGAGGATCGGTTTAACGCGGACGCGGAAGAAAGCGAAATCAAAACGGAACTTGGGATTAGTTCGCGCGATCTGGTCATCGGCAGCATCGCGAACACAATCCCCGTCAAGGACCATGATACTCTTTTTCAGGTGGCGGACCGGATAACGGACAGGTTCCCGGACGCCAAGTTTATCCTCATAGGCGGTGGAAAACTTCTCGAACATTTTCGGCAAAAGGCTAAGGAAAAAGGCAAGGATGACCGAATCAAATATCTGGGGTACAGGATGGATGTCGAGAAGATCCTGCCGCTTTTTGATGTTTATATCTGCACATCGCTGATGGAGGGCTTCTCCAATTCCATTCTGGAAGCGATGGCGGCCGGCAAGCCGGTCGTGGCAACAAAAGTGGGGGGCAATTGTGAATCGGTCAAGGACGGTGAAAACGGTCTTTTGGTTGCGCCTAAAGATGTAGATGCGTTTACCGAACAAATAAGCCGGCTGTTGACAGACAGGAGCTTGCGCCAGGATATGGGGAGGAAGGCCAAGGAAATTTTTGATCAACAATTTACCCTGACGCGCATGGTCGGCCGGTTTAAACATATGTATTCAAATCTGCTGTCAGGAAAAGTTGTGCACCACCTCCGAGGTGGTGCAATTGACGCCCCCGCAGGATGCCGCGGCCATGGCTGAAAAATTAATGGAGCTGATTAAAGACACAGACTTAAGGGGGCGGATGGGGGAGGCCGGCCGAAAGAGGGTGGAGGAAAACTTCACATCAAAAAAGATGGCCGGGAATATCGAGCGGCTGTATTTGGAACTGTTGGATGGGCAGAAGTGAATTCGACGGTGAGATATTGACTTTTGGATATTATGTTGTATAGTAATATTGGTTACAGTAACTGGAGTTACTATAATGAAATTTTATGATCGTGAACAAGAATTAAACCAGCTCAACACGCTTCTTGCCCAAACCAAAGACGCTTCTAGGATGACCGTCTTGATTGGCCGGAGAAGAGTTGGAAAAACCTTGCTTGCGTTAGAATTTGCCAAAAATCATAAATTTATATATTTTTTTATTTCTAAAAAATCCGAAGCATTATTGTGCGCGGAATGCTTGGAAGACATCAAACGAGAATTCAATGTGCCGATTGTGGGTGAAATACGTTCCTTTAAGGATATTTTTCATCTCCTGTTACAGCTCGCTGAGAAAAAGCCGTTTACTTTGATCATCGATGAATTTCAGGAATTTTATAACATCAATCCGGCCGTTTATTCCGAGATACAAAAATTGTGGGATTTGAACAAACAGCGCTGTCGGCTCAACTTGATTGTCATCGGATCGGTCTATTCGTTAATGCATAAGATATTTGAGAATTCCAGGGAGCCTTTATTCAGCCGCGCCGACCGGCTTTTTTCCATTCAGCCTTTCGCTCCTGCGACCATCAATGTCATTCTTGAGGATTATCAGATCCAAAACATCAATGCCTTATTCGATTATTATGTGTTCACCGGAGGGATGCCTAAATATATTGACCTTTTGATTGAGAATAAAGCCTGCGCCCTCGATGAGATTATTAATTTTGTGATCGAAGCGAATTCACCCTTCCTCCATGAAGGGAAAAACTTGCTGATTGAGGAATTCGGGAAAGAATACGGAACTTACTTTTCCATTCTGGAATTGATCGCGATGGGCAAAACAGCCAGATCCGAGGTGGAATCGATCCTGGAGATCAATGTGGGCGGCTATCTGGATCGTCTCGAGAAGGATTACGCGATCATCGCGAGATATAAACCCATTCATGCCAAGCCCCAATCCAGGTCGCAAAAATACAGAATCACGGATAACTTTTTGAATTTCTGGTTTCGTTTCATCTATCGTAACCGTTCTGCCGTTGAAACCGGTAATTTTGGCTATGTCAGGGAGCTTGTCAAGCGGGACTATAACAGCTACTGTGGAAGGATCCTCGAAAAATTTTTCCATGACCTTCTGGCTCAAACCGGCCAATACAACCGGATCGGGTCGTATTGGGAAAAGGGCAACGAAAATGAGATCGATCTCGTGGCGATCAATGACATGGAGAAAAAAATTCTCCTTGCCGAAGTGAAAATGAATAAAATGAAGATAGATATCGAGACATTAAAACAAAAATCGAAACGCCTCATCATGGAGTTCCCGAGATACAATGCCCGATATTTGAGTCTTGGGCTGGAGGATGCCAAGAATTATTTGCCTCCTAAGTCATCCCCTTTGATCGGTGGGTATTAAAATGACATGCCTTTGGTCTTTATTTTCTTGACTATACGACCAGATTACTATATACTCCTATTTGGTAATACTAGAATGGAGTAAAGTCCGAGATGGAAAGTATAAAAAGATTGCTTGATATGCGTATCCCAAAGCGGCAATCCGCTTTTTTGTGGGGAGCGAGAAAAACAGGCAAGACCACATATTTAAAGCAAAAATTTCAGAATAGCCTTTTATTCGATTTTCTGAAAACAGACCTGTTTTTTGAAATTTCAAAAAATCCTTCGTTGCTGCGTGAGCGGTTGCTTGCGCAGGATGAAACAGTGCTTAGCAAACCGGTTGTTCTTGATGAGGTTCAAAAGGTCCCGCAGGTGCTCGATGAGGTGCATTGGTTGATAGAAAACAAAGGCATTAGTTTTATACTTTGTGGTTCGAGTGCCAGGAAGTTAAAAAGGGGCCGCGCCAACCTTTTGGGCGGCAGGGCGCGGCGTTATGAGCTGTTTCCTTTGGTCAGCCAAGAAATCGGGAAGATAGATCTTTTACGCGCATTAAACCACGGTTTGATACCTCTGCATTATTTGCAAAATGATCTTGATTGTAAAAAGTCCTTGGCGGCTTATGTCCAGGACTATTTAAAAGAAGAGGTGTTTGCGGAGGGTTTGACTCGCAGCATACCGGCATTTTCAAGATTTTTTGATGCCCTTGGTTATTCGCACGGCGAGTTGACAAATTATTCCAATATAGCCAGGGATTGCGGTGTGGATTCCAAGACGGTCAAAGAGTATTTTCAGATTCTTGTGGATACGCTGCTGGCTTCCAGAGTTGAGCCGTTCAAGAAGAGGCAGTCGCGCCAGGTCATAACAAAAGCATCAAAATATTATCTGGCGGATGTAGGTATAGCCGGTTATTTGATAAAGCGCAATCTGGAAGAACAGAAGGGGGCGGAATTTGGAAAGGCCTTTGAACATTTTTTGTTTATGGAGATTGTCGCTTACAGGTCTTATGCAGGCAAAGATTTTGCGATAAATTTTTGGAGGACAAAGTCCGGCATAGAAGTAGATTTTGTGCTTGGTTCAGGAGAGGTTGCCGTTGAGGTAAAAGGATCTGGCCGCGTAGACAAGAAAGACTTGCATGGGTTAGGCATTTTTGCGGGGGAGTATTCTCCAAAGAAAAGCATACTTGTTTGCAATGAAAAAGAGAAGAGGCTTAGCGGCAAGATAGAAATATTGCCGTGGGAAATTTTCTTAGAAAAATTGTGGACAGGGAAAATATTGTAAGGCGGAAATGAGTGATAGGCCCAAAAAAGATGACCGGGAATATCGAACGGCTGTACAGGGAGATGCTGGATGGACAGAGGTGAATTTCAATTGCAATTTTGTCCTTTGGGGGCGGGATAATGGCATACAAAAATCATCCCGGCATAGGGTATAAGACAGAATAACATTAACATGTTATTTAAGTTGAATAAATAACATAATAATGTTATATTTGAAACATGGCCTTTGATCGACAACTCCAGCTTGAAGGGCTGAAATTATCGGCGTTTGTGTTCGGGCCGCGCATGACCGGCAAGACATTTTTACTGCGCAAACTTGAATGCGCCTTATTTGTCGATCTCTTGGATCCTGAAATTGAGCTTAATTTCCGCCATTCTCCCCGTCATTTTTGGGAACGAATCGCCGTTCTGCCGGAAAAATCCCTTGTCATTGTGGATGAGGTCCAAAAAGTTCCCGCGCTCCTCGATTATGTCCAAAAGGGCATTGAGGACAAAAATCTTCGCTTTATTCTTTCCGGCTCCAGTGCCCGCAAGCTGAAGCGGGGAGGAGCTAACCTCCTGGGAGGACGGGCGCTGGATTTGCATTTGCATCCCTTGACGGCCGGTGAGATCGGCAAAGATTTTCATCTCGAAACAACGCTTAAGTATGGCTCACTGCCCAAAGTGACTCAATTGATTCTTGACCGCCAGACAGAAGACGCTAAAGGAGTGCTGCGAGCGTATAATACCATTTATATTAAAGAGGAAATTCAGGCTGAGGCTTTGACGCGTAACGTCGGCGCCTTTCAGCGGTTTTTGTCAGTAGCGGCTCAAAGCAACGGAGCCGTGATTGAGTTTGCCAACATCTCGCGCGAATGCTCGGTTCCGATGAGCACTGTTAAGGAATATTATTCCATTCTTGAAGATACCTTGCTGGGATTTTTTTTATGGCCATGGGACCGCAGTGAAAGAAAAAAAGCCAGGCCGAAATTTTATTTTTTTGATACGGGTGTAACACGGGCTATTCAAGACCGCCTGAATGATGATCCAACCCCCTTGGAGAAGGGAGTGCTTTTTGAGCAGTGGTTTGTCAATGAGCTTCGCCGCCTGCGGGATTATAGCCGCAAAGACTACGACTTTGCCTTCTGGCGCCGCGGGAGGCAGGAAATAGACATTTTGGTGATGCGGGGCGGAAAACCCGTGCTCGCTTTTGAATGTAAGACCGGCCAGGAATCACTTCCTTCGGATACTTTAAATAACTTTCAGAAGCATTTTCCCAAGCTTCCGTTATTTATCGTTTCGGCGCGAAAAGAAGGCCATCGCCGGTTGGACAATGGACTAGAAATCCTTCCATTCTCTATGGCCATGGACAAATTTTTATCTGTTTGAAACACCTGGCTGATTTTTGCCATCGGGCGGATGGGGGAGAAAGGCCGCGAACGGGTGGAGCAGGAATTTACCTCCGAGAAAATGGCGGAGAATATCGAGCGGCTGTATTCGGAGCTGTTGGATGGACGAAGGCCGCTCCCGAAGCGGATTGTGAGGTATTAGGTTTCTTTGCCTTGACTTTTTGATAAAAATGTTCTATCATTGCATTGATTTAATGATAATTATTTAGATAATCGCTTTGATTAATTGAGAAATGCGTTAAGATTATGGATAGAATAATTGATAAATATCTGTTGGAATGGAAAGAGGATCCGTCCAGGAAAGTCATGCTTCTCAGAGGCGCGCGTCAGGTTGGCAAAACTTACTCCATTCGCAAATTAGGCGAATCTTTTCAACATTTTCTTGAGATCAATTTTGAAGAAGAAAGGGATCTAAAATCAATCTTTCACGGGTCCCTCAGCCCCGGGGATTTATGTGAAAAATTGTCCGCTTTCTTTTCTGTGCCAATTATTCCAGGAGAAACACTGCTGTTTTTTGATGAAATTCAGGCCTGTCCGGAGGCGTTAAGCTCCCTGCGGTTTTTTCATGAAAAAATGCCGGAACTGCATGTCATAGCCGCTGGGTCGTTATTGGAATTCGCATTATCTGAGATTCCATCTCAGGGTGTGGGGCGTATCAGTCCGCTTTTTATGTATCCTATGTCTTTTGTCGAGTTTTTAACGGCCAATGGAGCCAAGCCCATGGTGGATCTTGTTTCTAAAAGTCGGGGTCAAAACCCGCTGGAGGACGCCTTTCATAAAAAATTAATCGATTATTTAAAAACATATCTGTTGATCGGGGGGATGCCTGAGGTGGTTGAGGCTTATGTCAAGCAGAGGGATTTAATTTTGTGCCAAAAAAAGCTGGATGATTTATTGATAACATTGAGAGACGACTTTGCAAAATATAAAAAGAGAGCCCCCGTCGTACGACTGCGGGAAGTCTTTGATTCGATTGTCTTTCAGGCCGGCACTAAATTTAAATACTCCAACATCGAATCCCCCTCCAGTTCACACTCTCTAAAGGATGCCCTGGACCTTTTGGTTCAGGCCGGATTGGCTTATAAGGTCTATCACACGGCTGCCCGGGGGCTGCCTTTGGGGGCCCAAATAGATACCAAGAAGTTTAAAGTGATTCTTTTTGACGTTGGCATTCATCAAAGGCTGTTAGGGCTTGATTTGCAATCCTATTTATTGGCCGAAGGGTTTCAGGGGATCAACAAGGGGAATATGGCGGAAGTATTTGCCGGTTTAGAGCTGCTCCATAATCGTCCCTTGAACCTTAAACATCAACTATTTTACTGGCACAAAGAGGCCAGGGGGAGCAACGCGGAAATAGACTATCTGATCCAGCAGGGAGAGAAAATCGTGCCCGTCGAGGTTAAAGCCGGGACAAAAGGGCAGATGCAAAGCATGCATATTTTCCTGGAATCCCGGGGGATAAGCCGTGGAATTCGGACATCATTAGAAAATTTTTGTGAATATGAAAAGACTAAGGTTATTCCTTTGTATGCGATACACATTCTGGGGTCTATTTCTTCATTGGGTTGATTAAAGTAAATTTACATTGCAATTATGGACACTCAATCAAAAATAGCCTTTATTTTTTCCCAGTTTCCCTGCTATGACGAGACGTTTATCCTGCGGGAGATGAATCAACTGAAAGCCTCCGGCCTGCCGTTTGTGATTTATTCGCTGAAATCCGCTCATGACAAAATCGTCCATGACGAGGCCGAAGAATTAAGCGGAGATACGGCGTATCTGCCGTTTGTTTCGCCGAAAATCATTTTAATCAACCTTTACTTTTTGCTCCGGCACCCCTGGCGGTATCTCTCATCGTTGGCGAAGGTTTTCGCGGGTAACTTAAAAAGCTCGAATTTCCTCATTAAAACTCTGGCTGTCTGGCCCAAGGCTGTTGGCTTTGCCTGGACGGCACGGCGGCAGAAGATTACGCATGTCCACGGCCAGTGGGCGACCTATCCGGCCGGCGTGGCGATGATTATTTCCCGTCTCAACGGCATCCCTTTCAGTTTCACCGGCCACGCGCACGACATTTATTTGGATACAACCATGCTGGCCGAGAAGATTGCCGCGGCCCGGTTTGTTCTGACTTGTACGGAGGATAATAAAAGGCATCTCCTGGCGCTGTCAAATGGAAAGCTCCTCGGGGAGGATAGCCGCGATAAAATCATTGTCAGTTATCACGGCGTTGACCTTCCCCGCTTCAAAAAACCTTGCACCACCTACGAGGTGGTGCAAGGGATAAATATTCTGTCGGTTGGGTCCCTGCTGGAATGTAAGGGCTTTGAACATCTCATTGAGGCCTGCCGCCTCTTGCGCGACAGGGGAGTGGATTTCCGGTGCACTATCGCCGGCGGCGGGCCGCTGGAAGAGAGCCTGCACCGGCAAATCGCAGAGTCCCGCCTGGAGGATACTGTTAAATTAACAGGCTTTATCACGCAGGACAAACTAATCCCACTTTATCATCAGGCGGACATTTTTATCCTTCCTATGGTGCCGGGGATTCACTGGGGGATTCCTAATGTCCTTATCGAGGCCATGGCCGCCTCTTTGCCGGTTCTCTGCACCCTGCTGCCATCGATCCCTGAATTGATCAGGGAAGGGGAGACCGGCTTTATTATCCCGCCTCAAGACCCCGTGGCCATTGCCGGGATGATTGTCCGGTTAAGAGGGGATGAACCCTTAAGAAGGCGCGTGGCCGAAGCGGGGCGACGCCTCGTTGAAGAAAAATTCAATGCCGCCCCAAACGCCATCCGGTTAATGGGCATGTTTCTAAGCGCGTAGGCCAAATACCACCTCGGAGGTGGTGCAATTGACGCCCCCGCAGGATGCCGCGGCCATGGCTGAGAAATTAATGGAGCTGATTAAAGACACAGACTTAAGGCGGCGGATGGGGAAGGCCGGGAATATCGAACGGCTGTATTTGGAGTTGTTGGATGGACAGAAGTGAATTTGAAAAATATTCTATTCTCGCAGGAGGCGGCGTGTTATATTTATACATATGAAACAGATTAAAGCGATATGCAAGAAACACGGTCTGGCCTTGTGCTATATTTTCGGCTCACAGCAGGAGAAAGGAGACGCTATTCTAAAAGGCCGGGAGGCCGAACCGGGGGATACGGAATCGGATATTGATTTTGCCGTTCTGTTTGAGACCATTCCACAGGAGACCATCGAGGTGTATGCTTCATTAAGTCTTGATCTGCAGGAAGTGGCGTCTCCTGTTAGAGCGGACCTTCTTTTTTTGCACGAGGTTGACCACCTGATACAGTTGGAGGCCATAAAAGGGATTAATGTCTATGCGAACAATGAAAAATTCAGAGAGACATACGAAGAGAAGGTCCGTATGTTGGCCTCTGATGAGCTCGAGATATTCAAACTTAATGAACGGGATTTCTTTGAGGCGATAGATCATGGTTATTTCGAATTTGAATATAAAGCTGATCGAAGATAGGCTTATTTTTATCAACGAGTCTATTATCCGATTAAAGAAATTATCCGCCCTAGCGCAAGAGGATTTTCTGTCGGGAGATAATACAGCTATCGCCGAAAGTTATCTCAGGCGCTCCCTGGAGGCTGTCTTTGACATCAGCAGGCACATTGTGGCCAAGTCTGCCTCTGGAGGGGTTGTTGAGTATAAAGAAATCGCAACAGCCCTCGGCAATCTCGGCATCATTACGAAAGAGCATTCTGAAAAGCTCAGGTTAATGGCCGGTTATAGAAATCGTTTGGTCCATTTCTACCATGAAATTACGGATAAAGAATTGTATTCGCTGATTAAAAACCATCTGGGAGATATGGAAATTTTTCTAAAAGAGATGAAGTCCTTTCTCGAAAAATATCGATCGGCAAGATAAGGCCTTTCCGCTTTATCCTCGTAATCCCCGCTCTGTGTATCTTATTTCCCGCCCTCAGCTGCTTCGCCTTGTAGAGAATGCCCGGGGGCTGTATTTGGAGCTATTGGACGAATCGGAGGATGGCCGCGATAAAATCATTGTCAGTGATCTTCC
>MHGQ01000066.1:0-15734 GCA_001805645.1 Omnitrophica WOR_2 bacterium RIFCSPHIGHO2_02_FULL_50_17 | reverse complement strand
GGATGGCCGCGATAAAATCATTGTCAGTGATCTTCCCCGCTTCAAAAAACCTCTGCACCACCTACGAGGTGGTGCAGAGGTGGAAAGCTTGAGGATTCCTAATGTCCTTATCGAGGCCATGGCCGCCTCACTGCCGGTTGTCTGCACCCTGTTGCCATCGATCCCTGAGCTGGTTAAAGACGGCGAAACAGGATTCATCATCCCACCGAAAAATCCTCAGGCGATGGCTGAGATGATTGTCCGTCTGCAGGGGAATGAGCCTTTAAGAAGGCGCGTGGCCGAGGCTGGCCGGCGCCTCGTTGAAGAAAAATTCAATGCCGCCCAAAACGCCATCCGGTTAATGGGCATGTTTCTGAACGTCAACCGTTAACCTCTGCTCACCGATGGAGTGTCGCCGGGGTAACTTAGATTATAATTGCAATAACTTAACAAATATGTTAAGCTTATGCCATGAGATTTGATAATTTCATCAAAAAGACAGGAAATTTACCAGTCATCGAGACTGAGATGATGCTTGCGGGAGATCCTGATCCGAATCCCATTGAAGTGCAATTCAGCCGATGGGAAAAGGCAGGGAAGCTGATCAAATTGAAAAGAGGTTTTTATGTATTGGCCGAACGCTACCGCAAAACAGCGGTAAGTGAATTCTATATCGCCTCAATCCTCATTCGGCCTTCTTACATCAGCCTGGAAAAAGCGCTGGAATATTATCATTTAATTCCCGAGGCCGTCTACGCTTACACATCTCTGACAACAAAAAGACAGGGGGAATTTATCACAAAAGCAGGGCGGTTCAGCTACCGGCATATTCAAACCTCCCTGTTTTGGGGTTATGAATCACTGAAAAGTGACGGACAGACAGCTTTTGTGGCCCATGCCGAAAAGGCCCTTTTAGATCTGGTGTATATTAAACATATTAAGGTCTCGCCGGATTATCTTGATGAATTGAGACTGCAGAACGTAGAAAATATCAATATCGACCGGCTGTTGGAATATGCCGAACGATTCCATAAGCCAGGGATTTTAAAGGCCGCCGGGCTTATCCGAAGATATGTGGAGGAATACAAAAAAGGGGAAAAACTTTTGTGAAAGATTATGTACTGGAATTAACAGCCTCAAAAGAAGGGGAACGCGCAAAGTTAAATATCATGCGGGAATACCTTCAAGCTTATATCTTGCGGATTATGCACGACAACAAGGTATTCCAAAATTGCGCCTTTCTGGGGGGAGCGGCTCTGCGGTTTTTGTATCATCTGCCGAGATTTTCCGAAGATTTGGACTTCTCTTTGGTGCGGGGCAGTTCTCCGTTCCTTATGATCATCCAAAATGTAAAACGCGAACTTTCATTGGCGGGATACAATATTTCTGTATCCTACAATGACCAGAAAACGGTCAAGGCGGCATTCATGAAGTTTGAAGGGTTAATGCATGAGGCTGGCATCTCACCCCATAAGGGACAGAAGTTTTCTGTTAAGATTGAGTTGGATACAAACCCTCCGGCAGGAGGTATTTTAAAGACAGAGATCGTTAATAAATATTTTCCAATTTCATTTTTGTCTTATGACCTTTCTTCACTTTTTGCCGGCAAAATCGGTGCGGTGCTTAGCCGTAAGTACACGAAGGGCCGTGATTATTTTGATCTCGGCTGGTATCTTTCCCGATGGAGAGATATCGCGCCCAATATCACCTTATTAAACAACGCCCTTGATCAAACAGGCTACAAGGGTCAAAGGCCAACGGAAATCAACTGGCGGGATTGTCTTCATGCAATTGTCGAAAAGGCCGATTGGGCGAAGGTATATCGCGATGTGGAGAGTTTTCTGGAAAATGTTCCGGATATGGATATTTTTACAAAAGAAAATGTCCTTGGGTTGATTAAAGGCGCATGAAACAGATTCTAAGACATCTTACAAGTAATTTTTTCTACCTCCTGAAGCTGCCTCAGAAGAGGGAAGGGGTCATTGTCTTGACATACCACCGCGTCCATGAGGCCATGCCGGCGGATGATCTCAATACGCCGCCGGAGATATTTCGCCGGCACATGCGCTATCTGAAAGACCATTGCCGCGTCATTGCCCTTGGGGAACTATTAAAGGAAGAGGCGTGGGAACCGCTGAAAGGCACGCGCGCCCAGCCAACGGTCGTGATTACCTTTGACGACGGCTACCGGGACAATTACCTGAACGCCTATCCCGTTTTGAAGGAATTGGGTCTGCCGGCCGTCCTATTTCTGGTCACGGGGATGATTGGAACCGACAAGAAACGCCCCCGCTACGCCGCCCTGCCGGACCCGGATATGATGGATTGGGAGGAGGTGCGGGAAATGGCCGAGGGCGGAATCACCTTTGCCCCCCATACCCACACCCATCCGCGGCTGGCCCAGATGTCCTACGAACAACAGAAAAAGGAGATTCAAGACAGCTTAGAGACGCTCAACGCCCAGCATTTTGCCGGCTTTTGCAAATCGGTCTTCTGTTATCCGTATGGTGATTACAATGAGGATACGTTAGCGATTATGGCCGAATTGGGATTCCGCCTGGCCTTCACGGTCAAGCCGGGCATCAATGATGCCAAGACGCCCCTTTTAGAGCTGCGGCGCACCGGCATCAACGGCCGGGATACGCTGTTTGACTTAAAGAAAAAGCTCGCCGGCGCCTTTGACTGGTTGCATGAACAAACACAGAGAAAAACCCTGCACCACCTCGTAGGTGGTGCAGGAGGAAAGGGGAAAGGAGCCGGTTGAATTATGATGCATCGAAAAGAATTATTGGCGACGGGGCATTATTATCATGTCTTCAACAAAAGTATCGCGGACTTTAGAATATTTAACACACATTATAACTCGGAACGTTTTCTTCATACGCTGCGCTACTACCAACTCCATGAGTCATCGATGAAATTATCGCAATTTTTGAGATTGCAGGAGATTCAAGATGATGGCTTTGAGAAACATTTTATACCAGCCCAGCGGCCGGAAGAAAAATTAGTGGAAATTTTAGCCTATTGCCTCATGCCCACCCATGTCCATTTAATCCTTAAGCAGTTGCGCGATGATGGCATTTCTCAATTTATGCAGAATATCCAAAACAGCTATACGAGATTTTTTAACGAAAAACACAGAAGAAAAGGCCCCTTGTGGGTAGGCCGGTTCAAAAGCGTTTTGGTGGATTCCGATGAGTATCTTCTTCACTTGACACGATATATTCATCTGAATCCGGTAAGTGCGGGATTAGCAGGTACCCCTAAAAAATGGCCGTATTCATCTTACCATGAATATAGTGGCAATGTTGGTGCCGATCGGCGAATCTGTCGATTTGATGATGTTATCGCAATAAATGCCGGCGAGTACGAGAATTTCGTCAACGATAGAATTTCTCATCAAAAAGAGCTAGCGGCAATCAAGTCTTTAATCTTGGAATAACCTTGCACCACCTACGAGGTGGTACGTGGTAACATATGGAAATCAATGTGTTATACATCATCTGGAGTCTCGGACTCGGCGGGGCCGAGCAGGTCGTGATTCATCTGGCGAGGGGTTTAGACAAGAACCGTTTCAACGTCCTTATCTGCTGTCTGAATGACGAAGGCCCTTTTGCCGGCGAGCTTCAGAAATCCGACATCAAGATTTTCGCGCTGCATAAAAAAGGGGGCATAGATTTTTCGGTCATCGGAAAAATAAGAAAGATCATAAAAAACAATAAGGTCGCTCTTGTCCATACGCATCTTTGGGGCGCCAATGTCTGGGGAAGGCTCGCGGCCCTAATCGCCGGCGTCCCCGTCATCATTACCGAACACAACATCGATGTCTGGAAAAGATGGCACCATAAGATAATCGACAGGCTGCTGAGTTTGGGAACGCCGAAGATTTGCGTCGTCAGCGATAAGGTCAAGCAGTTTTACGCCAAGGAGGTCGGCATCCCGGCCGCCAAAATCCATGTGGTTTATAACGGCATCACCCCGAATCCGCCGGCGGCAGGCGATGGAGAGATTCAAAAGCTCAGGGCAGAGTTCCATATACCGTCCGGCACGCCTGTCCTGGCCAATATCGGCCGTCTGGTGCCCGCCAAAGCGAATCATGTGTTTATCGAATCCGTGAGAATCCTGCGAAGCCGCGGCCTAGCCTTATGCGCCCTGATCATCGGCGACGGGCCGCTTAAAGAGGATTTGATGCGCGCGAATGCAGATTTGGTGGATAAGGGTGTCCTTAAATTTACCGGACTGCGCAAAGACGTCCCCGCGCTATTGGATTTGACGGATATCTCGGTGTTGTCCTCCACAAGAGAAGGTTTCTCTGTCGTTATTCTGGAATGTATGGCCAAGGGAATTCCTGTGGTGGCGACCGACGTGGGCGGCAACAGTGAGTTGATTATCGACGGGCAGACGGGTTTTCTTGTCCCGTGCGGCGATTCCGGCGCCCTGGCCGAAAGGGCTGAGAAACTGCTCCAAAACCCGGCCTTGGCCCGCCAGATGGGCGAAGAGGCCAAACGAATCGTTCAAGAGAAGTTTTCTCTGGAACGGATGATTACGCAGACACAGCAGATTTATGACGAAGTATTGAAAGTCGGCTAAAATAAAATGAATATAAGCAAGAACAAACTTATCATCGCCGGGATATTTGCCGCCGGAATCATAGCCGGAATGGCGCTTCTCCTCTTGGCCTATTCCCAGCGAAACCTCTTGGGAAAAATCAAAGGCAAGCTTAAGGCCTACTATATCGCCCACATCCCCCAAAAAACCAAACCGCTGACAATCAACGACTTTGAGTCTCAAAAGGACATCGACCTTTTTAAAACAACACATGCCGCCATCCTGCTGGCCAAGCGCGAGGTAACCTCCGGCGCCTCCAATGCCCGCATCGACTTTTATCCCTCGTCGGAAGCCTCCGGGATCATTCTTAAACAGCCGTTCCAGAAAGACAAAAAACTGCGGGACTGGGGCGGATATGAAAGCCTAGCCTTCGATATTTATAACCCGGAAACGAAGGCGATAGAGATAAAGCTTAAACTCAGGGATACCGGCGACAACAGCCGCACGGAAAGTGTTTACATCAGTCCCCAAGAGGTGACCCCTGTCTTTCTCGACATTTCACAATGGTGGGGAGAAATCAATCCCTCCCGGATAGCCCAGATGAATATCTTTCTCTGGAATACCAAGGAGGAGCATACACTCTACATTGACAACCTGCGTCTGGTGCCGGAGCGGCATTTTGAGGGAGAGGCCTTGGCTATTCTGGGAGAGCCGTATCTTCCGAAACCCGGCGAAGAGATTTATGCGGCGGGCAATTACAATAATTTTGATTCTCAGAGGCCGCGTTGGCTTGTCAACAACCGTGTCCGTGTCCCTGTTTATGTCAACAATCCTTCGCAGGGAGAGAGGCGGGGGGTTCCGGTCTCGGGCGGGATTCCTCTCCCGCAAGGGGAGCTTGCTTCGATGGATAAAATACGGATTTTAGACAATAACGCCAACGTTATCCCGGCGCAGGTGCGGCCGCTGGGCTACTGGGGTGATAAGAGCATCAAGTGGCTTCAAGTCGATACACGGCTGGATTTAGCGGCCGGCCAGCGCCAGATCGGCTATCTGGAATACCCTCCAGGCCGTGCGGAGGGTCTCCCAACGGATGCCGGAGGGGCCGGCGAGATGATCTCAAAGCAAGAGACATTAACGATGGAGGAATCCAAAAATCAGATAACCGTCAACACCGGCGTGCTCAAATTCGTCGTCAAAAGGCAGGGCTTTCGCCTTCTGGATACGGTATGGCTGGACACAAATCAAGACGGCCGTTTCAGCGATGAGGAAATGCAAAGCCAGGGCTCGGACATGGTCATTGTCCACCGGGGCCAGGAATACCGCAGCTCTCTTGATAAAAAATACACCCTGACCGTGGAGGAGAAAGGGGCATTAAAAGCAACCCTCAAGGCCGAGGGCTGGTTTACCTCAAAATCGAAAAAACAATTCTGCCGCTTTATCGTGCGGCTCCAAGCCTTTGCCGGCGAAAGTTTCGTCCGCGTCTATCATACATTTATTTATACGGGCTACCCGGAAAATAAATATCACTACCTTTACAAAGGCAAATGGCTGCCTAAGAATGAGACTATCGAAGCCGTCTCTATCGAGACGCCGTTGTCTTCCAAGGGAGACCTGTCTTATGCCCTGGCGGATGAAAAGGGACAATCCTTGCAAGGACCGTTAACTCAAAGCCTTTCCGTCATGCAGGACACCAGCCGCACCTTCCATGTTACCGCTGACAACAAGTCTCATCCGGCGGGCCAGAGACTCGCGGGATGGCTTGACATCAGCCGAAAGGACGCTGGGGTCTCGGTCATTATCAAAGACTTCTGGCAGCAATTCCCGAAAGGCTGGCAGTTCGACGCCAAAAGGCGTGTCTTAAAGACGGAATTATGGCCACGAGAATCCGGCGAGCTGGACTTGAAGACAACCGCCGCCGCCTTCGGAGATGATGCCGTGGCCCGCGGCAGCGCCTTCGGCCTTGGCAAAACCCATGAACTGGCGTTTTATTTTCACGCCGGCGCCTATGACGATTCAAAGGACGGCCCTGTCGTGAAACTCCTGGGGACAACGATTCTTCTCTCTGCCGCCCCGGCGTGGATCAGCGACACCCTTGCGCTGGGAAAGGTCAAGGCGTATGACGAACGGTTAAAACCCTTGGAGGAGACCGCCGAGATGATATTCGACTGGGCCCAGCGCCACATTGTCCTCAATGACTGGTACGGCATGATCGACTTTGGAGATGTCATAACTTCCCGCGAGGAAAGCTGGCGGCGCGACGGCCGCCATGGATGGTTTAATAATGAGGCCATGGGAGTGCATTCCGGCGCTTTGATGCAGTATCTTCGCACGGGAAAATATAAATATTTAGCCTTCGCTGAGGCTAGTGTCCGGCATATCATGGACGTGGATACCGTCCATTACAATACCGTTGCCCATGATAAGAGACTGCGAGGGGTTATTTCCGACGATTACAGCCAGGTAGGCTCCCAGCACCGGCACAATGCCGACCACTGGGGAGGACGCAACGAAGAGACCTCGCATACAAACCTGCACGGCATCCTGCTTTATTATTATATGACGGGGTATGAACGCGCCTGGGACGTCGCCAAGGAAATCGGCGAATTCTTTCTGAAGGAGCGCATGACCTATTTCCATCACCCCGATATCTGCCCCCAGCGCAATGTCAGCAATGTCCTGTGGGGGGCCGTTGAGATGTTTGAGGCGACCCAGGATGAACGGTATAAAAAACTTGCCGATAAATGGGCCGATGTGTTGTTCCGCGGACAAAGACACGATGGGATATGGCTGGAGACGTACAACCCCTTAAGCCGCCGGTGGGAAGGGGAAGAACATGTGCTTTATACCCTGAGCTATACCCTGCCGGCGCTGGTGGCCTATCACAAAGTAACCGGCAACAAGGCCATCGCCGAGTCTATTGTGAAGGCCACGCAATATTACATGGAGCACAAACCGTATAATCCGTTCCTCGAGACCCTCTCCTACAGTTATTATTTGACAGGCAATCCCATATTTCTGGAAACCGGCCGGGAGCGGGTGGACTATTACATCAAGCATCAGAGGCGTAATACCGATCCCTTGGAGAACGGAATGATTTATCAAAAGGCCAGCTACGCCCGGGTCATGGAGTTTCTCTACCAGTTTCCGTTTGGCTTTCAAATTCTTGAAGAAAAAGGGAATGGGGGCAGGGGAGAAAAGAACAATGGGAAAAAGTAAGAATTCGGAACAAAGACAATGTCAGCCCGTGGTCCTGATGTATCACGGAATCGTAAGCCGGACATCGGCCTCCCCTCCAGAGAGGGAGGCGGGGGCGGGCTTTTACGATGTCACGGCAGAGAATTTCCGCGCCCAGATGGAATATTTAAAGACAAACGGCTGCACGGCCCAACGAGACGTTATCCTAACCTTTGACGACGGAGAGATGAATAATTTTGAAGAGGCCCTTCCCATGTTGAAGGAATTCGGATTCACGGGATATTTTTTCATCATTGCCCAGAGGGTCGGCCGGCAGGGATACATGGGATGGGAAGAGCTGCGCGCCCTGCACGAGGCAGGCATGGTCATCGGCTCCCACGGCTTCAGCCATGAAATCCTGACGAATTTACAGGACACGCAGATCCAGGAGGAATTGGCCGCCTCCAAAAAGTATCTGGAACGCAATTTGGAAATCGCCGTGGAAAGTCTCTCTGTTCCCCGCGGCTTCTGCAACGATAAAATTCTGCAAATGGCCTATAAGGCTGGTTATAAGAGTATCTTCATCTCGGAGCGGCCCGCGGGCTTGAAATCAGCTTGTCTGAGCCGCATAGCGGTCAAATCCCATTGGCTCCTCAGACGGTTTATCCAGGCCATGGACGGCAGGACCCCGGCCGGCGAACGAATCTTTGAATTTTCCAAAAATGGTTTCAAACAGATAGGGGGCGGGGCGCTGTATGACTGGATGCGGAGGATGATGCTGAAGATAAAATGAAGCACAAAAGTTGCCAGGCCATCTCAAATACATAATATAAGCTGTATAACCATTGACAACACAACATATTTATTGTATATTTAGGCCATGAAGGTATCCCAATTGAATTTCTCCATACAAAAACGGCTCTTAAAATGCCTGGCGGACAAGCTGGATCATTATTATCTGGCGGGCGGGACCGCTTTGTCGCTTTATTATTTTCAGCACAGGGAATCGCGTGATTTGGACTTTTTTACAAAATCTTTTTCCCAAAAAGAAATCACGGAAACCATCGCTTATCTCCGGGAAAAACACAACATGAAAGCGGAATTGGCTGCCCAAAAAACGGGGGACCAATTCGCCAAGATCATGATGTATACGCTTACGGATAAAAAAGGGAAGACGTGCAAAATTGATTTTGTGGAGGATTTTGTGGATATTGTTCAACCCTTACGGGAAGTTGACGGTATTTATGTTGTTTCTCTGGAGGATATCTACTTGCGGAAACTTTACGCCGTGGCCGGCCATACGGCATCGCAAGACGACGCCGGTCAAGCGGTCACCATCGGAGGCCGGCAGGAGGCGAAAAATTTTTATGATTTGTATTGCCTCTCCAGCATCTCAACGCCTCTGTCCAAATTTGTCGCGCGCTATGGAACGGCAACCGTCAAAGAAGGCATGATCCGGTGGTATCGCACGTTTGACCGCATGGCTATCAAAACTGGTCTGCTGGATTTGGTCACGGAAAAGACAATCGATTTCCGCCGGATGGATCAGTACTTTAAAAATGAAGTGGATGCCCTTTTATCAGAGGAAATAGGATGATGGAGAAAAAAACGGATTGGCTGTGGGACCGGAATATTCCGGCCAAAGAAGTTAAAAATATCCTGGCGGATGAGCGGCATCCGAAGTTCACCGAAATTGCCGCGCTTCTTCTGGCCAGAAAAAATACACCGAAAGAGGTTTTTGAAAACTATCTTTCCAAAGATACCTTTGTCCGCAACTGGCAGCGCGTCAAGAAAAGAATGCGTCAGGACAAATGGACTGAAGACAGGATCATCTTTTGGCAGGCCGTCCATGAGAAGCTGGCGGAGACCTTCCGGGAAAAAGGCATCCCCATCCGTTCACCAAAGATAATTTCGCCGGGGGATGAACTGTGCCGGCATGTCGGAGAGCAGATCAAGAATTTACGCAAACAATCCGGGCTGACACAGGCCGGCCTGGCTCAAAAACTCGGCGTGTCCCAACAAGTCATTTCGCGCGTTGAAAGCGGCCGCGATAATGTCAGCCTTTTAACCGTTAAACAAATCGTGGAAGCGCTGGGCCGTGAAGTGATAGTCCAATTCGTGTCCAAAGCATGATTCCTCTTTTTTGGCTCCTCATATCCCTCACACTTTACTGCTACTTCGCTTATCCGCTGTTATTATGGATGACGGCGAAATTACGGCCGAACCCTGTCCTAAAAGGAATCTGTGAACCGTCTGTCTCGGTCGTCCTTTCTGTCTGGAACGAAGAGGACGTCATGGAAAGAAAAATCAAGAACCTTTTGACTCTTGATTATCCGAAAGAGAAAATGGAGATATGGATCGGCTCGGACGGCTCCACGGACAGGACCAACTCCATCGTTGAGGCCTTCAGGGATGAACGCATCCATCTCGTCGAAAGGGCCGCGCGTTTAGGAAAAATGGCTACCCTCAATGAATTGGTCAGCCGGGCGCGAAACGAGATCATCATTTTTTGCGATGCCAGGCAGACCTTCGCCCCGGATGCCGTCAAAGAGCTTGTCGGCAATTTTGCCGATTCCAAAATCGGATGCGTCAGCGGCGAATTGATTTTTCAAAAAGAAAAAAAGGCAGGCGCCACCGCCCAGGGCCTCAATCTCTACTGGAACTATGAAAAATTGCTCCGCGAGATGGAAAGCCAAATCCATTCCATGCTTGGGGCCACAGGGGCCGTTTATGCGATCCGCAGGGATTTGTTTGAACCTATTCCTTCCCACATTGTCCTGGATGATATGTTTGTCCCGCTTAAAATCATTCAGAAAGGCTCCAGGGCGGTTTGGGATGAGACGGCCAAGGCCTATGATGAAATCGCGGACAGTCCGCGCGAGGAGCATCGACGGAAAGTGCGCACGCTCTTCGGGAACTACCAGATTTTCGGATTATTCCCGGATTTGTTTAACCCCTTGAAAAGTCCGGTGGCGATTCAGCTCGTCTCCCACAAATTCCTGCGCGTCCTTGTGCCGTTTTTCATGATCGCCGTATTCATCCTTAATTGGATGATCTGTAGGGGGCACGGCGCGCCGTGCCCCTACCAAATCCTGTTTGGGGCCCAAATCCTTTTTTATGCCATGGCCATCCTAGGGGCCTTGTCAAGACACCAAAAATATGGTATCCTTGCGCTCATTGCAAAGGTATGTTATATCCCGTATGTATTTTGTCTGTTGAATTTTTCAGCGCTTGCGGGATTCTTTCAGATTATCTCCGGCGGACAGGATGTGAAATGGAAGAAGGCACGTAAATAAAAAATGTGTCGAGCGCCAATCCCCCAGCGCTCCCCAGAGGGTAAGGTTGAGTCCTGAGCTGTGGGTCGAGAATGAGAATGGGGGTGGATAATGGATGGAAAGGCGATAAGTTTCCAGGATTTAAATGTGTACAAACGACTTTACGCGGCAATGCTTTTGGTTATGAAAGAAGTTTTACCAAAGCTTCCCTCTGAAGAAAAATTCGATTTAATAAACCAATTGAGTTTGGCAAATTTTCCCCTAGAATTCCCCTCCCTCGACGGGAGGGGATGGGGGAGGGGTAAACGATGTTTCACTTGCACAGGTCAAAAAGTGCCAAACTCAAGAAACCAAATGCGCAGATGTTGCAAATCATCGTTAGCGATAATTGCCGAAGGTTATGCGAGAAAAAACTATAAAAAGGACTGGCTAAAATATATCAATGAGGCTATTGGTGAATGCAATGAAATGATCGCTCATTTAAGTTGCTGTCGGGACCTTTATCCAGATAAAATCTCCATTAATGCAACAAATAAACTGATTGAGGAGTATGATATCAGCGGAAAACAATTGTATCGATTAGGGGAAAGCTGGGGGAAAAACAAGGAGGGGGTATAATCAACCCCACCTCGCACCCCCGACTCACAACTCACAACACATCCGATATGAAGAACACGCTCAAATTCCATACTACCGAGCTTCTCCTTGCCGGGATCTTTATCCTCACCTACATCCCAACGCTTTTCTGGATGTGGGAGAGGTGGTTTTCCCGCGATTCGTATTACAGCCACGGCATTTTGGTGCCCTTTGTTACCGGGTTTCTCATCTGGCAAAGGCGTAAAGAGCTCGCCTTGATTCAGCCGGAGTGCTGCCGGGGGGGAATGCCGCTCATCATCACAGGCATCCTGATCCATATCCTAAGCTCTCTCTTTCGCGTTTACTTTACCTCCGGGTTCTCCATGCTGATTGTCCTCACCGGAGCGGTCCTCCATTTTTATGGGACAAAAATCTTTCGTGAAATTCTATTCCCCCTCGGCTTTTTTATATTCATGATTCCGACTCCCTTGGTTGTTATCGCCAACATCAGCTTTAAAATGAAAATCTTCGCCGCCCAGATTGCAACGGCGGCCTTAAATAACATGGGGCTTCTGGCCATCCGTGAGGGAAGCTTCATCAAGATGCAGCACGCCTACGTGGTCGTAGACGATGTCTGCAGCGGCCTGCGGTCGCTCATTTCCCTGACGGCCCTGGGAAGCATTTTTGCCTACGGCATGAAGGCGCCGATGCTCAAGCGCATCCTGCTTTTTCTCTCCACCATACCTATCGCCATTATCACAAATGTCGTTCGGGTCGTCTTCCTCGCCAGCGTCTCGGAGATATGGGGCCCGCAATTCGCCACAGGCTTTGTCCATGACTTTTCCGGTTTTGCCGTCTTTGCCCTGGCATTCCTTTTGCTGTATGCGGCGGGGAAAATTCTTGAATAGATAGTAAGGGCACGTCGCGCCGTGCCCCTGCAATGAAAAATATGCGAAACAAAATTTTCGACAAATCCCTCATCTTCATCATCGCCCTGATGCTCGCAGCCGCCATAATCTCCTGGCACCTTTATTTCAAGGTCTACCGCCGGCAGGACACCGTCAGTATCCACAATTTCCCAAACAAGATAGAAGGATGGAGCGCGGAAGAATTGCCGATCACCGATCAAGAAAAAGCCATCTTGGAAACTGATAACGTCTTTTCGCGTCGTTATACAAGCCCCAAGGGAGAGGAAGTCTATCTTTTTATCGTTTATTCGCAAAGCAACCGGAAGGTCTCGCATCCGCCGGAGGTCTGCTACATCGGAAGCGGCGCAGCGATATTAAGCAATGTCCACGACTCATTCGCAACCGACACGGCCGCTAAAGAAATAGCCGTAAACCTCGTAACTATTGAGAAGGGGAGTGACCGGCAGGTCTTTTTTTATTGGTTCAAGGTCGGGGATTCCTTTACCCCGAACTATTGGAAACAGCAGGGACTTATTGCCCTGAAATCCTTCTTGGGCCGGCCCTCCAGCAGCGCCCTCATTCGCGTCTCGGCATCCATCCTAAACGGCGATAAAGCCGGAGATGTCCAGCGTCTCAAGAAATTCTCCCAAATAATCGTTCCCTCTCTGCATCAATATCTGCCCTAACATGTCTATCCCTTACAACCATTGTTTATTAAGTTAGACAACAAAAATGTATAGTCTGTCTAGGCTTGTCATAGACTGTCCATATATTAACACACAATCCCACATACCAATCATCACATCTTGTTGCAAACAAACATTTTGTGAATGCATAAAACAACCGTCTTATTAACACAATGTTGGCACGCAATTTGCTTTATTTAAGAGTAAAAGCAGGATTTCCAGGCGCTTAAAATTATATGCGGCAAAAGAAACGACAACAATTAGGGAAGTTCATTATCGGCTGTGGGTTGACCGGATTATATTTTCTCTGCGTTACAACGGCATGGGCCGCCTTGTCCTTTGTGAGGCCCCATGAGCCGTCATCCCATTTTGAACAAGCCGGGTCGCTAGGGGCGAACCTCGCCTCCGGCGGGCCGGCGGTCTTCATGACTGCAAACGACGAAAAATCAAGGGCCCGCGCCCCGGAACCGGCAACGATAGCCCTTTTCGGCGGCGGGATCTTAGGGATGATTGCCGGATTTATCCGCAGGACTTATCTTGCCCTTAAGCGGGCATTGGATATCTGCGCGGCGATTGCCGGCATCCTGCTTCTTTCCCCGCTGTTTCTCCTAACAGCCGTTTTAATCAAGCTCACCTCCAGAGGCCCTGTCCTTTTCACGCAGACTCGTGTCGGAAAAGACGGAAAAATATTCGACATCTATAAATTCCGGACAATGCGTGTCGATGCCGAAAAGGAGACAGGTCCCGTTTGGGCAGCGGCAAACGACAGCCGCCTTATCCCTGCGGGGAAATTCCTGCGCAAGGCGCACATAGATGAAATCCCGCAGTTTATCAATATCCTCAAAGGGGACATGAGTCTTATCGGCCCAAGACCGGAGAGACCTGTGTTTGTGGAAAAATTCAAAAACGAGATTGCCGATTATGAGAAGCGCCTGGCTGTCAAACCCGGCATCACCGGCCTGGCGCAGGTCTGGCATAAATATGATGAAACGATTGAGGACGTTAAAAAGAAGATTAAATACGATATCCTCTATATTAAGAAATTCTGTCTTTGGACGGACTTGCGGATTCTCTTAAGAACAGTCCGTGTCGTCTTTACGGGTGAAGGGGCCCGATAAGTATATAGCAATCATAATTCCGTAAGAAGCACAAAAAGGGGAGGGAAGAAATGAACAGAAAGATCACATTAATTATCACACTCATGGTGGCATGTTTTCTTTCGGCCGCGCCGGCGCAAGCCCACTTGGTGGCCTTTGCCTGGAAAGACAATGGCAATGGCACGATCAGCATGTTCGGTGAGCATTGGCATGGCGATCAGAGCGCACCTTCCACTGCCAATGGCGGCGTCAGGATTGGTATCTTCGGTACAGACGATACCTTATGGCCAGTATTTCAGTGGACGGGGTTTTTTAACAACCAAGGCGGAACCACCGCGGGAATGGACGCCATGGTAACGGCTGGCACAATTGACGGCTATGCTACAGAGCCGAGCAACTTTAGTAATAGCGCATCTGAAGATGACTGGTTCACCACCGACCCGCTCGTATTGGGGAATGGTACCTGGGGACTGTTTACCGGCACCAACTGCTGTATCGATACGATGAGTGCGCCGAGGCAATTCGTCATCTCGGGGATTTCCAGCGTTCCTGAAGGCACAGGTCCTGGGCAGGCTAATGGTGTCATTCCGGAACCGGCAACAATGTCTTTGTTAGGAAGCGGGCTCTTGGCCTTTGCCGGTATAAGAAGGAAGAAAAGGGTATAACCCATGTTCAATCAAACAGGAGAAAATATGAAAAAAACCATTTTACTAACCCTCATATTGGGAATGTGTTTTATCGTTTCCAATGCCTTTGCCCAGCCATATTCACCGACAATGGCGGCCGACACCTATGATGACGGCTCGGGGCTTGCCGGCGTGGCTACGCCTAACGATACGGCAGTGGCTCAAAACATCCATGACGCCATCAACTTATTGTTGGGAACGGTTTATATCAAGAATGAACAGGTTGATTCTCTCCAAGTTACAACTGGGGACCAGAAGTGGAGAGATTTAAGCACGACCAATAATACCGGGACATGGACATTTATCGGTATTACGGCCGGGAACAAGAACACCTTAGGAGTGTATGACATCAGCACCCCTGGCACACAGATTCCGGTCCTGCCTCCGGCTCCTCCGGGATATACAGGTTTTGGGTTTTCCGGAGATGGTTCACTCGCGAATCCGTTTGTGGCTGAGACGTCGCCGTTTACTTCGGGTGAGGATTTTGCCTGGTACTTAAAATCGGTCGGTACTAGTTCGACCAAAACATGGAGCTCTGATCCATTCGCAAGTCCTCTTTACTATGACAATGCCGGCCTCGATCATATGTTGACATATCATCTGGCGGCATTATCCGGAACAACCGTATATGTTAAATCCGGTTGCACCCAGAATGATGTAACACTGCTGTATGCCGAATCTTGTTCGAGTGTCTCAACATACACATTCAATGATCCCTACCTGATTGGCTTTGAAGATCTGGCCTATGCGAATAAGAAATTGGGAGACGAGGATTATAACGACACCATGTTTCTTGTTGACCGCG
>MHGQ01000065.1 GCA_001805645.1 Omnitrophica WOR_2 bacterium RIFCSPHIGHO2_02_FULL_50_17 | reverse complement strand
GCCTTAATGGCGGCCGCCTTAATGGAATCCGGCGTGTCGAAATCGGGCTCCCCGGCGCCAAAGTTCACGACGTCACATCCTTGGGCCTGCAGTTCTTTCGCCCTGGCCGTAATCGCCAACGTTGAAGAGCCGACGATTTCCCTGATTCGACGATTAACGTTTAAGCGAGTCAAGACCTCCAACAGTCCCTTCTCTTTCTAAGGCGTCTGTCAGGGAACCCATGCCTGCCATCCCGGCAGGCCTACTTCCCCGACGATCTTCGATTAAACATCCTGCGGATACCGCTGAGAAATTTGGGAACCACCCGGCCTTTCCCTTGACCCGTCAGCGGCTTTTGGGCCAAGCCTTTGACAACATCTTTCTTAAGGGGCGGTTCCTTCGGCAGTGTCTTGGGCTGTTCTTCCTTTTCCTTAGAAACCGTGACGGTCTCCGGTTTTTCTTTCTTGGCAACAGCCGTTGACTTAGGTTTAGTGACAACGACCTTTTCTTTTTCCGTTAATTCGAGGAAAGCCAATTGGGCGTTATCACCCCGGCGTCTCCCCAGGCGAATGATACGCGTATAACCGCCCACCCGGTTCTTAAAACGCGGCGAGGTCTTGCTAAAAAGGTCGCTTACCAGTTGGTGGTCGCAGAGAATGGCAAAGGCGCGTCTTTTATCCGATAGAGTGCCTTTTTTCCCTAAAGTAATGAGTTGATCCACCAGCTTACGCGCCTCTTTGGCCTTGGCCTCTGTCGTGCAGATCCTTTGTCGAGTGAGCGTGGCCTTGGCCAGGTCCCGGACAGTAGCCCGGCGCAAACTGGAATTCCGGCTTAATGTATTGCCTGCAATCCCGTGTCTCATCTTATTCCTTTTTCCTTAACTTCCTTATGTCCACTTTCATGCCTAAATTTAATCCCATAGCCTTGAGAAGGTCATTGATCTCCGTAAGGGATTTCTTACCAAAATTGCGGAATGTCAACAGCTCGGATTCCGTTTTACGGACAAGCTCGGCGATTGTCTTGATATTGGCGTCCTTGAGGCAATTCGCGCTGCGCACGGACAACTCCAACTCCGAGATCGGCAGACGCATCTTTTCATACAAGGCCTGCTCCTCCGCGGAAATCTCTTCTTCCTCCTCTTCCTCCTCGGGGAGCTGGCCGTAACTGACGAATACGTCCAAGTGTCTTTGCAGGATATTGGCCCCATAAAGCAAGGCCTCTTTAGGATTGATGCTGCCGTTTGTCCATATCTCGATAATCAGGCGGTCATAATCCGTCCTCTGGCCCACCCGGGTGTTTTCCACGTTAAAATTGACCTTAGTGATAGGCGTAAAAATCGAGTCCGCGGCAATGGAGTCCACCACCTCCCTCTTATTTTGATCCGAGGGGACATAGCCACGGCCACGGGAAACCTCCATCTCCACATAAAAATGAGTATCCCGGGTCAGGGTCGCAATATGAAGGTCGGGCTTGATGACCTCAATGGTTTCGTCGCAGATGATATCCGCCCCCTTCACTTCCCCTTTCTTCTCGGCCTTGATATAAACCGTCTTGGGGACTTTAGAGTATGAGCGCAGGACCAATTTTTTGATATTAAGGATAATTTCTGTGACGGATTCGAGGACCCCGGGGATAGTCGAAAATTCATGACGGATCCCTTCTATGCGCACGGAGGTCACTGCACTTCCTTCGATCGAAGACAGTAAAACGCGTCTCAGGGAATTCCCCAGTGTGACACCATACCCTTTTTCAAACGGCTCGGCAATAAACTTGCCGTAAGTCTCTGTGTAGTTACTCTCCTCACAATCCAGCCGTTTGGGCATCTGAAAATCACGCCACTTCACTCCCATATTCTCCTCCTTAAATGAAACCCCATTGGTAGACGGTGCTCTTTTATCTCGAATAAAGTTCGACGATCAACTGCTCGTTGACGGAAAAGCCGATGTCATCACGCTCAGGAAGTCTTTTCACCTTCGCTTTGTAATGGCTTTTGTCAACCTCAAGCCACGCGGGGACGGCCTTGTCCTTGGAGGCCTCAATATTCTCCTCGACATTTTTTTTACCCTTTTTCGCGAATTGCAGGGATATCTCGTCGTTCACTTTCACCCAAAAAGAGGGGATATTGACCCGACGATCGTTGACAAAGACAAAACCGTGGCTGACGATCTGCCTGGCCTCCCGACGGGAGGTGGCAAAGCCCAGTTGATAAATAACATTATCCAGGCGTCTCTCCAAAAATTGCAGTAAGGCGGTACCCGTAACCCCCTTGCGGCGGGCGGCCTTGGCAAAATAATTCCGGAATTGTTTCTCAAGGAGACCGTAGATTCTTTTGAGTTTTTGTTTTTCGCGTAGCTGCAGGCCGTAATTCGACAGCTTCACACGCCGCGCGTTGCCGTGCTGGCCGGGACTATAAGCCCTGCGATCCAACGCACACCGGTGGGTCGAGCACCTCGTCCCTTTCAAAAAAAGCTTCTCGCCTTCCCGTCGGCATAGGCGGCAACTGGAACCGATATATTTTCCCATAGAATCACACCCTCCGTTTTTTCCTTGCGCGACAGCCATTGTGCGGCAACGGCGTCACATCTTTGATGGAGGTGACCATCAATCCGTTAGCCTGAAGGGCCCGGATCGCCGATTCACGCCCCGAACCGGGGCCGTTCACGAGGACCTCTACAGTTTTTAACCCCAAATCTTTGGCCCTCCGGGCGGCGTCCGCGGCCGCCACCTGAGCGGCAAACGGCGTTGATTTCTTCGAACCGCTGAAACCGACAACCCCCGGCGTGGACCACACAAGGACATGTCCCTGAGTGTCGGTAATGGTCACGATCGTATTATTAAAAGTGGCGCGAATATGCGCCACCCCCGAAGTGAGGTTGCGTAAAACTTTCTTTTTCGCCTTGTCTTTTCTCTTAACAACTTGTTCTGTCTTTTCTACTGGTTTTGTCATAAAAAGCCTCTCTTAGCCTCCCTCAACCCCCATTTATTCTTTGCGGGAAGGTTCACTTTTCCTCTTTGCGGATACTGCCGCCGACAATCGGTTTTCTCCCTTTGCGTGTGCGCGCATTGGTTTTCGTCCTTTGCCCGCGCACAGGCAATCCCTTTTTATGCCGTAACCCGCGGTAAGCGCCGATATCGATAAGCCTCTTGACATTCTGACTGACCTCCCGGCGCAGGTCACCTTCGGTCACGTAACTGGTCTGGATAATAGCGGTAATCCGGGCAATCTCCTCATCCGTCAAGTCCTTGGCCCGACGGTTGCAGTCGATGTTAGCCCGCCTGAGGACTTCGCGTGCCCGTGCGGGGCCTATCCCGTACAGATAAGGCAAAGAGGCCTCGATTCTTTTCTCTTTTGGTAAATCTACCCCTAGGATTCTTGGCATAACATTATCCTTGTCTTTGTTTATGCTTGGCTGTTGAACAGATCACCCGCACAACCCCTTTGCGGCGGATGATCTTACAATGACTGCAAATTCTCTTGACGGATGATTTGACTTTCATTCTACGGACACCTATAAGTTATTCTTCCCCGCGTTAAATCGTAAGGAGAAAGTTCCACTTTCACGCTGTCCCCGGGGAGAATGCGGATAAAATTCTTTCTGATCTTCCCGGAGATATGCGCCAAGACCATGTGTTTATTCTCAAGCTCCACGCGAAACATGGCATTCGGCAGAGCCTCCTTCACAATCCCTTCGACTTCTATCAGCTCCTCTTTGCTCATAACCCCTCTGTTAAATCCTGGTTAAAATCTCCGGCCCCCGGGCGGTAACGGCCACCGTATGCTCGAAATGCGCCGAGGGTTTTCCGTCCTGAGTCACCACGGTCCAGCCGTCCTCTAAAATCCTGGTCTGCCACACACCGGCGTTGACCATCGGCTCAATCGCGAGAACCATCCCTTCCTTAAGAAGAGGCCCGTTATGCGGCGGCCCGTAATTGGGAATCTCCGGGTCCTCGTGCAAGCGCCTACCGATGCCATGGCCGACAAAATCCCTAACAATCGAAAAATGATGCGACTCAACGAACTCTTGAATCGCATGCGAGATATCCGAGAGATGATTGTCCTCGCGGACCTGTTCAATACCTTTATAAAGAGCCTGATAGGTGACATCCAAAAGCCTTTGCAATTCAGCGCTGATATTCCCTATCCCTACTGTTACCGCCGTATCAGCATAATAATCGTTGTGGACAATCCCTACATCGAGGCTGACGATATCGCCCTCTTTCAGGAGGCGGCTTCCCGGGATCCCGTGAACGACTTCCTCATTGACCGACACACACACGCATCCCGGAAACCCCCGGTATCCCTTGAAAGCGGCGGTAACGCCGTATTCTTTCATGAGCCTTTCTGCCGCCGCATCCACTTCCTTAGTTGTAACCCCTGCTGTTAAAGAACATTTTAATTCTTTGATGATGACCGACAGGATTCTTCCGGCCTCCCGCAGAATCCGAAGCTCCTCTTGTGTCTTAAGGCTGATTGAGTTTGTGGCCTTCATCAAAAGTCTTCATCAAAATCGCCTGGAGCTCTTCGGAATCCTTATCCGCATCCACATTCTTCAGCTTGCCTTGCGCCTCGTAATAGGCGATGATCGGCTGCGTATTCTTTAAATACACCTCCATGCGTGTCTTGATGGTCTCGGCGTTGTCGTCGGCCCTCTGATATAATATTCCGCCGCACTCATCGCAGATCCCCTCTCGGCGGGGAGGTCTATTTTTCACATGAAAGAGAGCGCCACAACCGCGGCAGACCCGGCGGCCCGTCAAACGCTGAATAATGACCGGCAGCGTCGATTCCAAATACAAGGCATAATCGAGCGGTCTATGTATCTTTTTCAAGATACGGTCAAGCGCTTCGGCCTGTTTCTTGGTCCTGGGAAAGCCGTCCAGCATATACCCGCCGTCCACGCGATCATTCGCCGTCAATTTCGATTCAATCAACTTCGTGACAACCTCATCCGGAACGAGTTCCCCGTTATCGATATACTTCTTCGCCTCTTGGCCAAGCGCACTATTGTTCTTCATCTCTTCCCGGAGGATGTCCCCCGTCGAGATATGTCTAACCTTGAGACTCTTCTTTAAAAGAGCGGCTAATGTTCCCTTGCCCGCCCCGGGAGGACCTAATAACACCAGCCTCATCGTCTGCCTCGGATATGGCCGGTCCGCATAAATCCGTCATAATGACGCGTCATCAAATGGGATTCGATCTGCTTCATGGTATCCAGCATAACCCCCACCACAATCAAAACGCCTGTCCCGCCGAAAAACGAGGCCACAAGATACGGCACCTTAAAAGAGGCCATGATAGCATCCGGCATAATCGCAATCATGCATACAAAAAGCGCGCCGGCCAAGGTAACGCGCGTTATGACAAAATCCAGATAATCGGAGGTCTGTGTCCCGGGCCTCACGCCGGGGATAAACCCGCCGTGTTTCTTCATATTTTCCGCCACATCCACCGGATTAAAGACGATAGCCGTATAAAAATAACAGAAAAAAACGATCAACAAACCGTACACTGTGTAGTACCAGAAGTTGCCTCTTGAGAAAATCCCCACCAACGACTGAAATCCAGGATGAGGGATAAAACTCGCCAATGTCGCCGGAAAAAGGATGATGGATTGCGCAAAAATAATCGCAATTACCCCGGCGGTATCCACTTTTAATGGGATATAGGTATTTTGTCCGCCGTAAACCCTGCGGCCGACAATCCGCCGGGCGTATTGAACCGGGATTTTACGCTGGGCCTGCGTAATCAGGGTAATGGAAATAATAACCGTTATTAAAAAGCCGACCATAATCAATAACGTCAAGGGCTGCAACTGTCCCGAGCCGCGCGCATTCGGCGACATCAACCGCAGCAGCATCTGAACGGCCGATGGGGCCGCCGAGATGATACCCGAAGTAATAATAAGCGAGATCCCGTTGCCGATGCCCCTCTCCTGGATCTGCTCGCCCAGCCACATCAAAAGAAGCGTCCCGCAGGATAGGGTCAAGACCGTTATCAAACGGAATCCCCAGCCGGGGTTGTTGACGACCTGAAGCCCCTGGAATACGCTGCCGGATCTGTCTTCAAGCCAAAGAGCGATAAAAAACGACTGCACCACCGACAAAAACAGAGTTCCATAACGTGTGTACTGATTGATCTTGTGATGCCCCGCCTGTCCCTCCTTGGCCAGACGCTCCAAGGAAGGGATAACCGCTGTCAAGAGCTGCATAATAATGGAGCTGGAGATGTAGGGCATAATCCCCAAGGCAAAGATGGTTGCCTTCTCCAGTGCCCCGCCGGAAAACATATTCATGATGCCGAATATGCTTCCGCCCGTCGTTGAGCTCATGCGCTGGAAAAACTCCCCTAAGACAGCCCCGTTGACACCCGGGGTGGGAAGATAACATCCGATGCGGTAAGCGGTGATAATCGCTAATGTAAAAAGAATCTTCTGCTTTAATTCCGGTATCTTAAAACAATTGGCAAATGAGGCAATCATGCAAACAAAGACTTATTTTTGGAACTTCTCAGCCATGGCCTCAATGCGGCCGCCGGCCTTGATGATCTTGTCCCGGGCCGTCTTGGATACCGCCCCGCCCCGGATCACAAACGTTTTTTTGATTTCACCGTCACCGAGAATCTTAAATGGCCTCTGAAGGCTTTCAATCAACCCTTGCGCCTTTAAGAAAGACGCATCCACAACCGTCCCGTTCTCAAAGGCATTAAGCCGCTCAAGGTTAACGACTTGATGCAGGACCGGCCGATGGCTTCTAAACCCGACCTTCGGCAGCCGCCGGATAAGGCAGGATTGCCCGCCCTCAAACCCCCGGACAAAAAGGTGGCCTGTCCCGCGGGACTTCTGCCCCTTTTCCCCGCGGCAGCTCGTTCGGCCGTGGCCGGACCCTTGCCCGCGGCCGACGATCTTTCTTCTTTTCCGCGAACCCTGCGGTGATTTTATCTCATGCAAATGCATCTTTTGCGTTTATCCTTTGAATAAATAAATTAACTCATGCCTGCCTGTCGGCAGACAGGGCTTTTAAACGGCTAAGGCCGTCCAAAGTCGCCTTAACGACATTGATAGGGTTATTGGACCGATGACATTTGGACAAGATATTGCGGATACCAACGCCATCACACACCGCACGCACCGGTCCTGCGGCGATGACGCCGGTTCCATCCGAGGCAGGCTTTAACAAAACGCTTGCCCCGCCGCATCGGCCGATAATCTCGTGCGGAATGGTCGTCCCGTGAAGATGTATCTGAACCATATTCTTTTTCGCCACGGCAATAGCCTTGCGGATGGCAATGGAAACCTCCGCCGCCTTAGAAAGGCTGTAACCCACACGCCCTTTCGTATCCCCCACGACCACAAGCGCGCTAAAGGATAGTTTTTTGCCACCCTTCGTGACCTTGGTGATCCGATTTATGGCAATAACCTGTTCGACCGCCTCGGCTCCTCCGGTCTTTTCAGCCTGAAGGGTGGCGACCTCAATATCCTTTCCCTCGCGCAGCGTCCCGGCTTCCTCGGCCGGTACAGCGGCGAGGACATTGGCATCAGCCTCCCCGGGCATCTTGAGGCTTCCCAACCTCGTCGGTTTTTTCGAACTATCTGAATTACGTCTTTGGTCTTTGCCTGATTTCAGCATAACTTAAAACTCCATTCCGCCCTTCCTGGCGGCCTCAGCGAAGGCCTTCACGCGGCCGTGATAAAGATACCCGCTGCGGTCCAGGCACACCTTCCTGATGCCTTTTTTCTGCGCCGCTGCGGCAAAAAGCTCACCCAGTTGTGCCGCCGCATCCACATTGCCGCCGTCTTTAAGGCGTGGACGCAAATCTTTTGTACGCGTAGACAAACCAAAGAGGACCTTCTCCGCCGTATCATCGATCGCCTGGACATAAAAATGCTTGAGACTGCGATAGACACACACCCGCGGCCGATCGCCTGTACCGGAAAGTTTCTTGCGGATTCTTCCGTGCCGATACATCCGCGTTAATTCTTTCTTTAATACCATTCTTAATTTACCCTTATTTTGTTACGGACTTCCCTTGTTTTCTCTTGACCACTTCCCCAAGGTAGCGGACGCCCTTGCCCTTATACGGCTCAGCCGGCTTGAGGGCACGCATGCTTGCCGCAATCTGCCCCACCGCAATATTATCAGCGCCCTCCACAGTGATTGCGGTCTGATTGGTAACGGCCACCTTGACAGTGTCGGGTATGTCAAATTCAATGGGATGGCTTAACCCTAGGTTGAAAATAACTTTCTTGCCTTGCAAATTGGCACGAAATCCGACCCCCTGAAGCTCCAAATCCTTGCGATGCCCCTTGGTGACGCCTTCAACCATATTCACCAGACGGGCGCGGATCGTCCCGTGATTAGCGCGGTTTTGTTTCGTATCCACAGTCCGCGTAACGAGCAACCGTCCTTCCTTGGATTCCACCTTTATCCCATGGGGAATCGTGATATCCAACTTGCCTTTAGGGCCTTCAAGATGCACAAGGGAAGGCTGAATGTTAATTTTAACCTCTTTAGGAACTGCAACAGGAATTTTACCGATCCGTGACATAACGTTTCCTCATGCGACAAACTACCAGATATAACACAACACTTCCCCGCCGATCCTCATCTTCCGCGCCTCGCGGTCAGTGATCACACCTTTGGATGTAGAAATAACAGCTGTTCCCAGGCCGTTCAGGACGCGGGGGAGCTCCATGTTCTTTTTGTAAACGCGCAATCCCGGCCTTGAGATACGCCTCAATCCTATAATGGCCGGTTTCTTATTCGGATACCTCAAATAAACCTTAAAACTCCCTTGAGCATTGTCCTTCATTAAACGGAAATCTTCGATATATCCGTCGCCCTTGAAAATCTCCAGAATCCTCCCTGTTAACAGCGAGGCGGGGATATCAACGGTCTCTTTCTTGGCCTGAACGCCGTTTCGGACAACTGTTAAAAAATTGCTGATGGGATCAACCAACGCCATAATGATAAACTCCTTAAATCTGTTTTTCTTTCTGAAGAAATGATCTTACCAGCTTGCCTTCTTCACGCCGGGGATCTCCCCACGCCAGGCAAGCTCCCTGAAACATATACGGCAGGTGCCGAAACGGCGCAAAAAACCCCTGGTTCGTCCGCACAATTGGCAGCGGTTATATCCCCGTGTAGAGAACTTCGGTTTCCGCGCTGCTTTAAGAATAAGAGCTTTTCTTGCCATAGAAATCCTTTTTTGCTATCGTTTGGCGAAAGGCATCCCCAACAACCTCAAAACTTCCATGGTCTGCTCTTTCGGCCCTTTATTGAAGACAAAGGTGATATCCATCCCTTGCGTATGCTGCAACTTCCCCGTGTCAATCTCGGGGAAGATAGCCTGCTCGGAGATCCCAACGGTAAAATTGCCTTGCTTATCAAAAGATTTTGCGGAAACGCCGTTAAAGTCCCGAATACGCGGCAGACCGATATTGACAAAACGATCCATAAATTCAAACATCTTCGTCCGGCGCAGCGTCACCTTGCAGCCGATCGGCGCTCCCTCTTTAAGCTTAAAATTGGAAATCGCCTTTTTGGCGCGCGTCATCACCGGCTGCTGGCCTGCAATGATGGTGAGGTCTTTCATGGCGCTCTCCAGGATCTTCGCATCGGCGATCGCCTTCCCGACCCCCATACTCACAACAATCTTCTCCAGACGGGGAACAGCCATACAGCTTGTGATGCCGAACTTTTCCTTTATTTTCGGCACCGTTTCTTCCCTATATTGTTTCTGCAGACGCGCTATCATCTTTAAACAGCCTCTTTCGTTTTTTTACTCAGGCGCACCTTGGTGCCGTCCTTGAGGACAGAGACGCCGAAGCGCACCGGTCTATTCGTCTTTTTATCCAGCAACATGATATTGGACATATGGATTGACGCTTCAATCTCCACAAATCCCCCCTTTTGATTCTGCTGTGTCCGGCGCTGCGCCTTCTTGACGATATTAATGCGCTCGACAACGGCACGCTGCCTTTCAGGGAGGACCTGCAGCACCTTGCCGGTCTTGCCCTTATCTTTGCCGGCAATAACCATCACCTGGTCATTTTTTTTAATCCGCAGCATCTTAAACCACCTCAGGGGCTAAAGAGACAATCTTCATATACTCCATATTTCTTAACTCGCGGGCAACAGGCCCGAAGACACGCGTCCCCCGGGGGTTGCCAGTATCATCCACAATAACAATAGCATTCGTATCAAAGCGCACATACGTTCCGTCGGGCCGGCGGATGGGAGATTTGGTGCGCACAATGATTCCCTTGGCCAAATCCCCTTTTTTTACCGCAGCGTCAGGAGCCGATTCTTTGATATTCACGCGGACAATATCCCCAATACGGGCACAGCGGCGGCCCTTGGCGTGAAGCACGCCTATGAGAGAGGCCTTGCGCGCCCCTGTATTATCCGCCACATTCAATATCGTCCTCATAAAAATCATTGGTATCCGCCCTCTCAAACCTTAGGGTTAAGAATCTGAGTGATAACCCAGCGTTTATCTTTGGAAAGAGGCCGTGTCTCCATAATGCGTACGGCATCCCCCGTTTTGGAGGCATTCTTCTCATCATGGGCCTTATATTTCGAAGCCATATGCAAAACTTTTTGATATTTGGCATGACGGCTTGTCCACCGCACCTGGACAACACGGGTCTTATTCATCTTGTCGCTAATGACAATGCCCTGTAAAAATTTACGTCTATTGAGACGTTTTTCGGTTGCGTTGACCATCCCCTGATTCTCTTTCTCTTAAAATAGTCATGATCCTGGCGATGTCCCTCTTGACAGCCCCAAAGCGCGAGGGTTTCTCGACATTACCCATTTTACGCTGATAATTGAGCGCAAACAGGTCTTTCTTGAGCGCCTTCTCTTTCTGAAGCAAGTCCTCAGAGCTTAATTCTCTAAATACCTTCGCCCTCGTCATCGGCTATTACCCCCCGCTCCGCGTGATAAATCTCGTTCTGAGCGGCAGCTTAAACGCCAAGAGACGAAAAACCTCCCGCGCAAAATCCTCCGGCACGCCGCTCATCTCAAAGATAACCTTCCCCCGGGAAACAGGACTGGCCCAATGGTCGAGGTCCCCTTTTCCCTTCCCCATACGGGTCTCTGCCGGCTTCTTCGTAACCGGCTTATAAGGAAAAGTATTAATCCAAAATTTTCCCGCCCCTTTCATCTTGCGAGCCACGGCTACACGGCACGCCTCCAGATGATTGGCCCGAATAAGGCCGTTCTCCAAGGCCTTAACACCGTATTCGCCGAAATGCAATTTATTGCCCGATGTTGCGATACCGCGGACCTTTCCTTTTTGGGCTTTCCGATACTTCACTTTTTTAGGCATCAACAGCATAGAAACTGACTCCTTTGATCAAATCCTTTAACCAGCAGCGGCGGGGGCTGGCTTGGCCGATACATTTTGCACAGCGCCTTCCGCCGAGCCTGTTTTCCCCTTACGCTTGATTTCCTTAATAATCTCACCCTTATTGGCCCACACTTTTACACCCAATATTCCGTAAGTCGTAAGCGCCTCGGCAAACCCGTAATCAATCTGCGCCCGAAATGTGTGAAGAGGGAGTTTTCCCACCCGATACGATTCACTGCGGGCCATTTCAGCGCCGTTTAAGCGGCCGGAACACTTTATCTTAATTCCCTTCACCCCCGCCCCCATGGCTTGGTCAATCGCACGTTTCATGGCGCGGCGGAATGCCACCCGCTTCTCCAATTGAAAGGCGATATTCTGGGCGATCAACTGGGCATCCGCGACGGGATTCTTAATCTCCTGCGGCTCAATGGCGATCTCCCTGGATGTAATCTGGCCGAGTTCGCTCCTTAACTTATCGATATCAGCCCCCCGGCGGCCGATAATAACCCCGGGACGCGCCGTATGAATGATAATCTTGATCTTTTCGGCTAACCGCTCGATGACGATTTTGGAAATAGCCGCTTGAACGAAACGCTTCTTGATGAATTGGCGGATCTTAGAATCCTCGATGACATTCTTCGCGTATTCCCTGGGGTCCGCATACCAAAGACTCCTCCAATTTTCGATATAACCAATTCTTAAAACGATAGGATTAACTTTTTGACCCATACTTCAACTCCTCATTGCGTTTTTAGATCCAACTCAATCGTTAAATGGGTAGTTCTTTTCTTAATGGGTGCTGCCCGGCCGAAGGAGGCTGCCCGGTATCGCTTCCAGGCAGGCCCTTGGTCAGCCACAATCTTGGATATGAAAAGCTGCTCTTCTATCAGCCCTTTCTGCTTGGCATTGCTGATGGCCGAATGCAAAACCTTGCCGATACATTTGCCGGACCCCTTAGTGACATGGGTCAGAATAGCCTGAGAGGCCGCAACATCCTTCCCGCGGATCAGATCAATAACCTGTCTGACCTTGACTGGTGAAACTCGTAAATACCTGCACGTGGCGTGCGCAATCACAAGTATCCCCCTCGTTACGTCTTATCCGGCGCCTTCTTGGCCTTTACCCCGCCGTGCTTTCTAAATGTCCGGGTAGGGGCAAACTCGCCGAGTTTATAACCCACCATATTTTCCGTTACAAAGACCGGCACATGCTTACGGCCGTCGTAAATTGCGAAGGTATATCCGACAAAATCCGGCACGATTGTCGAACGCCTGGACCACGTCTTGATAGGCTGTCTCTGTCCTGAGGTGATCATTCTGTTCAGCTTCTTCATAAGCGAACCTTCCACATAAGGACCTTTTTTAACCGAACGTGGCATCTTATTTCAATCCTCTTCTTCGGATGATATATTGATTTGAATATTTTTGTTTCTTGCGCGTCTTAAATCCTTTGGTTGGTTTTCCCCATCGCGATACCGGATGCGGGTTTCCCTGAGGAGTCTTACCCTCGCCGCCGCCATGGGGATGGTCAACCGGATTCCGGGCAACCCCACGGACGTTGGGCCGTCCTCCCATCCAGCGCAGCCTTCCGGCCTTCCCCAAAGACCAGGTCTCATGCTCCACATTCCCGATCTGCCCGACGGTCGAACGACAGTCGATAGGAACTTTACGAACCTCGCTGGAAGGCATGCGGATAGACGCAAAATCCCCTTCTTTAGCGATGAGCTGGGCCGATGTGCCGGCGGAACGGGCGATCTTCCCCCCCCGACCCGGCTTTAACTCAATATTATGAACAGCTGTCCCTAAAGGAACGCGGCGCAGGGGCATGCAATTGCCCGGTTTAATCTCCACATCTTTATCGATAGTGCTTATAATTTTATCCCCGGTTTTAAGCTCCAAGGGGGCGATGATATAAGATTTCATGCCGTCGGGATACCGAATCAACGCAATACGCGCCGAACGGTTCGGGTCATATTCAATGGCGACAACTTCTGCCTCCACGTCGATACGATCGCGTCTGAAGTCGAGGAGACGATACATCCGCTTATGCCCGCCGCCATGATAGCGTGCCGTGATGCGGCCATACATGTTGCGCCCACCGGTCCTCCTTAAGGGGCGAAGGAGGGACTTCTCGGGTTTCGACTTTGTGATCTCCGCAAAGTCGGAGATGATCGTATGACGCAATGTGCTTGTAACTGGCTTAAATTTTTTCATGCCCACGGTTAAGTTACCTCAATCTTCTGTCCTTCTTTTAACGTCACGACGGCTTTCTTCCAGGAGGCGGTTCTCCCCTCTTCCTGACGAACGCGCTTGAGTTTGCCGCGCATGATGAACGTATTAACCCCCTGGACTTTCACCTTATAAATCTCCTCCACCGCCTTTTTAATTTCTGTCTTATTCGCCTTGGGGGCAACCCGAAAGAGGTATTTGCGCTGCGGCTCGAGACGACTTCCCTTCTCGGTGCGCACTAAAGTATTGATGACATCATAACAGGTAATCACTGTCGGATCCGCTCCACTAAATTATTCAATGCCGTCTTCGTCACAAGAACCTTCTTATGGCGGAGGATATCATAAGCACTGACATCCTGGGAGCGCATGAGCCGGAAAAACGGGATATTGCGCGAAGCCCTCACGATGCTTGCATCGCTGCCGTCCAAAAGCGCCAGAATCTTTCCCTTGAGGCTTAAATTTTTTAAAATCTTGGCAAATTCCTTTGTCTTATCAAACGATTCTTTCAGATCATCCACGCACACCAGATCCTCATCCTTATGCTTGGCATTCAGGCTCTCGCGCAGGGCCGCCTTTCTGACCTTCTGAGGGACGGTATAGCCGAAATCCCGCGGATGCGGGCCGAAAACGACACCACCGCCCTTCCACAACGGCGAACGGATGGATCCCTGACGGGCCCGTCCCGTGCCCTTCTGACGAAAAGGCTTCTTCCCGCCGCCGGAGACGGATCCACGCTCTTTCGTTGAGGCATTGCCTTGACGAAGAGAAGCCTGATACATCACAACCGCCTGATGAATCACATCCGTATTAACACCCTCGCCAAAAATATCCACCGGCAGATCAACGCTTCCAGATTTTTTCCCTTGACTATCAAGAACAGTTAGACTTGACATACCCTTAATCCTTTATTTAGCCTTTCCTGCGACTTTGGCCTTACTCTGCTTCATCGGATTAATCTTACGGATAACAGCCTTCTTTTCCACATCCAACGGCTTAAATTTCTTTTTCTTGGAACGGTTAATGACCAGATAAGCATTGCTAGTACCGGGAACCGCCCCTTTGACGAGAATCGTGTTATGCTCGACGTCCACGTTCATGACACGCAAACTCTGCACCGTCGCAGGCTGCGCCCCCATATGACCGGGCATGTGCGATCCCGGAAGCGTCCTGGAGGGATCAGCGCTCGCCCCGATAGATCCAACGCGTCTATGATGCATGGAGCCATGAGTAGCTCCCCCGCCGCGCCAATGCCAACGCTTCATCCCGCCCTGAAAACCTTTGCCGATGGAGGTCCCAGACACATCCACAAAGTCCCCGGCTTTAAAAACATCCGCCGTTAACTGCTGGCCGACTTTATAATCCTTGTTATCGCTCGACTCAAATTCTCTAATCATCCGCAGAGGCGAAACACCCACTTTTTTAAAGAATCCCTGACGGGGTTTATTGACAAGGGATTCCCTCACAGGATCAAACCCGAGCTTAACCTTCATCGGCGAATCCTTTATATCCAATATGGTGCAAGGTCCCGCCTCGACAACGGTTACGGGAACGACGTCCCCCTCTTTGTCGAAAATCTGCGTCATACCAAGTTTTTTGCCGATCAATCCTCTAATCATACCTCGTCCCTAGGAATTTCTACTGTTTGATTTCAACGTTAACACCCGCGGGCAGATTCAGCTTCCGCAAGGCCTCCACGGTCTTAGCGGTCGGCTCAATCAGGTCAATGAGCCTCTTGTGCGTGGCGAGTTGAAACTGCTCCCTGGACTTCTTATCAATCACAGGAGACCTTAAGACCGTATAGAGCTCCTTTTTGGTCGGCAGAGGCACAGGCCCTGAAACCTTGGCCCCTGTGCGGATAGCCGTGTCAAGAATCTCCTGGGCTGACTGGTCAATCAACCTGTGATCGTAAGCTTTAAGTTTGATTCGTATTTTCTGCATAATTCTCCATCGCTTTTAGCTCAGGATGGTGAGCATAAGGCGAACCATAATCCTGCACCGCCGCCCTGTTACGCCAAGATTTCGTGGATAACACCGGCACCGACCGTATGCCCCCCTTCACGGATAGCAAAGCGCAGCTCTTTCTCCATAGCCACAGGGGCAATCAATTCAACTTCCAGCTCCACGTTATCCCCAGGCATGCACATCTCCACCCCTGCGGGCAAGGAAGCAGATCCCGTCACGTCTGTGGTCCGGAAATAAAACTGAGGCCGGTACCCTTTGAAAAACGGCGTATGACGGCCCCCCTCTTCTTTTGTCAGAATATAGGTCTTGGCCTTGAATTTTGTATGCGGCGTGATTGATCCTGCCGCCGCCAAAACTTGTCCTCTTTGAATGTCCTCTTTTTCCACACCACGCAAGAGAAGTCCCACGTTATCTCCGGCCTGTCCTTCATCCAGCTCTTTACGGAACATCTCAACACCCGTGACAACCGTCTTTTTGATTTCCTTCGTCATCCCGACGATGTCCACCTCCTGGCCGACTTTGACCTTACCGCGTTCGATGCGGCCTGTGGCAACTGTCCCGCGCCCCGAAATGGAAAAAACGTCCTCCACAGCCATGGAAAACGGCTTATCCAGCTCCCGCACAGGTTCCGAAATAAAGGCGTCCACCGCCTGCATCAAGTCAATAATGCACTTTGTCTTTTCCGCATTATCCAGATTGTTGAGCGCATCCAAGGCGCTTCCTTTAATGATCGGTGTCTTGTCGCCGTCATATTTATACTTATTCAGAAGCTCCCTGACCTCCAGCTCAACGAGGTCCAGGAGCTCTTTATCATCAACCTGATCGCATTTATTAAGGAAGACAACAATGGAAGGAACATTGACCTGACGGGCTAAGAGGATATGCTCTTTGGTCTGAGGCATGGCGCCGTCCGCGGCCGACACCACAAGGATCGCCCCGTCCATCTGGGCGGCACCCGTAATCATGTTCTTGATATAGTCCGCGTGACCGGGACAGTCGATATGCGCGTAATGTCTTTTCTCGGTCTCATACTCAATATGGGAAATATTGATGGTGACACCGCGCTCCTTTTCCTCAGGGGCGTTATCGATAGAATCATAGGTGCGCGCCTCGGCCAACCCCTTTTTATGCAATACCATCGTGATAGCCGAGCTTAACGTCGTTTTTCCGTGATCGACGTGACCGATGGTTCCGATATTCAAGTGTGGCTTCGTCCTTATGAATTTTCCCTTAGCCATATGTTCCTCCTCTTTTACACAAAACCTTTGCTTCCTTTATGTTCTTATCCGATTCCCTTATACCCTTCAGCCCCTTTTTCCAACGACATCCTGTCGTGCCCCGATAATTTTTTCGGCAATCGAGTGCGGCACCTCTGCATAAAAGGCCGGCTCCATTGTAAAGGAGGCCCTGCCTTGGGTCAATGAACGCAGGGCATTGACATAATTAAACATCTCCGCGAGCGGCACCTCGCAACGGGCCGCCTTTATTTTCCCCCGCGTTCCCATATGGATAATTTTCGCCCGGCGCGTATTCAGATCCCCTAGAACCGATCCCATATATTCCTCCGGGGCGGCTACTTCGATATCCATAATCGGCTCCAGGAAAACCGACTTTCCCTTTTGCAAGGCATCCCTCAAAGCGGCCCTGGCGGCTAAGTGGAATGCCAACTCGCTTGAGTCCACCTCATGAAATGACCCATCAATTAACGTTATCACAAAATCCGTCACAGGATACCCCCCCAACACACCATTCAATGTCCCTTCGCGGATTCCCTTCTCAATGGCCGGGATAAACTCGCGCGGGATCGCCCCGCCCTTAATCTTATTAATAAATTCAACGCCCTTCCCGCGCTCTTCAGCCGGTTCAACGTTAATAACGACATGGCCATATTGGCCGCGTCCGCCGGTCTGACTGATAAACTTCCCGACCACATCCATAACTTTCCGCGTAATCGTCTCCTTGTAAGCCACCTGGGGACGGCCGATATTGGTTTCCAGATTGAATTCGCGTCTCATGCGGTCGATCACGATATCCAAATGCAGCTCACCCATTCCGGAAATAATCGTCTGAGCGGTTTCCTGGTCATATTCGACTCTCAGGGAGGGGTCTTCATCCAAAAATTTCTTTAAGGTCATCCCCATCTTGTCCTGGTCTGCCTTAGTCTTCGGCTCGATGGACATCGAAACGACCGGCTCCGGGACCCGCATTCTTTCCAAGATGATCCTTTTGTCCTGATCGCACAAGGTATCCCCTGTTTTACTCTCTTTTAAACCGACGAGAGCCACAATCTCCCCAGCGGCTATGCTCGGGACAATTTCCTGTTTATGGGAATGCATGATCACCACTTTGGAGATCCGTTCCCGGATCTGCCGTGTCGAGTTATAGATTTGTGTTCCGGAGACAATCTTCCCGGAATAAATCCGGGTGTAAAATAATTTCCCGACATAAGGATCCGTAGCTATCTTAAAGACCAAAGCACTTAACGGAGCCTCCGCAGAAGGTTCGCGCGTTACCATTTCCTTGGTGGAAGGATCTGTCCCTTTCACCGGTGGTACATCCAGCGGGGAGGGCAGATAATCGCAGACCGCATCCAGGACAAGCTGCACCCCTCTATTTCTTAATGACGAACCGCACAAAACAGGCAGAAAGGCGTTCTGGATGACGGCGCGGCGGATCGCCGCCTGAAAATCCTCAACGGCAATCTCTTTTTCTTCCAGAAATTTTTCGGCAATCGCGTCATCGGCATCGGCCAGACGCTCGACAAGGGTGTGCCGGTACTCTTTGAGCTTATCTTTGAATTGTTCAGGGACCTCTTCTATAATCATCTCCGATCCCTCGTCATCTTTATAGGTGATGTATTTCTGACTGACCACATCAATAATCCCCTTAAATTTATCTTCAGCCGCATCCGGGAAAAAAACAGCCGCGGCATTGGCCCCCAGACGATCATGGATTTCACCAATCACACGGTCAAAATTGGCCCCCAAACGGTCCATCTTATTGATAAAGGCAATCCTCGGAACATTATAACGGTCTGCCTGGCGCCAGACGGTTTCTGTCTGAGGCTGGACCCCGCTTGTCGCGCAAAGGACAACCACGGCCCCGTCCAAAACTTTGAGGGAACGCTCCACCTCTATGGTGAAATCAACGTGTCCCGGCGTATCAATGATATTTATTTTTTTATTCTTCCAGGAACAAGTAATATTGGCCGCTGTGATAGTGATGCCTCTCTCACGCTCCTGCTCCATCCAGTCCATGGTGGTATTACCATCGTCAATATTCCCCATCTTATGAATCACGCCGGTATAAAACAAGATGCGTTCGGTCGTCGTTGTTTTACCCGCATCGATATGAGCGATAATTCCTATATTTCTTACATCCTTAAGTGGCGTTTCCATTATAGTCTTTCTTGCCGCTCCAAAACCATTACCATCTCAAATGGGCAAAGGCCTTATTGGCCTCGGCCATCTTATGCGTGTCATCGCGCTTTCGAATCGCCGGCCCCTCGCCCTTCGATGCCGCTAGCAGCTCGTCGGCCAATTTAACCTCCATCGGCTTTCCCTTTTTCTTGCGGGCGAAGTCCCGAATCCAGCGCATCGCCAGGGCATTGCCTCGGGCAACCGGCACTTCCATCGGCACCTGATACGTGGCTCCACCAACACGCCTTGACTTGACCTCAAGTTTGGGACGGGCGCTGTCAATAGCCTTTTGGAAAATCTTGAGAGCGCCGGTTTCGTGATTTTTCTCTTCAATGATATCTAATGCCCCGTAGACGATATTCTCGGCCACGGTCTTTTTTCCCTGCAGCATAACCGCATTGATAAATTTTGCCACAAGGCGGTTACTGTATTTAGGATCCGCCAAGGATTCCCTTTGTTCGGCGCGTCGTCTTCTCATCGTTATTTACTCGTCTCGCTTTTGGCCCCGTATTTTGAACGCGATTTCTTGCGTTTGGAAACACCGACGGTGTCCAGCGTCCCCCGGACAATATGGTAACGCACCCCCGGCAGATCCTTCACGCGTCCTCCCCGCACCAACACAATCGAGTGTTCCTGAAGATTATGTCCCTCGCCGGGGATATAAGAAGTCACTTCCACTTTATTGGACAACCGCACCCTGGCAATCTTACGCAGCGCCGAGTTCGGTTTTTTAGGCGTCATTGTCTTTACCTGCAGACAAACGCCCCGTCGAAACGGCGATGCCATCAAGGCCGGGGATTTACTCTTTTTGGTTTTCTGGACTCTGCTCTTTCGAATGAGCTGTTGTATCGTCGGCATACTTTACCACTTCCACATTTTTATATTCCCTTAATCCGGTCCCCGCCGGAATCAGATGTCCCACAATGACGTTCTCTTTCAAGCCACAAAGAAAGTCGATTCTACCAGAAGAGGCTGCCTCTGTCAACACCCTTGTTGTCTCCTGGAAGCTCGCCGAGGCAATGAAACTGTCTGTTGTCAAAGACACCTTCGTCACGCCCAACAAAAGCGGTGTGGCCTGGGCCGGTTTTCCCTTCTTCTTAATCACTTCTTCATTGGCCTTCTTGAATGTCATCTTATTGACCTGCTCTCCGATCAAGAAAGACGTATCCCCGGAATCTTCAATCTTCACTTTCTTAAGCATCTGCGCAATGATAAGTTCGATATGCTTATCGTTAATACGCACCCCCTGGAGACGGTAAACCTCCTGAACTTCATTCAAGAGATATTCCTGCAAGACTTTATCCCCGCAGACACGCAAGATATCATGCGGAACAACCGGGCCATCCGTCAACTGCTGCCCCGCAAAAATCCGATCGCCTTTGTAGACGTTGGGGTGTTTGCCGTGAGGGATAGTGTACTCGGCCGTCATCCCCGTAGGGCTTTTAACGATGATGCTCCGCCGTCCCCGACGGTCCTGACCGAATTCAACGACACCGTCGATCTCGCTAATAACAGCCGGGTCCTTGGGTCTTCGGGCCTCGAACAATTCGGCCACCCGAGGAAGTCCTCCTGTAATATCGCGCGTTTTACCAAAGCCGCGCGGGATCTTCGCGATAAGATCTCCGGCGTTAACCTCCTGCTTGTCCTTCACAAGAATATGAGCGCCGATGGAAATCGAATAAATCCCGACGATTTCTTTCTTATCGTTCGTAATGATAATCTGCGGATGATATTCCTGTTTATGCTCGACAACGACGCGCTCGGTGACGCCCGTAATCGGATTTTGTTCCTCCTGGACGGTGACATCGGGAATCAGATCTTCGGAAGTGACGCTTCCCTTCACCTCCGTGATAATCGGAACCGTGTAAGGGTCCCAGGTAACAAAAACTTTATCCTGGGCGATGGAGGCGCCATCCGCGACTTTGATAACGGCCCCTTGCGGAAGCTGATAACGCTCGAATTCCCGTCCATATTCATTGTTGATACTCAAAGAGCCGTTACGGTTCAGCACGATGAATTCATTGCCCTTGGCGACCACGCGCAGTTGGTGATACTTCACCATCCCGGCATTTTTGCTTTTATAAAATGATTGTTCAATGGCGCGACTGGCCGTACCGCCGATATGGAAGGTACGCATCGTCAATTGGGTCCCAGGCTCACCGATGCTCTGGGCAGCGATTGTCCCGACGGCCTCGCCGATTTCCACCAAACGCTGGGTGGCCAGATTGCGGCCGTAACATTTTACGCACACCCCCCGCTCGACTTCACAAGTCAGAACGCTTCGGATGCGGACCTTCTCAATACCCAGATGCTCGATGAACTCCGCCGTCTCCTCGTCAATCACCTCTCCGGCCTCAATGACCTTCTGATCGGTGACGACATCAACAATCGTATCCAAGGCCACGCGCCCCGTGATGCGCTCATTCAAACTCACCACAAGCTCATCCCCCTCGACAATGGCGGAAACCGTGATGCCGTTTAACGTGCCACAGTCTTGCGTCGCCACAACCATCTCCTGGGCCACGTCGACCAGACGCCGCGTCAGGTAACCGGCATCGGCCGTCTTGAGCGCCGTATCTGCTAATCCTTTACGTGCGCCGTGCGTTGATATGAAGTATTCCAACACTGTTAATCCTTCGCGAAAACTGGCCGTAATGGGATTCTCGATAATCTCACCTGAGGGTTTAGCCATCAACCCGCGCATCCCCGAGAGCTGGCGAATCTGCAGACGCGATCCCCTCGCCCCTGAATCCGCCATAATAAAAACGGGATTAAACGGATCCATCTGCTTGAAGACAAGATCCGACATCGTTTCGGTTGTATGCGTCCAGATATCAATAATCTTGTTATAACGCTCTCGTCCGGTAATGATCCCCTTGCGGTATTGATCCTCAACCTTGGCCACCTCCTGCTTGGAATTTTTGACAATCTCTCCCTTTTCACTCGGGATCGTCATGTCGCCAATCCCGATGGATATCCCGGCGAGTGTGGCATTGATAAACCCTGTTTCCTTGAGGTCATCCAAAAGCTGAATCGTCTTGGCCTGCCCGAAGCGTTTATAACAATCCGAAACAACTGCCCCTATTTTCTTCTTATCCATCAACTCATTGACAAAACCAAACCCCTCCGGCAGTATCGCGTTAAAAAGCACGCGGCCCACCGTTGTTTCGATAACAGGGACATGGCTGCGTTCTTCTTTATTCTCTTTCGTTTCTCCTGCCATGTCGAGGGCATCCTCCTCGGAAATAACCAGAGACGGCTTCTCTTCTCCCCAAATATGTGTCGCAATCCGCAATTTAATGCGTTTGTGCAGATTTATAAAACCGTCATTGAAGGCAACAATGACCTCCTCCGCCGAGGAAAAGATGCGGCTGTCTTCCTCATTCTTGGAATCTTCCTTGGTCAGATAATAAAGACCCAAAACCATATCCTGTGAAGGCGTTACAATCGGCCTGCCGTCCGCCGGAGAAAACAGATTGTTGGCGGACAAGAGCTCCAACCGGCATTCCATCTGAGCCTCCAAGGAGAGCGGCACATGGACGGCCATCTGATCCCCGTCAAAATCAGCGTTAAAAGCGGCGCACACCAAGGGATGCAGCTTGATCGCCTTGCCCTCTACAAGAATAGGATAGAAGGCCTGGATACTTAAGCGGTGAAGCGTCGGGGCCCGGTTGAGCATAACCGGGTGATCCTGAATAACCTCCTCGAGGATATCCCAAACTTCTGCCTTCTCTCGTTCCACCATGCGCTTAGCGCCTTTAATGGTATGCACGTAACCTTTTTCACGAAGCTTACGGATAATAAACGGCTCAAACAATTCCAACGCCATCTTCTTAGGCAACCCGCACTGATGCAGCTTCAGATTGGGCCCCACCACAATAACCGAACGCCCCGAATAATCGACACGCTTCCCCAAAAGATTCATGCGAAATCTGCCCTGTTTCCCTTTGAGCATATCCGACAGGGATTTTAAGGGACGGTTCCCCGATCCCAGCACAGGACGGCCATGACGGCCGTTATCCAGTAAGGCATCCACCGCCTCCTGAAGCATGCGTTTCTCATTGCGGCAGATAATCTCAGGGGCCTTCAAGTCCATGAGCTTCTTTAAACGATTGTTCCGATTAATAACCCGACGGTAAAGATCGTTGAGATCGGAGGTGGCGAATCTGCCGCCCTCCAGCGGAACGAGCGGTCTTAAATCCGGCGGTATGACAGGCAGGACATCCAGCACCATCCACTCGGGGGCGTTGCTGGACTTCTTAAAATCCTCGACCACTTTCAACGTTTTTGCAATCTTCTTGTGGTTAGTTCCTGCAGGGTTGGCTTTTTCCAGATCACGGTGCAGCTTCTTACACAAGGCGTTTAAATCAATCTCTTTCAAGATATCCTTAATGGCCTCCGCCCCGATTTTTGCCTTGAAATCGCCACCGTATTTGACCAAGGCATCCTGATACTCATCTTCAGAGAGGAACTGCCTAGGCTTTAAGGGAGTACGGCCAGGATCAATCACGACATATTCTTCATAGTAGATGAGTTTCTCCATATCCCGCAGACTGATCTGCAAAAGGGCAGAGAGGCGGCTCGGAACGGCCTTATAAAACCAGATATGCGTCACTGGACAGGCCAGGTCAATATGCCCCATGCGTTGCCGACGCACCGAAGAACGTGTCACCAGCACGCCGCAGCGATCGCAGGTGATCCCCTTGAACTTGATGCCTTTATATTTACCGCAGTTGCATTCCCAGTCCCGAACAGGCCCGAAAATCTTTTCGCAGAAGAGGCCGTCTTTTTCCGGCTTTAACGTCCTGTAATTCAGCGTCTCGGCCTTTTTAACGCTGCCGGAGGACCAAGAGCGGATGGTCTCTGGCGATGCGATCTTGATGGAAACATAATCCTGATCTTGTATATTTTCTCTTTTAATCATTTTCCGCTATCTTTTCCTTTTAACTTGGTTAACAGATCAGGTTCTTCCTCTTTAGCCTCTGCCCTTATAACCTGAATATCCAGACATAGACCCTGCAACTCCTTGACAAGGACATTAAACGATTCCGGGGTGCCCGGCTCCAGTCTCTGCTGGCCTTTAACAATGGCCTCATACATGCGGCTGCGTCCTATCACGTCATCGCTTTTAACCGTCAACATCTCCTGAAGCGTATAGGCGGCACCGTAAGCCTCCAATGCCCACACCTCCATTTCCCCGAACCGCTGTCCGCCGAAATGAGCCTTTCCGCCTAAGGGCTGCTGGGTGACCAGCGAATACGGCCCGATGGAACGGGCATGGATTTTCTCATCGACAAGATGATTCAACTTCAGCATATAGATGATTCCGACGGTAACCTTTTGATCGAAGGGGAACCCCGTATGGCCGTCATACACCGTTGTCTTTCCGTCTTCGGGAAGATTAGCATCTCTCAGGCAAGCATGTATTTCCTCCTCCGTGGCCCCGTTAAAAACCGGTGTCATGGCATGAAATCCTAATGTCTTCGCGGCCCAGCCTAAATGGGTTTCCAAAAGCTGGCCCACGTTCATACGCGACGGAACGCCTAAGGGATTGAGCACGATATCGACCGCTGTCCCATCTCCCAAAAAGGGCATATCCTCTTCGGGCAATATGCGCGCCACAATACCTTTATTACCGTGACGCCCCGCCATCTTATCGCCTTCGGAAACTTTACGTTTGGTGGCAATATGAACAACAACGCGTTTTAAAACACCGGCGGGCAGCTCATCCCCACGCTTCATACGCTCAACCTCCTGCATCTCTTCTTCCACCAATTCCGCGATCTTATCGTCGTAAAAACGGATAATCTCCACGGCCTCAGAATCCTCCTCAAGATCGTCAAGCCGCATTTTGCTTAACTTCTTCTTATCCACATCTAAGACTTTGCAGAGCTTTTTCTCCTTCTCCCCCTCGGCAAACTCGATCTCCTGCTTATAATAGGCCTTAATTTTGTCGACGGCCTCCGTTTCCTTTTTCTTGTCTTCCTTGGTCTTGCGCCCGCGTTCGCTGCGCTGAAAGATCTCCGTATTGACCACAACCCCCTCAATCCCAGGGGAAAGCGTTAAAGAAGTATCACGGATATCCGCGGCTTTTTCCCCGAAAATCGCCCTTAAGAGCCTCTCCTCGGGAGAAAGCTCTTTTTCGCTCTTCGGCGTCACTTTGCCAACCAGGATATCACCGGCCTTGACTTCGGCGCCAATGCGGACAACACCGTCTTCATTGAGATTCACCAGGGCTTCTTCGCCGACATTGGGGATATCCCGCGTAATCTCTTCATTGCCCAGCCGGGTCTCCCGGCACTCCACCTCAAACCTCTCTATATGAATGGACGTGAACTTATCTTCACGGACCACCCGCTCATTGATGAGGATCGCGTCCTCAAAGTTATAACCGCGCCACGGCATAAAGGCAACCATGACATTGCACCCCTGGGCAAGGTGTCCGTCCTTTGTCGCGATGCCATCGGCGATGACATCACCCCGCTCAACCCTGTCCCCGATATTGACCAGCGGCCTTTGATGAATACACGTATTAGCGTTAGTCCTTTGAAAATTCTGTAACGGGTAACCCGTGTCACCCACCACGATTTCACGCGCATCGACCTTAGTCACCGTCCCTGGTTCTTTGGCGATCACAACTACACCCGAATCCGCAGCAACCCTTTCCTCCATCCCCGTTTCGACATAAGGCACCTCTGGGATCATTAACGGCACCGCCTGCCGCTGCATGTTGGAGCCCATGAGCGCACGGTTGGCATCATCATGTTCTAGAAAAGGAATTAAAGAAGCGGCCACAGAAACAATCTGCCGTGAAGAAACATCCATATAGGCAATCTCAGAGGGCTTGACCTTGGGGAAATCCGTCTTATGCCGGCAGGAAACCTCTTTATCTAAAAAATTCCCGTCTTTATCGACGGGAGAACTGGCCTGAGCAATAGGAACCGTCTGATCCTTATCGGCCGTTAAATATTCGATTTTCTTAGTAACCCGTCCGTCCGCCACCTTGCGGTAAGGCGTCTCGATGAACCCCAGATCATTGACCCTGGCACAGTTCGTCAAAGAGGCAATAAGACCAATGTTCGGCCCTTCGGGCGTTTCGATGGGACATACGCGTCCATAATGGGTCGGATGGACGTCGCGGACCTCAAAACCTGCCCGCTCCCGGGATAAGCCTCCGGGTCCAAGAGCGCTGAGGCGTCTTTTATGGGTCATCTCCGACAACGGATTGACCTGATCCATAAACTGGGATAATTGGCTCCGCGCGAAGAAATCCTGAATCTGGTTGGAGAAAAGCCTGGAGTTGATCAAATGATGTGCCGTAAGATTCTCGAAATTGCTCATGACGACGAGACGCTCTTTGATGGAGCGCTCCAAGCGCGCCAGACCGATACGCACTTGATTCTGAACCAATTCCCCGACGGTCTTGATGCGCCTATTGCCGAGATGGTCGATGTCATCCGTCTCGCCCACACCGTTACGCAGATTGATCAAATAACGCATCACCTCCACTAGCGTCGCAATATCCAGGATACGATTTTCGGAGGGCACCTCCATCCTCAATTTCCGGTTCACGATATGACGGCCGACCTTACTTAGATCATAGCGTTTGGGGTCAAAAAATAGTCTGAAAAAGAGCGTATCCGCCACCTCAATGGTTGCCGGTTCAGTGGGGCGCATCTTGCGATAAAAATCCAGAAGGGCCTCCTCCTTGTTGGTCGTGTGGTCTTTTTCCAGAGTCGGTTTTATCTTCTCGAAATCCCCGCCCAGCATCTTCTGCATATCTTCATTGGAGGACAATCCCATAATACGAAGAATCTGAGTGGCCGGAAAATTCCTTCGACGGTCAATGTAGGCCAACAAAATATTGTTGAGATCGTATTTGATTTCAAACCATGCCCCGCGCGAGGGAATAATCCTCCCGTGAAAGATGCTTTTTCCCGTCGGATGCAGCTCTTCCTCAAAGGAAACCCCCGGCGGACGCTGAATCTGAGATACAACAACCCTCTCGTCTCCGTTAATAATAAAGGTTCCCGTCTCGGTCATGAGAGGGAATTCGCCGAAATACACTTCCTGCTCTTTGATATCCACAGGGGTAATGAGCCTCAGCTTCACCTTTAACGGAGCCGCAAAGGTCATACCGCGCCGCTTGCATTCAACGGCAGGGTATTTCTCTTTGCCTAAGGTATAGCTTATATACTCCAGCTTGATCCGGCCGTCATAGCTTTCCAACGGAAAGACATCCCGAAAGACCTCTTCTAATCCTTGATCTTTACGTTTTTCGGAAGCAATGTCTTTCTGCAAAAAGTCCTCATAGGCCTCTGTCTGGATGTTGAGTAGATGGGGAATTTCAAAATCATCTTTAAACTTGCTGAAATCTTTAATTTTTAATTGTTCCATAAGTCGGACCACACCACTCTATGGTTTTAAAAAAAGTTTTAGCCTCTTAAAAGGCCCCCAAAAAGAAATTGCCCTTAAAGGATTACTTTAATGCTACTTTGGCGCCGGCGGCCTCAAGCTTCTTCTTAAGATCCTCGGCCTCTTCTTTTGTGGCACCCTCTTTAACGGTCTTCGGTGCGGCCTCAACCAAGTCTTTGGCCTCTTTGAGCCCTAAATTCGTTGCCGCCCTTACCTCTTTGATAACGGCAATCTTATTGGCCCCGACCTCGGCGAGAACGACATCAAATGCCGTCTTCTCTTCGGCAACGGCGGCGCCGGCAGCGGCCCCGGCGGCCCCCGGCATCACAAAACCGGCAGCCATGGGAACTGCGGCCTGGATACCAAACCTGTCCTCAAGCGCCTTTACCAGCGCAGAAAGCTCAAGGGCCGTCAGTCCTTCAATCGTCTTGATAATCTCCTCTAACTTAGGAGATATGGCCTTATTCGCCGTGTCTCGCATCTGCTGTTCCTGTGTCAGTGTATTTTCAGACATCTTAACTCCCTCCCTTTTTTTCGCTTAATTGTTTCAAAACAGACAACAGTTCGCGTGTTTTTGCGTTTAATGCCCCAGCCAAACGGCTCAATGGAGACTGCAGAGAAGACAAAAGCATCGCCAAAAGCACATCTCTCGATGGAAGCTCAGACAGCCTGACGATCTCATCCTTTTCTAAAATCTTGCCGTCCAGCAAGCCGCCCCGAATGGTGATCTTCTCGCATTCCTTGGTAAATTTGACTAATGCCCTGGCCACCTCAAGGGCATCCGCCTTGCTCCAAACAAAGGCCATCTGACCGGTGATCCTCTCGGCGAGCTGATTATATTGAAAATCCTTAAAGGCAATTTGAGCGATCGAATTTTTCGAGACATAAACCTCGGCGCCGGCCTGCCCCAACTTTTTGCGAAAGGAGTCAATTTGAGGCGCAGAGACCTGAGAATAACTCACAAGAAAGACACTGGCATTTTTATCGATTCCCTCACGGACACGATTCACCAAATTCTCACGAAATATTTGCCCAATTCTTTTCATAATATCACCTTTAGCCCCGGCCCCATAGTCGTCGAGACAGAGGCGCCCCTGATAAGATTACCTTTTACAGAAGAAGGCTTGGCATGATTGATTGCTTCAATCAAATGCCGGGCATTCTCCAAAAGTTTTTCTGTAGAAAAAGACCGTTTGCCAAAACCGACATGGATGCCCCCCTGCTTGTCCGCCTTAAATTCAATCTTACCGGCCTTAACATCTCTGATCGCCCGTGCCACATCCATGGTCACCGTTCCCGCCTTAGGAGTGGGCATCATCCCGCGCGGCCCTAAAATTTTTCCCAATTTGCTCAAATCCTTCATCATGTCGGGGGCTGCAACCACCACGTCAAAGTCCATAAAGCCCTTGGCCACTTTTTCAATAAGTTCTTCGCCGCCGACGAAGTCTGCCCCGGCCTCTTGGGCATTCTGCTCAAACTCTCCCTTACAGAAACAGGCGATCCTCACCTTCTTGCCGGATCCATGAGGAAGAACGACCGTTCCGCGCACCGTTTGATTCGAAGCTTTCAAATCAATGTTCAACAACAGATGCAATTCGACCGTTTCATCAAATTTGACCTTAGGGAATTTCTCCACACTACCGATTGCCTCTTCCAGGGAATAGGTCTTTTCTTTGTCAAATTGCTCCAAAACGGCTTTCATACGCTTGCTGAATTTCACCATTTAATCCACCACCTCGATTCCCATACTCCGGGCTGTCCCTTCAATCGTCTTGACGGCCCGGACAAAATCCCTCGTATTCAAATCTTCCATTTTGGTCTTGGCGATCTCTTCAACCTGCTTGCGGGTGATTTGAGCGATCTTTTCCCTGCCGGCCGTACTGGAGGCCTTGGCCAAATTGGCCGCCTTTTTAATCAGAACAGAACTCGGCGGCGTCTTGATAACAAAATCAAATGATTTATCCTTGTAAACCGTGATGACGGCCGGAAGAACCAATCCCTCCCTGCCCTTGGTCTTCTCATTAAAGGCCTTGCAAAAACCCATAATGTTGACCCCATGCTGCCCGAGCGCCGGACCAACTGGCGGAGCAGGATTGGCCTGTCCCGCAGGCACATACAGCTTAATTTGTGCAACGACTTCTTTTGCCATTTTACAATTTCTCTATCTGCCAATATTCCAGTTCCACAAGGGTTGATCTCCCAAAAATGGAGACGCTCACCTTCAGCTTCCCTCGGTCGGGATGGACCTCCATCACTGCGCCATTGAAGTTGGCAAACGGCCCCTGCGCGATACGCACCGATTCGCCGATATCGAATGTGATTTTGGGTGTCGGTTTCGTCTCTGTATCTTCGGTACGCCTTAAGATCGCCTTGACTTCGTCCTCAGAAATGGGCGTTGGTTTTCTGCCTGCCCCGATAAAACCCGTAATCCCCGGCGTCGTCTTCACCAGATACCAGCTGTCTTTATTCATTTCCATTTTTATCATGATGTAGCCGGGGAAAAACTTTCTGGCCGTAATACGCTTCTTGCCCCCGCGTATTTCCGAGACCTGCTCTGTGGGAACGACGACTTCCTCTATATATTGCTTAAGATTCGTCGTGGCCATCCGGCTCTCAAGGCCAGCCCTGGCCTTCTCCTCCGAACCCGTCTGCGTATGCACAACATACCATTTCCTTTCACTCATATATCCATCTACCTCATGATTATCCCCAACAGCCGAGAAAGAACAAAATCCGTACAGCCGATAAATAACCCTAAAAGCGCGGAACTGAAAATAACAATCCATGTGGCATCCACGAGCTCCTGACGGGTCAGCCATGAGACCTTCGTAAGCTCAACTGTCACTTCTGAAACAAATTTCTGAACTTTTCCAAACATGTCCTTGAACCTTACAGGCCTGGTAGGATTTGAACCTACAACCCACGGTTTTGGAGACCGTTGCTCTGCCAGTTAGAGCTACAGGCCTATAGCAATGTGCCTCCGAAATTATTTTTTAATCTCCTTATGGAGAATGTGGCGACGACAGAACCGGCAATACTTTTTAAACTCCAACCGATCGGGATGTTTTTTCTTATCCTTCGTGGAGCTATAATTGATGCGGTTACATTCCGTACATTGCAACTGAATCGGTTCACGCATTATAAAATGTCTTCTGCTTCTGTAAGATTCACTGCGTTTTAGGGAAAAGTCTAAAAAGTCTAAAACAATAGATTTCTCGTCGGGGCTAAAAGCCCCCGACCGGAATTGAACCGGTGACCCCGTCCTTACCAAGGACGTGCTCTACCGACTGAGCTACAGGGGCAAGGCGCAATTCCCCTTTAACAAAAAATCACTTTAAGCTTTGCAGAAATGATGAAGCAAAACCGCAAGGTGGCAATATTTAACGAAACAAAATCAAGAAGTTAGCCAAGTATAACTAATTTCCATAATTTGTCAAGTTTTTTATCTATTTTATTAAAAAATTTAATTTATTGAAATTACAAAGGGTTACGAGCCTGCCCAAGGGTTAAAGAATCCGTAAAAATCGGCGTTTTCCAACCTTAAGCACGCCTGGCTGCACAATCCAACTGGCATCAAGAATGGGTTGATCGTTATGACTAATAGCCCCCTGATCAAGGAGGCGCTGAAATTCCCGTTTTGAGGTCACTAATCCATTCTCCAGTAAAATTTCCGCAAGGGCGGCCTTAATCTTCCCCTGCCGGTACGCTTTCATCTGATCGGGGATCTGTCTCTGGCTAAAAACTTTCTCAAAATTCACTTTGGCTGTTTCAGCAGTTTCTTTGCCATAAAGCCGTTTGACCATCTCAAAGGCAAGCTTTGTCTTCGCATCCTTCGGATGTAGCGCTTTTGTCTCTTTTAAATCAAAGTCAGTTAAGACCTCATAATAGCGGTGCATCAATTCATCGCTAATGGACATGAGCTTCCCGAAGATTTCTTCCGGAGACTCATGGATGCCGATATAATTGCCCAGCGACTTGCTCATTTTCTGAACACCGTCTGTCCCCTCAAGAAGCGGGGTCATAATAACCACCTGCGGTTCTTGGCCGTAGGACTCCTGCAACTGCCGCCCCATCAAGAGATTGAACTTCTGGTCACAGCCGCCGACTTCCACATCGGCTTTTAAGTGGACAGAATCATACCCCTGGAGCAAAGGATACACAAATTCCAAAATACCAATTTCCTTCTGGTCTTCAAACCGTTTCTTAAAATCCGCACGGGCCAGCATCTGCGCGACGGTCGAACGGGCTGTGAGAGACAGGACGTCCTGAGCCGTCAGCTTCTCCAGCCAGACACTGTTCAAAACAACTTCTGTTTTCTGAGGATCTAGAATCTTAAAAACCTGATCCTCGTATGTCTTCGCATTCTTCTCGATTTCTTTCTTGTGCAGGGTAGGACGCGTCTGGTCACGGCCAGTGGGATCCCCGATTCTAGCGGTAAAGTCCCCTATAAGAAAAAATACCCGGTGCCCCAAATCCTGAAACTGGCGCAACTTCCGCAACAAGACAAAATGTCCTAAATGAATATCCGGAGCGGTGGGGTCGAATCCTGCCTTAATACGAAGGGGCTTTTGATTTTTACGGCTGGAAAGAAGCTTCTTTTTGAGGCCATCAACACTGATAATCTCTGCTGTGCCGCGGGAAATACGTTCGATGACTGCGTCGATATCCATAAATAATACTGGAGGCACCTTTCCTCTTATATATAGGAGGAAAGGTGCCTCCACATTTCAACGAAGCGATCTCATCTGAGAGAAAGCTACCCTGATCTTTCTTCATAGTTTGGCGCTGACGCCAATCTTCATCTGCTCCACATCAACCTTAATAATCCTAACCCTTAATTTGTCCCCCGGTTTTAAGGCCGACGCCCTTTCTCTCTCAATCTCGGAAGAATACACGAGCGCCTCCACATCATTATCCAGCTTGACAAATACGCCAAAATTGGAATTCAAAACAACTTGGGCATCAACTTCCGCATTCACCGGGTACCTCTGGGCGATCTGAGGCCAGGGATTGTCGACAATCTGCTTTAACCCCAGATTGATCTTTCTATTATCGGCATCTACCGCCAAGACAACAACCTCAACCTCCTGCCCCTTTTGAAGGACATCCTGGGGATGATTAATTTTTCTGGTCCAGGACATATCCGAAATATGAATCATACCCTCAAGGCCGGAATCCAATTCAATAAATGTACCGTAATCCGTAAATCCCCGCACCTCCCCTTTAACCCTTGATCCAACAAGATACCTCTTTCCCGCCTCCAACCAGGGGTTCTCTTCGAGCTGCTTCGTGCTGAGGGAAATTCTTTTCGCATCCTTATCCACGTTGATGATTTGCACCTCGATGGCATCGCCTACCTTAAACATTTCCTGAGGATTAACGAGCTTTTTCTGCCATGTAATCTCAGAGGAGTGCAGCAAACCCTCAATGCCGCGCTCGATCTCGACAAAGACACCGTAGGGCATCACATTAACAACTTTGCCTTTTGTTTTTGTGCCCGTCGGATATTTCTCATAAATGCCATCCCACGGGTTAGCGATAATCTGCTTTAACCCCAGCGAGACCTTGGATTCTTCCCTTTTAAAGTCTAAAATCAAAACCTCGATTTTGTCGCCAATTTTAACCAACTCGGAGGGGTGATTAATCCGCGTCCAGCTCATGTCGGTAATATGCAAGAGGCCATCCACTCCTCCCAAATCAATAAATGCCCCAAAATCGGTAATGCCCTTGACCATCCCCGTACGCCGCTGCCCCTTGGCAATCTCACCCCAAAGCCTGTCACGCACCAGCTCTTTCTCTTTCTGAACCATTTCCCGTCGGGAGAGGATAAGATTGCGCCTGGCCTTGTTGAGCTTGGCCACCTGGAACTTATATCTGCTGGCCGTGATCTCCTGAGGGGAAACACCCTTAAAGGCAGATAACGACATCGGCAAAAAGGCCTCGATCCCATCCACATCCACGATGAATCCCCCCTTGACCTGTTTAAGGATTCGGCCTTCGACGATGTCCCCTTCGTTTATGGTATCGCCGAGCTTCATCCATCCTCGAAGGCGTTCAGCCTTCAGATGAGAAAGGACCAGACGGCCTTCCTCATCCTCTATGGATTCGATCAAGACGTCGATCTGTATCCCCGGAGTTAAATCCCCGATATTACGGAATTCTTCGACGGGGACAAATCCTTCCGACTTAAAACCGATATCGACGACAACCTCCCTGAGATTAACCGCGACCACCCTTCCCTTGACGATCTCTCCTTCTTTGATATCGTGGAGGGTCTCACGGTACAACTCATCCATCAAAGCTTGCTTTTCTGGCGTCATAGACGTTCTACCTCTTTCCTTTTAGAATTTTGGGGTATGAATCGTTTCCGAAAGAAACAATCCATCCCCAATGAGAAAACACATTATCGCAAAATCCCCCCATTTGTCAATTAAAAATCTTGCCACCCCCAAAGCAGAGATCTCCTCGACTCCAAAAGGAGATTTTCAATGAATCAATCAATATATCACAAAAAAAGCGGCAATCCCTGCCAGATAACCGATAAGAACCGGCAGGCTCACCCGGTGCAGATACCACAGAAAGTTCATCCTCTCCATGCCCATGACAACCACGCCAGCGGCCGAACCGATGATGAGGATGCTGCCTCCTGTCCCTACGCAATAGGCAATCATAAGCCAGATCCGGGCATCCATCGGATAACTCGTCAACGGATACATGCCGATACTTGCCGCTGTCAGAGGCACATTGTCAATCACCGCCGAGGCAAGCCCCATAAAGGTAATCACGCGATCTTTATCCCCCAAATGAGCATCCATCCACAGCGCAATATGATTCAAAATGCCCCTCGTCTCCAGAGCCGAAACGGTCAGCAAAATCCCCAGAAAAAACAACACGCTGGACATATCAACCTTGGTCAAAATATGAGGAACACGCAAATAATAGCGCTGCTGATGCAATAAATCGGTAAACGCCCAAACTATGCCCAAAATCAACATCATCCCCATAAACGGCGGCAATCCCGTCACTCCCCGCAGAACGGGAACAAAAATCAATCCGCCGGCGCCAAGAATAAATACCCTCTTCGCCCCTCGCTCAGGAGGCTGATTCTCCTCTCTCAACGGGGCGGGGGGAATTTCCCCCTTTAACCGGGCAGTGAAATAAAGGACCGGCACAAGCAGGGACACCATGCTGGGGATAAACAATGTCTTCATCAATGCCCCGGCGCTGACCTGCCCGCCGATCCACAGCATCGTGGTCGTGACATCGCCTATAGGCGACCATGCCCCGCCGGCATTAGCGGCAATGATGACCATGCTGAGAAAAATCATGCGGTCCTCACGGTCAGGAACCAGACGATGAACCAGGGAAGTCATAATAATGGCCGTTGTCACATTATCCAAAAATGAGGACAGAAAAAATGTCACCAAAGATATCATCCATAAAAGTTTTCTCTTGCCCTGGGTGCGAATAAACCGTTCAATCACATAAAAGCCACGGTGCGCATCGATAAGCGCCACAATGGTCATGGCCCCCAGCAGGAATATAAAAACCTGCGATACTTCTTGCAAGTGAGTGTTCAACTCATCGACGATATGGGGAGAGACGATATGGTAAGGGTAATGCCGCGAGCCTTCCATAAAAAGAATCGTCCACGACAAGACCGCCATCAAAAGCGCTGTGGCGCCTTTATTGACACTCATGGAATGCTCGGCGGTGATGAAAATATATCCCATCACAAAAATAACCAATAAAAACGCTTCGGTCATTTTAAAACCTTTTTTCTTCTAAGTCGCCGTGTAACATCTTAACTTTTCCCTCCGCTGTTCAAATCCTTTCGAAGCTCCCGGCGCGCCACATGACTCATCATAGCCGCCTGGGCGACAGCCATACTGACGGCCTCAACAACCCGTTTGTCAAAGATACTCGGAATAATATACTCTTCACTGAGTTGATCTTCGGGAATCAAATTGGCAATAGCCTCCGCCGCGGCCAGTTTCATGGCCTCATTGATGGCCTTAGCCCGCACTTTCAGCGCCCCCTTAAAAACGCCGGGAAAGGCCAGGGCGTTATTAATCTGATTCGGAAAATCCGAACGTCCCGTGGCAAAAATGCGGCAGACCCTCAGGGCATGTTCGGGATCAATCTCGGGGTCCGGATTGGCTAAGGCAAAAACAATCCGGTCATTGTTCATGGATTCAATCTCGCCGGCCGAGAGGATATTCGCCGCCGATACGCCGATAAAGACATCCGCTCCGTCCAGGGCTTCCCGCAGCGTCATCGCTGCCTGCTGTTTCTCTCTGTGACGGACCAATTCCTCTAACGTTTTATCGGGATGGGCATGCTTTGATGAAAATACAGCTCCCTTCCTGTTACAGCCAATCAAATCCCCTACCCCCGCGGCCATCAGAATCTTCGAACAGGCCACCCCTGCAGCACCCAGACCGCTGACAACAACACGGATCTTTCGGGTATCTTTCCCGACGATCTTAAGCGCATTTTTCAACGCCGCCAAAACCACAATGGCCGTTCCGTGCTGATCGTCATGCATCACAGGGATGTCCAACAGGCTCTTCAAACGCTCCTCGATTTCAAAGCAGCGCGGGGCGCTGATATCTTCCAGATTGATTCCGCCAAACCCAGGTGCTATATTCTTGACTATATTTACGATCTCCTCAACATCCTGTGTGGCCAGGCATATCGGCCAGGCATCGATGCCGGCCATCTCCTTGAAAAGCATGGCCTTGCCTTCCATAACCGGCAGAGCCGCATAGGGACCTAGGTTGCCGAGCCCCAAAACGGCAGAACCATCTGTCACAACCGCAACACTATTGCCTTTAATAGTCAGGGCATACGTCTTGGCGGGGTCTTCGGCAATCGCTTGCGCAACCCTCCCTACACCGGGGGTATAAACCATGGAAAGCTGATTTCTCGTCTCCAAAGGGACCTTGCTGTGCACGCGGATCTTCCCGCCCAAATGTAAGAGAAAAATAGGGTCCGAAGCGGATACGACCTTCACCTTCTCCAATTGGCGCAATTTTTCAAGCACGGCCTTGCCATGTTCCTCGTTATTCACATCAAAAGTAATATCCCGAACCATCTTCTGCCGTGTGGCTTGAACAATATCAACAGCGCCCAAGTTGGCATTTTCTTTGGCAAGGAGGGCGGCCATAGAGGCAAAAACCCCGGGCTGATTTTCCAGCTCCAACCTCACCGTCAACCTATAATTCGAATAAGGAACATCACCGGGATTTTTCATATTTACAACCTTTGAACAAACACAGGTTTGCTTGAGAATAAAAGATTTTCCATAGACCTACGGCGACGTTTCCGCCGGGGGACGGATAATAACGGTCTTGACCTTTTGCGGATCAAAGACAACGGGCGAGACGTCCTCGTGTTCGGTAAGATAATCCTGCAGCATCTCTTTCATCTGAGCCGTATCCGAATCTTCCTCAGACCCAACCGACGGAACCTTTAAATTTTGTGTTTCCTCAAGCGAGGAAGGGCTTATTTCATTCTCTTGGGTATCCGGAGTTTTCACGGATCCGCCATCCGATTGTTTCAATTCCTTCATAGCGGCGCATAACTCTTCCTCGCTAAACTCCTGGATTTGCCCTGCGGATAAAACATGTTTTAATCCTTCTTTAAGTCGTTGAAGTTTATAGACATGAATGGAAGCGTACTTCTTCCCATCAATGATAACCTCAACGGGATGGGAAGGGATAGAAGCAGCTTGAACATGGCCATTTCCAACCAGCGACATAATAAAAGGGAAGAAAATGATAAAAGCATTTTTCATCACGACTTTATTCTGCTCATATACCCCGTCCGCCTTAGGTGGACGGGGATTCAAAATCGCAGGAATGAAACCCTGCCTGGATACCCCGATGCAAGCCCCGTAGAATCCTGAAAGGATTTATACGGGGCAAGCATCGAGGAGTTTAGAAGGCTTCATTTCACATTTTTTAGTTTAGTTCTTATGGCCTTCTGTTGCCCTTCAACCGCTTTAAGTTCATCCAGAAGCTTTGCGATGGCTGGCGTTGGTTTCTCCGGCGTACTGGCCTTGACATACTCCCTGCCGACAAGATAATACAACTGTTCCCTTTTCAGGCCGACGGCTGTCGCATCGACATGCAATTTCCCCAGACGGGAAAATTTGACAAGTTCCTTTTCCCCTTTCTTCGCCACTTCCAGGGCATCCTTGCTGAATTTAGTAAGCCGCTCTCTTGTCTTTTCCCACTCCCCTTTAAAGTCGTATTGTTTGGACATATCGCCCCCTTTTTTTATTTTATCATCCCAATGAATAAACGTATTATAGCCGCGGCACAATCATAACACAATACAAAAATGTATTCCCATCTTTATATCCTCTGATTATTAAGATTGATTATTAAGATTCAAGTTGCTCCCCTATTTTTTTTATTTTATAATAACATTGTTATGAAAGACCCGGAAGGAATCATTCTTTTTATCGTAGGGGCATTAGCTGCCTGTGCCGTATTCTTAGGTGTCATCACGGCTATCAAAAAATCCTTCTCAACTCCCAAGACAGAAATGACGGATTCCACAGAGATGATAAGCGAACAGCGAAGACATGCCAAGGAAGTTGCGGACAGTCAAAAACGGCTTATTCAAGACCAAAAGCAAAAAATCCGCGACCTGCAGCGACGCTAAATCCTTGCGTCTTGTGCTCCTGGCTAAGCATGTTCCCGCGCCTGAAGAATACGGCTGGTCATCTCCTCCTCATAAAGACCTCGGATTTTATCCAATTCCTGTCGCCCCAAAAACTGGACAATGGCCTGTTCGACGGCCTTGAAACGCACCTTTAAGTATTGGTAACCGGGCTGGAGGGCGCTTTGGGCTATGTCGGCGAATTTCCTTTCCTCAGCCTTGGCCTTCTTTCCCCGCGCATAGCCAATAAATTCATCAACGGCCTTTCGCAAAGGGGCATCGTCCGGCGAGGATTTGTATCCTTCCAGATTCGTTAACTGCAAGATGAGAAAATTATCCACCATCGCCTGCGTAAAATAGCGGTCTATCTTATCCAGTTCTTCCTTTGTCGTCTTATAACACCAAACCAGATAGCGGCGGGTTAAATCCTTCTCTCTTTGTGCTAACGGTCTTCGCTGCAGCATAGGAAATGTCTATTTGCGGATGGTCTCGTCCATCAGGTTATTGTGGCTGCCAATCACAACAAAACGCCTCCCTTGTTTTTTCCAAGTCATGGTATAGCGGCGAATCATGCGTTTGGCGCCTTCGGCATTTTTTTCGATAGTAAAAATAAAATATTGGACGATAGCGATATCCCCGTGGATCTTGATATCCATGGGGCGCAGTTCACATATCAGGATCTTTGTCGACTTGCTCCAAAACCCGACCCATTTCTGCAGCCACGGTCTGTCGATGTTGATGGGGCTCTCATGGCCGAAACCGATAAAATCAGGATGAATATATTCCAGGAATTCTTCGACCCGGCCGTTAATCAGATGATCCCAATGATCTTCCAGGCACTTCCAGACACCGTTTTGTTCCTCTGACCAGTCCTTGGGTTTGGATGACGTTAAGGGTTGCATACGCTACCTCCTGATATGTGGTTTCTACAAATTCGTTTAAAGATGGGCTCGAATCCTCGCCGCAATCCTCGCGAGTTCTTTGGCCTCAGCCGGTCTGGCTTTGGCAAAATTCAGATCTCCCAATTCCTGAATGGGCACAAGGTGCACGTGCGCATGCGGCACCTCAAGACCGGCAATCATAACCCCGATACGCTTGCATTCCACTTCCCTGCGGACCGCAGCCGCCACCCTTTTGGCAAACACCATCAGCCCCCCCAGCAGTTTATCGTCTAGGTCAAAAAAATAATTAATTTCTTGCTTGGGGATAACCAGAGTATGACCGGGGTTAATCGGCCGGATATCCAAAAAGGCCAAATAGTCGTTATCTTCACAAATCTTGTGGCAGGGAATTTCGCCGCTTACGATACGTGTGAATAGAGTCGGCATCGCATCTTCCTTATCTTTTCACTTTTCATTCTTTTCGATACCTCGCCCCTCCATTGGCGGAAAGCCTAATCAAATATCCCTGCTTTCTTGCCTGCCTGCCCCGTAAAAAGCCTTGCTTCTACGGGGCCTGTCGGAAGACAGGCGAAAGCAAGGAGGGATCTATGGAAGGCTTCCTTTCTCCGGCGGCTGAGGGAAACGCCCCTGTAGGGCGCTCTCAACCAGTTCCTTGATCTCGTCGGTAAACTGGGCCGTTAAAATCCATTCCAGATAATGACGGTCCTTCTGAACAATCTCCTGGAGGCTGTACCTCTTGGCGTATTTACCGAACATCATATACAGCTTCCCATTCCACCAGCGGAACCGTTTTTCTTTATCGTAAAATTCATCCAGGATTTTATACCGATATTGCCCTAGGGACTCCACCTTGCGCTCTGGATCGCCGTATTTACACACCTGAGCCTCCAGGATCTCCAGAGTCGCCTGGGCATCGGATACGGCCGAATGGGCGTTGTCCAGATTTTTATCACAATAAAATTTATAGGCCGCGTAAAGATCTCGTTTTTCATTGAGATGGTAAACCCTCTGGGCATCATAAACACGGTGCTCCTTCCAGTTAAAGGAAAGATTGGCATCGCGCAATTCCCTCTCCATCAATGGCAAATCAAACTTCTCGATATTAAAACCGGCGAGGTCGCTTTTGCCGATAAAATCCACTACCTCCTGGGCGATATCCTTAAACAAGGGGGCATCCTTGACATCCTCATCTGTAATGCCGATCAACTGACTCACAAAAGGCGGAATAGGAACCCCAGGATTAACCTTCTTGGCATAGGCTGCCTTACTCCCTTCGGGAGTACATTGAACCATGGCAATTTCAACGATCTTATCCCTGTCCACCCATGTCCCGGTTGTCTCAAGATCGAGAACAACCAATGTCCTGGAAAGTTTCATGCATACCCCTCCTCTCAATAGAGGGGATATTATACATAACTTTCCCAAAATAGACAAAGGGAATGTCTGATTCATTTTTAGGCTGCGGGGAAGACGGATTGAGACGCAACGCGAAAAAAAGGGGGCGACGTGACAATGAGAGAAGAGGCCTGATTCTTTCAGTCAGGCCTCTTGGGATTTTCTACACCTTATTTACCTTGACAGCATGATCACCTTTGGGGCCGGATTCAATCTCAAATTCGACTTCTTGGCCATCTTCCAAGGTTTTATATCCCTCACCTTGGATCGCCATATGATGCACGAAGACATCAGGACCTTTTTCCTGAACAATAAAGCCGTAACCTTTTTGGTTGTTAAACCATTTGACTTTCCCTATGTACCATTATTGACTATCCCCTTTCCGCGCATCGGCTATTTTGTCTCGCTTAAAAGTTTCTCCCGGTCTAATCCAAGATGGGCGGTTGTTTCGTTAGGATTACGGCTATAAGCCCGGCAAAACGTGGCAATCTCTTTCATACTCGTCAAATTCCGCTTATCGAGCTCTTCCAGCAAAAATGCCCTTAACAAATGCTCTTTCATAATGTTTCTCGGCGTGAGTCCGGCCTGCTGCGCTAAGCGGTCCCGGTAGACGGTACTGGGATTAAACTGTTTTAAAGAATGGCTGTCATAATCGTATTTGTACACCTGGGACAACAGGATTTTCACCTGCTCCATACCGCTGGTTTCACTGACCTCATCAATCACGCGAAACACCTTGTCCTTGACGTGATATTTTTTCAAAACGATAAAAACATCGATAAGATTAATGAGCATCTCCGGGATATTCATCGGCTCATTCTGCAGCCGGATGATAGCCTCCCGGCAGGTGAGGGCATGGATGGTCCCGATGCAATATTTCCCGACATTGCAGGCGGTGATCATGTCCCTGGCCTCACTGCCTCTCACTTCGCCGACGATGATGCGCTCCGGACGCATGCGCAAGGCATTTTTGACCAGATCCGCCAGTGTCAGATCGTCGTCGCTCTCCAGCCGCGAACAACTCTCTTCGAGAAACGTGTTTAACTCCAAAGTATCCTCAATAACGACGACGCGCTCCGTCTCGGGGATAAAACTGAAAAGTGAATTCAAGAGGGTGGTCTTGCCCACGCCGGGGCCACCGGCAAGGATGATGTTCGCCGGACGGATCGACATCCCCTCCACATAAAGCCACAACTGAGCCGCTACCTCATGGGTTAAGCTCCCCTGCCGCACAAGATCTAAGATGCTCAAAGGACAGACCTTGGCCTTGGTGATCGTGATCTGCGGGCCAAAAGGAGAAAGGGCGATATTCACGCGGCCTTCTAAGTTCGGAAGCTCCAGATTGACAATCTTATCCAGACTCTTGCGGCCGGCAAAAAGCAGAATTTTGCGGAGAAAAAGATCCAATTCCCTAGAACTTGTAAATTGCTTATCCGTCGCAACAAACCCCTTCTGGCTGTGATGGATATAAATGGGTTTCAAGTTGTTGATAATCAAATCCTCAACGCAAAAATCACACAACAAATCCGTCGCGATGCCGTAGGAAAGGAAATTGCGGATGAATTGAACACGGGTTTCCGCATGGGTAAACTCATTCTTAAACCCGGTAAACTCGCCGTTTTCAAGGAGCGTCGTCAGGGCATAGCCGACGACTTCCTCTCGCTCCTTCTGGGGCTGAAGCAGGTGCAGCTTGCCCTGCATAGCCTCAACCAGCCTAAACTCCAAATCTATAAACTTTGATTGGTCCATCTTTGAGCTTTAGTTAGCGCAAAACAAATTCGTAAAAAATCGAATTTGTTTTGCATGAACTATATTATAAACCCGGACTCTGCCCCTGCAAGCGTTATTCGGCATTCTTCTTAGGCCGTGTGGTGACAATAACCACTCTTTGCAGATCGAGATATTGCCGGGCCAGCCGCTGGATATCCTCTGCGGTGACGCCGTCAATCCCTTCGCCGTAATGCTGATAATATTGATAACCGAGGCCGTACAACTCGTCCAAACTGCTTGCCAGGCTCAAGGAGGAATTCGTCTCTAAGGCGGTCTTAAACGTGCCCTTCAGATAAGTCTTGATGCCTTGAAGCTCGGCATCGGATACCTGGACTGTCTGCAGTTTCTGAATGTCGGCGCGCAAAATTTTGTTCACCGCGGCGACCTGATCATCCGTTGTCAAGACGTAAAAATAGATAAAACCCGTATCGAGAGACGGCTCCAAGTCCCCGCCCAGGGCATAGGCCTGCCCCAATTGCTCGCGGATTTGGTTGAATAAACGGCCGCTAAAGGAAGAACCCAAAACCGCCGTTAAGACCTCAAGGCCGTAACGGTCTTTGTGCCCCACCTCAACGCCGTGAAAGCCAAACATGACCATCGCCTGTTCCTTATCCATAAACAATGTCTTTTCCCGCGGCTCTAGCGGCGGATCTTCATGGACGGATTTAAGGGGCACCTCCCGCAAAGGCAAAGACCCGAATCTTTTCTGAAGTGTGGCCAAGACCTTACCCGCCTCGATATCGCCGAAGACCGATAACACCATATTCTCAGGCGCGGCCACACGGGTATAAAAATCCACAACATCCTCGCGCGTGATGCGATCAATGGTCTCAAGCGTGCCGTATTCATCCAGGCGCAAAGGATGCCTCGTAAAAAGAAGACCTTTCAGCGCAAGGCCTGTGACGCTGGAGATGTTATCTTCCCTCTGGCGCACGACCGTCCGCATCTCTTCCTTGACCTTCTCGATTTCCGCACTAGGAAAGACCGGATTTTTTATTAAATCCTCAAGCAATTTTACGGCCGTCTCCCAATCTTCAGATAAACACTCCAGACTCAATCCAAAACTATTCTTGCCGGAGAATGTATTAAGGATCATCCCTAAAGATTCCGTCTCTTCGGCGATATCCTGGGCGTCCTTAGACCGCGTCCCCTTCGTCCACATCTGCGCGGTCATGGAAGAAAGACCGTTCAAGGCCGCCTCTTCCTGACGCACCCCTCCCTGAAGCGACAGACGCAGGCACACAAGGGGAAGCGTGGCATCTCTTTTAAGAAGAACCGTCAATCCGTTATCCAGCACATGCTTTTGGATTTCGGCGGACTCGACTTTCTGTTTATCGGTTTCCTCGGTTTTTTCCTCTGATTTAGGTTTTAACACAACGATTGTCATGACCGAATCCATGAGATACTGTCTGGCCACACGTTTGATGTCCTCATTGCGAATCTTGCGAACGGCCTCGACATATTTTTCAGAGAATAGATAGTCCCCCGCGAAAGCCTCATCCACGGCCTGGGAATAAGTCACATGGGAGGCCCTTTGATAATGAAAAATATGATCGCTTAAGACCTGCCGTTTGGCCTTCTCCAGCTCTTCTTTCTTGACCCCTTCTTCTTTGATAAGTTCAATTTCGTCTAAAACCGCGCCGACAGCCTCTTGCACACGCTCCTCCTCCAGCAAGCCATCAATCTCAAAGAGGCCTTGATCCGCAGGCGTAAAATTGGAGGCGGAAATCTGATGCACCAGTCCCTTTTTCTTATAGACGCTCAGATAAAGCCGTGAACTCTCGCCCTCTCCTAAAATCATCGCAAGGACATCCAGGGCATAGAGGTCCCGGTCGAGGAGACCCACCCCAGGGAAGGCCATGGCGAGGCGCGTTAACTGGGTGGGATATTCCTCTTCATACCGCCGCCGGCTTATCTGAGGCGGCTCCAGGGGGAGGTTCCGGGAGATGTATCTCTGCGGCTTAAAATCTTTAAAGGCCTCTTGGATTTTAGGCAGGATGACAGTCGTATCCGTGTGACCCGCGACCGAGAGAATCATATTATTGGGCGCGTAATGACTGTGATAATAATCCAGGAGATCCTGCCGTGTAACCTTCGCCAGCAATTCTTCATATCCGATAATGGGATGACGGTAGGGATGACGGATGTAAGTATTCTGAAAAACTAACCGGCTGATCTGGCGGTCAGGATTATCCTTGTAGAGGCGCATTTCCCCGAAAATAACCTCCCGCTCTTTTTCCATCTCCTCCGGATCTATCACCGAGTTCATCAACATATCCGAAAGCACATCGAGGGCCGTGTCAAAGACCTCGAAGGGAACCGTAATCGTGTACATCGTATAGTCCATGCCCGTCAGGGCATTGATCGTTCCGCCGACGGCCTGGATTTGGGCCGCAATCTCGCCCACGCCTTTTTGGGTCGTCCCCTTAAAAAGCATGTGTTCCAAGAAATGCGAAATCCCTGCCCCCAGATATTCCCCCTCGGTCGCCGAGCCCGTTTTGACAAGGGCGTACACCGACACAACAGGACTGGCCGGCATTTCACGGATAAGAACAGTCAGTCCGTTATCTAAGATATGTTTGGAGGACCTGCCCTCGAAGGCCGGAGCGGAACAAGGAAAGAACAAATAAAATGTTATGATAAAAAAATGAGAGAGGATTCTTCGCATCAAAAAATTAGTTCCCGTTTTTCTTGTGATATCCGTCCAACAATTTCCGAATATCCTGGTCAACGTTACGGGCAATCTGGGTGCAGATAAAAATCAAGAGGGAAAACTGCCAGCAATCCTCCGGCCCGGCCAGCAGTCCCGTTTGCACGTCCTCCTGCCTCTGAAGGAGTTCCTTGTAATGCTTGATGGCGGCGGAGAGTTTGTCCTCATAAATATCCAGCGTGCCTGTCCGGTTATCGTAACGAAGAGACGGAATCGTCACCCCGCGCACAATCAAAAAGTTAATGAGAGAATTTTGATCGAAGCCCTCCGCACCCTCAAATTCAAAGCCCAAAAACTGCGGATTGTTCGGCGGGATAATCAAAGACGGCTTCTCGACAACTATCTCTCCTTTGCGCACGACCGTATCCCCCATATTCACGGATGATTCCGACAACAAAACATACGGAACGTGAGTGGCGCTCAGGCTCAGCAAAGCCTGCACACGGGCACGAATAATCTCCGTTCCCTTGAGGGCTTTTGTCCAAGCTTCTTCAATATCCATTATCTCTTGCCTCTTTGCAAAGCAAAAATGGCGGAGAGGGAGAGATTCGAACTCTCGGCTCCGCAGAGCGAAGCACACGCCTTCCAAGCGTGCTCTTTCAACCGCTCAGACACCTCTCCAGAAATTTTCTTGGAAAATTTCTGGAGAAGCCTCGCCACTTTCCTCAAATTTAGAGGAAGTGGCGGGCTCTCCCGAATTACGAATGATTTCTTTGCAAGATCTCAGACAATTTTCTTCTGCCGGACGTACTTTTATAATAAACTTCCCTTCTTCGAGCTCCGGCCAAAGAATCAAATTCTTCATAATGCAAAATCTTATAAGGCCGATACGGCTTTGATGATTTCACCTTACCAGCATTGTGCTCTTCCAAACGTTTGTTCAAATTTTCAGTGCTTCCTACATACGTCTTAATTTTACTTTCATTAACAAGGACGTAAACATAAAACATTTTTAAGTCCATTAGAATAACACAAAAATTTTATTTTAGAAAAAAATAAACGGAGAGGTTGGGATTTGAACCCAAGACCCCGCAAAGCGGAGTAACGGTTTTCGAGACCGCCGCATTCGACCACTCTGCCACCTCTCCAGAAATTTTCTGTGAAAATTTCTGGAGAAGTCTCGCCCTCCAAAATCAAAGATTTTGGAGAGGCGGACTCTCCTAAAAAATTCCTAACATCCCCCCATCCCTAGAAAAGCTTGAGGACTTCGAGCCGAAGGCGAGAAGTCTGTAACTCAGCCAGCACTGGATCTCTCGTCATTACATTCCTCGAGATCATTTTTCGCCCTTCGATAAAGATAAACCAGCGAAGGGCTCAAAATGAACATTTTGGTTTACAGGACTGGGAAATATTCCGCCTTAAGGGGCACAGGCACGGCAGGACTAGCACCTTGTCCATTTTGCCGTAGGGGACAAGGCGCTAGGCATTGTTCTGGTCATTTTGCTCGTTTAAGGCATCGATAAAAGCCCCGACGATATCCTGATCGATCTTATCCTCCATGTTACGAAGCTGTTCATACGCTTCCTTCTGAGCCATCTTGGGTCGATAGGGACGGTCGGAGGTGAGGGCATCATAAATATCGGCAATCGTCGTGATCCTCGCTAAAGGCATGATCTCATCGCCCTTCAATCCGTCTGGATAGCCGCTGCCGTCGAGTTTCTCATGATGATGACGGACAATATCGCAAAGATGACTCAATGACCGAATAGGCTTGATAATGCTCTCCCCGATTTCGGGGTGCTTGCGCATCAAGAGCCACTCCTGATGATTGAGGGGCCCTTTCTTCTGAAGAACTTCGTCGGGAATGCCGATCTTGCCCAGGTCATGAAGCCGGGCCGCATCCCGCAGCGTCTGGATATCCCCTTCCTCCAGGCCCAGTTTCTTCGCGATAAGGACGCAGTGTTTAGCCACACGGTCCAGATGGCCGCGCGAGTATTTATCCTTGGCATCCACCGCCAGGGCCAGCGCCGAAATAGTCTCAAAATAAGTCTTTTCCATGTCCTCATTGAGGTGGGAATTCTCAATAGAGACGGCCGTCTGGGAGGCCACATTGGCAAGAAGGCCCATTTCGTTCTCCTCAAACCCCCCCGGCATCCGCCTGCCGCTCACAATCACCAGCCCTAAGACCTTTTCCTTAACGACCAACGGCGCACAGATCATTGGGGCCTTAAACCAACGCGCACATTCTTTGACTTCCTGAAAGTCAGAGATATCTTCGGATAAAAGCAGAGGCTTTTTGGCATCAAGGATAGAACGCAACGTCGATTTTTCTTTTATTTCAATCTTGATTTGTTTCCATGTGTTTAAATCCGTCCCATAAACGGTCTTAATAAAAAAACTGTTCTTATCGTCATTTAGAAGAAGGATCGTCCCCATCTTTCCCGTGAGCCCCTCGGTCACCGTCTCCAAAATCAACTCAAGAAAGGTATCGATATTTTGCATATTGGAGATGCCCTGGCCTACCTTGGACATAACCGAGTGAAGTGTCTTTCTGGCAAGTTCCAGACTGCGAATGTTTTCCTCCAAACGTTCTGTGATAACCGTAAAAGAATGGGCCAGAACGGCGATTTCATTTTTTTCCTGGCTAAGCTCACGAATCTTCTCGGGGCTTAAAATGCTTTCCAAGGCTTTCCGATTAGCGTCCGTCATCTTGACCAACTGCTCTAAGACTCCCCGCATTGAAGCGTATCCGACAATAATACCCAAGACGATAAAAGTAAGGGTCAAATTGAATTCACTGGGTGTAAGCTGGACGCTGCCGTAATCCTGTATTTGAATATAAAAGTAATAAAGGACCACCATGGGGATAACGGACATTAGAAGAAAGAGGATGGTGAATTTCCTCAGAATGGAAGCATGTTCAATGGAACCGCCTATTTTCTCTTTGGGACGATTGTGGCTCATAATATTTTTTACGCTCGTACTATCAAAATGAAGCCTTCTATACCCCCCGATCTTGGCAGCGGGGTATCTGATGGATCTTCATTCCTTGGAAAGTTGTAACCCCGTTCCGCCAACGGCGAGACAAAGTGTTGAAAAAAATAAAATCTTTACAGGATTTATATTTTAGCCAATACATTTGTCTTTGCCAATCATTAATTCATTTAATTGATTTGATTCCCGCTGAAGCCAAAGTTTCTGATAAAAGTATAACATAAAATTCTTAAAAATATGATTATGAGGGGAATTCCAAAAGAGCCGCAGGATGTTGGTGATTGCTGGGAGGCGGAGAACCCTGCGCTTATTATTTACGGAGAGGTAGAGATTCGAACTCTAGACCCCGCAAAGCGGGGTAACGGTTTTCAAGACCGCCGCTTTCAACCGCTCAGCCACCTCTCCCAAAAATTTTCGCAGAAAATTTTTGGGACCTCGAACCCGTTTTATGGGTGAGAGGTCTTAATCTTCTCTGCCAACGCTATTTTCTTCTCGCGCGAAAACTTCTTCACAACCCGCTCTCTTTTCCTGGCGCTTCGATAGTCACCACAAAACTCACTATAAATCAATTTCACCGGAATTCTATATTTCGTATACCGTGTCGCCCTGCCTGTATTATGCAATCTCACCCGCTGGGCAACATCTTTACAAATACCGACGTACAATTCTCCTGTGCGACATTCGATGACGTACAAATGCCAAGAGTTCTCGTCACTGCGTTCCTCGAACTCATTTCTCGCTTCGCTCAAAATGACCGCTCAGCCACCTCTCCGAAAAGCTGCCTTTGAATCTTTTATCCCAGGAAAGCTTGAGGACTTCGAGCCAGAGGCGAGAAGTCTTAAAGTATCCGCCGAACCATCAGCATATAAATGTCGCGGGCATCCTCAAACATCGCGCTGAAAAACTTTAAAAACGTCCATTTCCAGACGGCCAAATCCAGAAGCAAAACCGTCATGCACACGCTAAGGACAAAATACACGCTCATTCTTAGAAAATAGGAGGATTTAATAAACGATGCTTCTTCTCCTTGCAATTCCTGCGCCAGAAGAAGGATATGCATAGCCATGGAAAAGCCTGCGAAAAACATAAAATAATGGACATACGCCGTTATGTCAAAAAACTTGCCGGCAATATAAAAACTCGCCAAAATAACCACTGTAAAAAACGGCACAACCCTGGCAACGGCACGATCGAGGGGCGTCAAAAATTTGAAAATCCCTGTCATGACGTTCTGGCCGAATTGATATAAGTAGCGGAAGGGATACACAAAAAGAAATACCAGGACAAATCCGAACACGCCCCACCTGAAGAACTCTATCAGAGAGGTTGGATAAACGTCCAGATGATCGTAGAAATTGAGCGCGCAGGAATAGACAACAGGGGAAATGACGACGGCAAGAATAATTTTGGCTATGAAAATAAGTCCTTCGCCCACTATGACCTCCTTATCTTTTCCAAACCTCCCATATAAGGCCGTAAGACCTCGGGGATGATGACATCTCCGTCTTTGGTTTGATAATTCTCCAGGATCGCAACGACGGTGCGCGCCAAGGCCACACCAGAACCATTGAGCGTGTGAACAAACATCGGCTTAGGAGTCGTCTTTCCCTTGAAACGGATATCAGCCCGCCGGGCCTGGAAATCCTCGAAATTCGAACAGCTGGAACATTCCAGCCATTTGTCCAAACCGGCGGCGTACACTTCAATGTCGTAACATTTCGCGGCGGCAAAACTCAAATCGCCGCTCGCCAGAAGAAGCACGCGGTACGGCAGTCCCAGAAGCTGAAAAATCTTCTCGGCATGACCGACGAGTTTTTCCAGCTCATCATAAGAATCCGACGGCCGGACAAACTTAACCAACTCGACCTTGTCGAACTGATGCACGCGCACCAGTCCCTTAGTCTCTTTGCCGTAAGAACCGGCTTCCCGGCGAAAACATGGCGTATACGCCGCGTAACAAATGGGCAGTTTTTCTTCATCCAAAACCTCGCCGCGGTGAATATTGGTGACCGGCACCTCCGCGGTGGGGACAAGGAAAAGATCCTCCTCTTTCAACCGGTACATATCCGCCTCCATCTTCGGCAGCTGGCCTGTACCCGTCATAGATTCCCGGTTGACCAAGACCGGAGGGAATACTTCCGTGTAACCGTGCTCGCGGGTATGCACATCCAGCATGAAATTGATGAGCGCGCGCTCCAGGAGCGCCCCGGCGCGCTTGAACAGGACGAAATGCGACCCCGAAAGTTTGGCCGCCCGCTTGAAATCGATGATATCCAACTGCTCGGCGATCTCAACATGAGTCCTGGGCTTGAAGTCGAACGTCTTAGGCTCACCCCAGCTTCGGACGACTTGATTCTTTTCAATCCCGCCGACAGGCACGGACGCGTGAGGCAGATTGGGAATACCCAGAAGACAGTCCTGAATCCTCATCTGGATCTCTTTGATCTGCGGTTCCAGATGATCAATCCCCGCCGCGATCGCCTTCATGGAGGAAATTTTCTCTTTGGGGTCCTTTTTTTCCTTCAAAAGGCGGCTGATCTCGTCGTTGGCCGTGTTCTTCTGGCCGCGCAACTCCTCAACCGCCATCAGAAGCTGGCGGTTTTTCTGGTCAAGCTGAATGATGTCCTCCAGGCTGATCTTGACATTCTTGGCGGCCAGGCCGCTTTTGACGGCTTCAATATTTTCCCGAATGAGTTTAATGTCGAACATGGCAGTTTTTTATACCATACGTCCGGAGAAAAAGCAAAGCACTTCAGATATTTTAGGCGGGCGTTGATAGGTTGCGGGGCAGGAAACGCTAAAAGGTATTCGGGTGCGTCAAATTGCTGAAGGGCTTACCCTGTGTCCATTCAACGATAAATTTCCCGCCGGTGTCCGATATCAATGACGTGAATGATCAATTTCGCTCTCTGGACTGAATAAACGACACGATAATCCCCGACACGCACGGAGTAATCTCCTTTGAGCTTCCCCTTCAATTTTTTCCCTTGATAAGGATTCCCGCGCAGAGATTCAATGACGGCAATAAGGCGGTAGTAGATCTTGT
>MHGQ01000064.1:43457-69027 GCA_001805645.1 Omnitrophica WOR_2 bacterium RIFCSPHIGHO2_02_FULL_50_17 | reverse complement strand
CATTTGTCATCGGCATCCAATAACGCGATGAATTCTCCACCGGCATTGCGGATGCCTGTGTTGCGCGCCTTGGACGGCCCGCCGTTTTCCTGATGGATATAACGGACTTTATCCGGACAACGCCGCGCGTAAGAATTTACAAGCTCCCTGGTATCGTCCGTCGAACCGTCGTCCACAACGATGATCTCAAAATCCTGACAGGTCTGCTCCAGCACGCTGTCCAAAGTTTCTCTTAAATATCGAGCGCAATTGTATGTAGGGATAACAACACTAACTAATGGTTTTAAGCTTGTCATGCCAGATTGTAAGTACTTACCATGCGTTTTATTATCGGTTTAATATTAAAATTTTCCTCGACAAATTTTCTTCCTTCTTTCCCCATTTTATCTAATACTGATTGGTCATTAACCAGTTTCATGATTTTATCCTTTGCAACCTGAGCATCAAAAGAGATAAGGTAACCAGTTTTATTATCAATCATGGCCTCTTTGACACCTCCGACATCAGTCGCAATGACTGGAATTTCCATCGCCTGCGCTTCAAGCAATATCACGCCAAAAGCCTCATTTTCACTTGGCAACAGAAGTATGTCCGTCTTTTTAAGGACATCGATCGTTTCATTTTCCGTCAAAGCGCCCAAGAGATGGACAGTGTCCTGCAAATGCAACTCATGGATCGCGTGTTTAATTTCTTCTCTCATATATCCATCTCCAACAACATAATATTCGAAATGACGATGCTTTTCCTCCACCAAAGCCTTGAGTATATGAAGGCCAAAAACAATATTTTTTTCTTTAACAAGCCGCCCCACGGTGGTGATAACGACTTTGGAGCCATTATGTTTTTGAGAAGGGCTGAACTTGTCCATATCAATCCCGTTAGGCAGGATAATAAGTTTCTCCTTGGGGCAACCAAAACTCTCAAGCATGTCGTTGCAATATTGGCATGTTACATAAACCCCATCAATTTTTTCAAATAACTCTTTGTACATACTTCCCTTATCTTTCAAGCCAAGTCGAATGTCATAACCGTGGAATGTCACAAACATTTTAGTATTCTTAATAATTTCTTTTAAAAATATGAACTCATTCGCATTCGGACCAAAATGACAATGGATGACGTCAAAGTGCCCGTCTAAAAATGGGACAATTTTAAACAAGTTGTTTAATGCCTCATACAGCGTATACTTTTGAAAATCAAAACATTGGCTAATTTGTTTCGGATAACGATGGATATTTTTAAATATAATTTCAAGTGCCGCAAACAACCGTTTGAATCTCTTTTCCGGAATATCGAAATAATAAGTTTTCTTTAAAAGATCATAATCGAAAACGGTGTTGTGAATTTTCTCGTCTGCCGCCGGTTTCCAAAGGGCAAAAATATTGACTTCATGGCCCAATTCAATTAAGCTCACGATCTGATTCAAAATAAATGTTTCTGAAATTTTTGGGAAAATCCCGGCAACAATAGCTATTTTCATCGTAAATTTTTAAACTTTGGTATTGCCGCTCATGACATTATTGTTTTTTCTAAGCAGCATAGACAGACCGGAGATTGTGACGTCTTCATAAGATAATCCCCTCCCTCGAAAAGCCAAAGGGAATTCTTTGATGATATTCAAGTGAGCTTGAGTTTTTATCTTTTCTAAAAATACAATTTCACAACCCGAATTCTTCAATGTCGAAATAAATTGCTCACAACTCCACCCATTCAATGGCTGGAGTTCATCTTTTTCTCTTCCCAGATCAAATATTCCCAGCTCCTTCACCTTTTTCGTTATAAAGTTCTCAGAAAAGATGAATTGAGGATATGGCATCCGTAAAGAGGCAGAGGCATGCAATCCCCACGGGCTTGAATATAAAGGATTAAATTTTAAGTAGATATATCCTTCCGCCTTGCAGATCCGTATGAGTTCCGACAACATTGTTGCCGGTTCTTTGACATGCTCGAGGGTATTGAAAGAATACACAAGATCATACGCCTCCGATGCCAGCGGGAGGACTCGAGAGAGGTCACCTTGAATGAAGCGAAGATGTTTTGATCTCCCATCCCGCCAGTCTTCGATATCGACAAGCGTCACTTGATGTCCATAGCACGCAAAGGCATGCCCGGCCATTGCATCACCGCAGCCGGCTTCAAGGATATTCAACCCCGGTTGACGCAGATCTTCTATCGTTTCTATAAGATGGGCGGCTCGGTCCACTCCTCTTTCCCATGTGCGATAGGTATCATAGCCGTATTCTGGATAGGGAGGGTGTCTTGACTGAAGTTCTTGAAAGATCGCCTCGGAATCATACCATTGAGGGCTTTCAGTTTGGGATAAGATCCCCTGGATGTCCTTTCGACAAAGTGTTTCCTTGTAACCGGCCCAACGGGAATATAATCCGGGGAACGCTCTTTTGATAAAGTCTTTGCCTGTCCGTCCTATATCCATTTCAATGGATTTCCCTGTTATTTATTAGCGCAAATTCTCGCATTTTAAATCGTAACAACCGCTAATGATGCCTAAGTAATAAAAAAGAAAAACTTCGTGTTCGAACGCATTTTCTCGCGGCAGTAAAAAACTCCTTAGATATTTCATCAGAGTCACAAAGAGATCTCTGAAAACCCACAAAGGTATTCCAAGAAACGACCTCCCCGTGAAAAAATTTTCTTTAAAAATAATCAAATTGTTTCTACCCCCCAGAAAATACCATTTCCGGAAATAACTCTTCGTGAGCCGACGGGGGTCGTTGTGATGTATTACAACCGCCTCTGGGGAATAGGCAATTTTGGCGCCCAAATTCGCCCAGCGATAGGCCAAATCGGTATCTTGAGACCTGCCGGAGAAACGGAAATTGCCAAATTTTTCAACGGAGGTCCGCCGGAAAATCATGTTGGCACCGGTGACAAGGATTTTTCGGACATCATCATTTTCAAAGTATTTATCTCCTTTGTCATGGTGGGCCAAGGGGCCGTGCAGTTTTGTTTTGTCCAGCCATTCAGGCCACGCACCATCACATTCAGCAATCACCTTGCCGGCCAATAAGTCGATATTTTTCGTAGAGAAAGTTTTCCATATATTTGCGAGCCAGTTGCGATCAGCGACACAATCATCATCGGTCATCGCGATAATCTCGCCTCGGGTGGACTCGATTCCCTTGTTGAGGGCAAAGGTTTTCCCCTGGCGCTGTTCAAATAGATAGATAAGATTCCCCGGGAAAGCTCTCTTAAAGCCTTCAACGATTTCTTTTGTTTTATCAGTGGAATTATTGTCAACAACGATGATTTCATAATCAGCTTTATCAATCCCTGTTTGGTCCGCGATGCTTTGAAGGGCTTTGATGAGACTCTCACAGCGATTGTATGTCGCTACAACCACGCTAATTTTTGGCATAATCTTTTTCTTTTGGCTATGTTTCTAGAGAAAAGTCGTTTCAATGCAATGCCCCGTCCACCTCGGGGGTGGCCGTAACTCATCTACATTACCCCATCCCCCGCACAAACTCCGGGAATAGTTTAATCTTTTTCGCGTCACCGGGAATAAACACTGAGCCGGTACACTCCGGGAGTGCAGGGGGTGATGTTCTATGACCATAGTTCTTCCAGAAAATCCTGATAAGGAACGATTTCGATGTTGTTTGTTTTTCGCGGCCGTTTTTCAAGGCATACGCAGACAAGACGCTTAAAGCGGTGCTCCTGGGCGATAGCCTTGAGAGAACGCAGGTCATCCGCCGTGATCACGGACTTGGCCTTGACCTCGATGGCGGTATGGTCATCGATGATAAAATCCACCTCGAACCCGCTTGTCGAACGCCAGAAGCTTAACCGGACAGGACGCCTGTAATCCCGGAAGGCAGTGAGTTCATGCATCAGAAATGTTTCGAACGCCCCGCCGAATTCTGGCGTCCCTTCATTCAAAATACCGCGCCCTTGCATCTGCCGCGCGATGCCGGTATCAAAGAAATAATACTTGGACGAACGGATGGGCTTGCGCCGGCTGCCTTTCCGGAAGGCGGGCAGTTCGTGGATAATCAGGGTGTCCTTGAGGATCTCGAAATATTCATAAATTGTCGTGCGTGGCACCTGGGCGTCGTTGGCGGTATTGGTAAAATTAACGACCGCGGCGTTGCATAACGCGGCCACTTTCAAAAAACGGCTGAACGCCGGGATATTGCGCGTCGCCCCTTCCGCGACAATTTCCTGCTGTAAATAATTGCCGGTGTAAGCCTCCAGGTCGGCGTCCTGATCGGTGGAAAAATAAATAGACGGGATCAGGCCGGAATTGAGCGCGCGCTTTAAGTCGAAACGCGGGCCAAGCTCTTTCACGGTAAGCGGATGAAAATACTGCGTGCGTGCGCGGCCGCCCAAAAGGTTGACGCCGCCGCGGCGTAATTTCCGCGCGCTTGACCCCGTCAAAAGAAACCGCACGCCCCGCTCTTCGATCAGCCGGTGCGCTTCGTTCAACAGATCCGGCAGGCGCTGGATTTCATCGATGACGACTATTTTGTCGCGCGCCGTAAGCTCTTCGGATATCCTCCCGGGGTTCCGGTTAAGGTCAAGGAACAACGTGTTGTCCAGCAAATTATAAACGCGCGCGTCTTTCAGGGAATGCGCGATCAGAGAACTTTTTCCGGTCTGGCGCGGCCCGAATAAAAAATAAGACTTCCCCGTTAAAAGGGCTTTGATGTCCACCTGGCGTTCAAGATAGCCGGGTGCCGGTAACGGGTTTTTGTTTGTCGTGTTCATCGTCATAAATTATGCCATATGACGAAAGCAATGTCAAGTTTGGCATAAGGTCCATGTTAAAACATCCAAGGGACACAGATTCAGCGCAAATTCTCAAAATTTGTGTTCAAACCAAAACATCCCCATATGATGCCGCAATAGTAACAAATAATGGCTTCATGAAAAAAAGTTTCACGTTGATGCCTCCCCGCCAGAGACCGGACATATTTCACGACACATTGAAGCAATTCCTTATAGACCCACAGAGGGACTTTTAAGAACAGCCTGCCGGAGCGGTACTTCTCCCTAAAAATAAGAAACCAATTTTTCCCGCACAGAAAAAACCATTTCCTAAAATATTGTTTCGTTAACCGCGCGCTTTCATTGTAGTGGTAAACTACCACATCAGGAGAATACGCGATTTTTGCTCCCATCCTTTGCCAACGAACGCCCAATTCGGTATCTTCCGCCCTTCCCGCAGGACGGTAGGCGCCATACGCGTCAATCGCGGCACGTCTCAGTATGGTGTTCGCCCCCGTGGGGATGATGCGCCGGTCTTTGGTGCTTTCCAAATAGTGCTCCCCTTTATCGTAATGTGCCAATGGGCCATGGAGCTTTGATAAATCAATCCAAGGGGGCAAGGGCCCGTCAAACCGGGCGATGATCTTTCCCGCCAACAGATCGATATTTTTTGTTTCAAACACCGATCTAATCTTAGCGGCCCACTTTGTATCCACGCGGCAATCGTCGCCGATCGTGGCGACCAATTCGCCCTTACTTGCAATAATACCGGCATTAATCGCGTGCGCTACACCCTGTTTCTGCTCAAAAATATATTTCATCCTGCCATTAAAGTTCTTCTCAAAAGACCCAACAATCGTTTTCGTATTGTCAGTTGAGTTGTTATCAACGACCAGGACTTCAAAATCGCCGGGTTCGATCTCCTCCTGCACTAAAAGGCTATTCAAGGCGGCCTTAAGGCATTCGCAGCGGTTATAGGTTGGAATGATGACACTAAGTTTCATACATTACCCCATCCCCCGCACAAACTCCGGGAATAGTTTAATCTTTTTCGCGTCACCGGGAATAAACACGAGCGGGGCCGCGTCCCCGGCAAGCTGGTTAAAATCAAGCCTTGCGCACCGATCAAGAAGCGCGGTCTTCAAAGCCGGCATATCGGCAATTTTGTGTTTCGCTTTCAAATACCCAAAGTTAGGGCTCGTTTTCCCCGCCAGAAACATCGCATCATAAAAATCTCTTCCCACGGCCCGCCGGCGATTAAGGATGGCGTAAAACTTTTGGGCAAGAAGAATATCTATAGGGACAACGCTTATGCCTGCAAGCACATCAAACTTGTTAATAATCACGCGCTGCGGCGAATATCCAAAATTCTGCGGCTCGGCATCAATTTTTACCAGCACCTTCTCTTCCTTGTGGCCGGAAAGGCCGATCTCAAACAAAAGGCCCGTAATCTTGATATCCGCGCTAAATGCCCCCTTAAAGGAAACCCCCGTCTGTACAGCAAAACCCTCAAGGGTCAAATTTCGCGAAATATTTTGAACCAAAAAACGGAAATCGTCCCGCGAGAGCCCCTGATTGTCAAAATCCAGATCTTCCGAGAAACGCCCAAGCCCGTGCGCGATATGGACCGCCGTACCGCCCATAAACACAAGCTTCGCGCCAAATTTACCGCCAAAAATTACCGCAAGAATCTTGTACTGCAGATATTCCCGCAAAATGCTGCGCTTAAAAGGACGCAGATGTTCAGGATAGAAAGACTCGATCTGACGAAACTCAAGCATGCTTAATATACTCCCAAAAAGCCGCCACTCTTTTCTTAAGAGACTTTTGCGCGTAGGCGCTTAAATAACTGCTCATTTTTCGACGGTCAACGGCCTTGGCCAATTCCTCGCGGTTCACGCGCAGGGCCGCGAACTTTTCAGCGTCGTCAAGCTCGGGATTAAGATAAAAATAATCCAGCAGCGCCTTTTCAGGGGAAGCGATTTTACAATACCGGCCATGACTTGGAACATATTCAAAACCGAAATACAGCTTCGGTTGTATGGCACGGTAAGTAAACTCCCCCAGCGTCGTCGGGAAACCCATGGTCTTACGCGTTGATGCCGAGGTGATCCCATAGACGCTTTCCGGTATCAGGTGATAGTAAGCAAGCGCCATTTCGAAAGAAACATAGGAAGGCGCGTAAATACGATTGGCGATCTCAAACAGGATTTTCTCATCTCGCGCCAGGTCAGAAAATATGTAATACCCCTTAATGACCTTGCGGATGTAACCCTTTTCCCGCCATTCGTTGAGCCGTCTGCGGTGAAACGCGGGGTCTGCCTGCCGTATATCGGCAAGCGAAAAAACCGTGAACTCCCGTCCCATGATCTCCCTGAATTCAATGTACTTCATGTATTTCTCCAAGATGCTATTTTTAACATCAATAAGAAATATAATATACAAATGGGTATTTGTCAATCCCCGCCTCTTTGACCTCATACGTCAAAGTTTTTATGCCAATCACCCCCAGGGGGGAGCGCATGACTTTAATACTTTGATCAACGTCCCCTCCATTACTCCCTCCAAGCCGCCGCATTTTTGTCGCGAACGTTTTTCAAATATTTCCAAAAGGGCACTAGTGTAACCCCATCCCGCTGTCCGGATTTATCGATTGTGACAACGACCGCCTGTTCAAGCCCGTTTTTTTGCATAAATACCCTGAGTCCTTTGAGGTCCACGTCGCCGGTTTTAACTTCCACAGGCATGATATCCTTTTGCTCCCCGGCCAAAACGATGTCTACCTCGTTTTTATAAGCGTCCCTGTAGAAGAATTGCGCATCCAGCTGCCAAACCAGGATATTTTCAAAACACAGGGCAAATTTGTCCTCAACCGTCTGCGCAAAAACAATCGCAGGATAATATTTTTTCAATGCCCGTTTTTGCTTGCGTAGATTTCGCGAAAAATTGTAAAGCTTCCGGATCAAAAAGGCCTTCTCCAGATAATCCAGATAAGACGCGACGGCCTGCCTGCTCAGCCCCAGCTCTTTGGACAAGCGCGCGACATCAATAATCTGGCCCGGCTGAAACATTATCAAATCCAGTATCTCGCTCAATACCCCGGTATTTCGCACCCTGAACAATTGCGGAATATCCTTATAAAGAATTTTATCAACGACCGTCTCTTTTAAATACTTGCGGATCACCATCTCGTCGGTGACGTTGACCAGTTCTGGAAACCCGTTTATTTTCATATAGATACGCAAGGCAGAGAGAATTTCATTTTGGTAAAGTTCCGGCTTGGCCAGAAAATCCTGACGTCTGGAAAAGGCCAGATATTCCACAAAGTTCAGTTGATTGACCCGAAACTCAAATATGCGTCCCCCCAGGGATTCTTTGATATCCTTGCGCAGAAACAAGCTCTCGGATCCGCTGACCAAGATCTTGATATTCTTATGGCGGTCATATATTTTTTTGATTTTGTCCGTCCATGACCTTAATTTCTGAATTTCATCGAAACAAAACAGAAACCGCCCTTCATCCAGATTAATTTCAGGATGAATTCCCCTGTAGGCATTTAAAAGATCTTCCAGGTCAAGTTCGGAAAAATCATCGAAGGAGAAATACAGGATGTTGGCCGGCGGAATTTTGGAACAATGCTCTTCGATGACCTTGAGCATCATGGTCGTCTTGCCGGTCCGCCGCAAGCCAACCAGGGCGATAATCTGCGGCAACGAGAGAAACTTCGTAATCGCCGGGTAAATGTCTCGTTCGCAGTACCCTTTAATGGTAAAAGAACCTGCTTTCCACCATGGATTGGTTTCCCTGAGAATAAAATTCAGTTTTTCGCGTAATTCCATCAATACCCCCCAAAAATATTAGAGTTTTAATTTATATGCAATATTATAGATAACATAGAATATATTCTATGTCAAGCAATGACTAACACTACTACGATCAAGTCGATTAATGTGTGGCCCCGTCCACCTCACAGGTGGGATGCGGCTTTCATTAAATTTCCCATGCTTTTCCGATAATTCCGCTGCTTAAAATACCGAATGGAAAGCTGATAATAGCTTTTTAACAGTTTTTTCCGCCACCACCTCTTGGAAACCCGGATATCTTGGTCTTCTAACATTCTTTTAGCGATAACAACGCGGGCTTCAAACATCGGAATCATTTTTGAGGTCAGCTGGCCGTCGCCGTGCTTTCGTACAGTCATCGACGGTTTATCGATAAAGACAATTTCATTATCTTTGGCGATCCTTAGCCGCATATCGGTGTCATAAGTCACCGTAAACGCTTCGTCAAACATCCCCGCCTTTTGAAGGACTTTCTTTGGCGTCAATACGGTCATGGAGATATGCGTTCTGCCCTCTAAAAACTCTGTCCTGTTTCTCGCCGGCATTTGGGGGCGGATAACAAGAGGCGTATTCCCTGCCGTGTCTTCTTCATATCTTGCGGTATGCACAAGCCCGGCGCTGGTCTTGTCCATGACGTTTATTTGTTCTTCCAGCTTATCCGGAAACCAAAAATCGTCGGAATCTAAAAACGCGATATATTCGCCTTGGGCTTCTTGTATGCCCCGGTTTAAGGCGCTTGGCGCATTTTTATGCGCTTGCACCATATACCGTATCCTCGCCGGGTATTGCCGGATATACGCATTGACAATTTCCCGGGTATTGTCGGTTGACCCGTCATCGACAATAAGCAGTTCAAAGTCCTGATACGTCTGCTTTAAGACGCTGTTGATGGCATCCGTGATGCAGCCGGCACGGTTATATGTTGGAATGATGACACTCACTTTCGGCATTTATTTTTCCTTAATATCTGTTCAGCCGCATAGAAATCCTCAAAGGTTGCAATTTTTATTGTCGCAAATTTGCAATAAACCAACGCCACCTTGTGATTTAAGCGATGGACGAGCTCCACCGTCGGGCGGTCAGTCAAATTCCCCTTTTTCCCTTCTTTCATGGCCCTGCAAAGAAGATCAAATTTGTAGACCTGCGGTGAGCATGTGCAGGCAAGCGCGGCGCGTTCAAGCACCGATTCGATTGTATGACGCGATGCCTTGACAACCGTATCTTCGCAGGCAACGCATCCCGTGCAAGCCCCATGCCGGCGGGCGGCATCCAGGCACTCTTCGATAAATTCGGCGCGCGTCGTCGGGTTGGCCCCGTCCTGCAAAACAACGATATCCGTCTTTTCCATGGCCGCCAATCCGTTTTCGACAGAAATTTGGCGGTCGCTGCCTCCGGGAACCAGCGCCCTTAATTTTTTAAAGCTGTATTTGCCTAATATGTCCTCATATTTTTGCTGATAATTTTGATTAATCACCAGATAGATATCGGTTATGCTTTCGATCTGGTCATAGGTTTTCAACGAATGAATAAAGACGGGTTCGCCTAACAACTCGTAAAATTGCTTGGGAGAGTCAATCCCTTTGACTCTTGCGCCGCTTCCACCCGTAAGGATCAACGCTGAAATTTTCATGCGCCGATCTCCTGTTTATCCACTCTTTTAAAATAGCTGATTGATGCTGATATTTGATAAAAATAGTATAGCCAGACATAACCCGCCGTGAGCACAAGCGCGAAGTAAAGTTTATTGAAAATACTCCCTACTAAAATCAAATAAATCGTTGCCATGTGAAGAGCGGTTACCTCTTTAAAAAGTATCCTTGGCAAGCTGTCGCTTGGAGAAAACTGTTTTTTTAAATCAAATTTGTGACCGGCAATATTTTTCTCCATAACAATCATTTTCCTCTTCGAAAGCAGGCTCTGGGACCCCAAAAGGCCTGCCATCAGCATAAAAGCCGTAAACCATATCGGGGCAGGGTCGTGCGTTCTGGCCAAGCCCGCGCTTATACCCAGATAAACCAAGATGATTGTCAATTTCCCATAGACATGATCCTTGATCTGGCCGGTGACGCTCTCCATTCCCAAATACCGGGCAAGATCTCCGTCCATATGATCGACAATAAAAAACGCCCAATAACATAACATCGCGGCGATATTCCCATGGTATGAACCGAATGAATAAAACAGCGCGGCAAAGATGGAAAACACGAATGAAATGAGCGTCAAATCATTGGGCTTGAGGCCGGTTGCCGCTATTCTTTCAACCAAACTTAAGGACACAAATCTGGCCATCTTTCCAAGAAGATAATAGCTCTGCCGCCGCGGTCCTTTACCAAAACTTTTATTGTTCATAGATTTAAGTCCCAAAAACACACCTCCAAAAACACACCTCGTAGGTGTGTTTTTGGACTTTTCTCGTCGTTTTTTTCTTTGCGCTCAAAACCAGCTTGTCCCCGATTTCTAGGCATCATGTCAAATTTGGCTTCGCATTCAGAAAACTCGTCTTGATCTCAGCATACAGATTTTTATCGTTGCAATAGGAAACAACCGCATAGGTTACGATGGCGGCCGCAATCGAAATAGCCGCGTTCCACTTGGCGCCGGTGTGCAGGGTGAGATATTTTACCGTCCCGCCGGCAATGCTCATGATAACGGAGCCGTATGCCGCCGGCTTTAAGGCCGCAAGAAATTCCGACGGATTCAAACGCAAATATTTCCTGATTCGGATCATGCCGATTCCAAAGGCGGCAGCCGTTGAAATTAATAAGGCCGAGGCCGCGCCGATCAGTCGAAATTTGATGGCGAGGGGAATGACCAGCAGGAAAAATAGGCCCACAGAGGCCAGATTGACCTGGAAATCGGCTTTTGTCTTTCCCCTGGCCATAAAGACAGGCCAGAGAACGCCTCCTAAAGACCGGATCAATCCCACCCAGGCTAAAATCCGCAGTGCCCCGGCGGCCGGCAGCCATTTTTCGCCGAAAATCAAGAGCAGAATATCCGGGGCAAACGTAAAAACACCAAAGGCAAACGGCATGGCTACGGCGCTGATCATCCGGGTTGTCTTGAGCACAACGCGCTTGACGTCGTTAAGGTCGTCCTGCAATTTTGAGTACGCGGGATACATGACAAAACCGACCCTGCCCAGGAAATAGACGGCCAGGAAATTGGCCAGATTGACGGAAATCGCATAGTAGCCGAGCATGGTGACGCCCAGATATTTCCCTATGACAATATTGTCCAGATTATTATTCAAAAACCACAGGGCCCCGCCGGCGAAGATGTATTTTCCGAAGTGGAACATGTCCCAGGCGATGGTTTTATCGAACTCAAATTTAGGCCGCCAGCCCGAGGCAATCCATTCTATGCTGATGTGGATGAGACTTCGCAACAGATAAGCCGCCACCAGGCTCCAGACACCGAAGCCGTTTAAAGCCAGCCCGAGGGCCGCGGCCGCATAGGTTATGTGGCCGGCTAATTCGGCCAGGGCCTTGTATTTGAACTTCATCTCCCTGTAAAGAACCGTCTGGGGGACTTTGCCGAAACAGCTGATGACAAAGACAAGCCCCAGGGCGCGGATGATGTTGGTTACGCCGGGATTGCCCAGGGCCTGAGCACCGAAGGGCGCGATGAAAAACAGGGCCGCAAACAGAATCACGCCCATGGCCGGAATCAGAAAAAAGGCCGTGTTGTAGGCAGCGGCGATATCCCCTTCTTTTCGTCTTACTAGGGCCGAATCAAAGCCTAAGCTTTTAAAGAGCGAAAAACCGTCAATCATGACAAAGGCCAGCGAAAACAGGCCGAAGTCCGCCGGAGTCAGGACACGCGCCAAAACAACGGTCGTCCCGAAGGCAATCACGCGCTGGGCGATGCTGGCGCCAAAGACCCATTTAATGCCGGATACTGTCTGGTGTTTGAGAGAGGTCATTTTAAAAACGGTGAACCTCGCACCACCTCCGAGGTGGTGCGAGGCTTGAAATACTCTACTGTTTTCTGGAGGCCGTTTTCAAAATTGACGAGTGGTTTGTAACCCAGCTTTTTTTGAATTTTGGATATATCCGCGTGGGTCTTAAAGACATCCCCGGGGCGCGGATCCAAAAAGCGCGGTTTGATATTTTTGCCGATGATCTTGTTGAGCGTCTCAACCAGTTCCATGACCGTGTGGTCTTTGCCGTTGGCGACGTTAAAGACCTCGTGTTTAATGTCCGGTGTCGTGGCGGCGAGGATGTTGGCCGAGATGACATTGTCGATATACGTAAAATCCCTCGACTGCCTGCCCGTGCCGAAGATGGGCGGCGGCTCATCGCGCAGGATACAGTGGATAAACTTGGGGATCACAACCGCGTATTCGTCGTCCAAGGCCTGCTTGGGGCCGTAGACGTTGAAGTAACGCAGGCACGCGGTCTCGACGCCGAAAAATTCTGAAAAGATGCGGCAGTAATATTCGCCGGCCAATTTGCTTAAGGCATACGGTGAAATCAGAAGCGGATACTGCGTCTCTTCTTCCGGGAATTGATTCGTGTCGCCGTAGACGGAGCTGGAGGAGGCCAAGACGAAACGCTTGACCTTGTGTTTTGAAGCTGCCTGGAGCATAAAAAGAACGCCGTTAATATTGACGTCGTTATAGCTCTCAGGGTCTTTCATGGACTTGGGGACCGAGCGAAGCGCCGCCTGGTGCAGGACATAATCCATGCCCTTGCAGGCCTCATCGCAGATTCCCTTGTCGCGGATATCTCCGCGCAGAAGCTCAAACCGGTCTTTGCCTAACCCATTGGCAAATGCCAGGTTCTCGTCTTTGCCTGAACTGAAATTATCCAGCACGCGGACAAAGTGCCCGTTTTTAATCAGGTGTTCGGCGATGTTGGAGCCGATGAAGCCGGCACCGCCTGTGATTAAGTAACGACTCATAAGCACCTCCCCGTTGATGATTAATGTCAAATGGCTAATGACAAATTGTTAAGCAGAATCCTTCGTATTCTTGATAATGCCGCTTAAAATAAGCATACTTTCCTTGCTTTCATTGATTAGCCATCGCATTTCGTCTTCGATTGTTTTATTCGCGCAATTCACGGTTGCTTCAAGGAGTTTTAACCAATGGCGCGATTCTCGCGCCTCTCTGCGCGAGATTCCAATCTTGTTGATGAAATCCTTTCTTGTTAGTGCTCCGTCTGCTTCTTCCAGATTTGCCCCAATTGACCCGCTGGCACGTATTAACTGCTTGCTGTATTCCCGCGTTGTCTGTGTCAAAGGCAGCTGGTCAATTATTTTTGCCGTCCGAACCGCCAACTGAAACGCCCGATCGTAGATATCAAAACCCTTCTCACCCATTTTTCATTGCTCATTATCAATTAATTTGACATTTGATATTTGTCATTAACTTCCCTCTTCTATTTTTGTTACAAGTATCTGTAAATATACTCCGGCAAATGATATTCGATATTGGTAAGCACGTGGCCGATCGTTTTGCAGTGGGCCTGCTCCAGAAGCTCAGTCGCTCTCTGGACGATACCGCGCTGGGTGCGGCCGGCCTGAATGACCAGAAGGACTCCGTCGGCAAGCGCCCCGATGATACCGGAATCGGTGACCGAGATAATAGGCGGCGTATCAATAATGACATGATCAAACTGCGTTTTCATGTCCGCCAGAAGGCGCTGCATCCCATCGGAGGCCAGCAGTTCCGCGGGATTTTCCGCGACGGCGCCACTTGAGAGAAAGGTCAGATTCTCGATATCGATATGAAACAGGGTCTGGGAGGGATCAGCCTTTTCGGTCAGGATTTCCGTCAGGCCGGTCTTTTGTTCCACCCCCAGGTATCTGGCCACGCGGCCCCGGCGCATGTCCGCATCGATTAAGAGCACCTTCGGCTTCTGCGTCGATTGCGCGATGGCCATGGCCAGATTCAGGGCCGTGATCGTCTTTCCTTCGGAGTGCAGGGAGCTTGTAATGACGAGCGTCTTGAGCGGCCGCTTCGCATTCGCGGAAAGCACATTGGTCCTTAATATTTTATACTGCTCGCTGATAAGGGCCTTGGGATCAAAATAGGTGACGATCCGCGGATCCACTTTGGAGTCCCCGATTTTCTGGATAACCAGTTCCTGGCGTTCCCGGATGCGGTTGATTTTGTCGATCCGCTCGAGGCGGTCGTCGGCGGCTTTACGTAAGGCTTCGGTGATTTTGCCCATGGGGTATCCTTTATTAGGTTAATGGTTAATGTCGAATTGAGAATGACAAATGACAAATTAATGACAAATAGCAAATTGTCAGTTAAAGCCCTCCCTGTTTAGAATATTACACCTTTTAAAAAGTTCGATGTTTTCCTTGTAACTCATTTGTCATTACCCATTGCCAATTAATTTATCATTTGACATTAGTCATTTGTCATTAACTTGAGATGGCTGGCCCAACTTCTGCACTTTGTCATTCAACGCAATGAACTTATCCAGCAAAAGGCGGTTGTTGGTCTTTAAGTCCTCGACTTTTGCAAACGCAATTTTTATCTCCTGAACCTCCTGTTGAAGTGAGGCCATCTGCGCTTTTTTCTCCTGCGCCTCTTGTTTCCAGTACCGGCTCATGGCCAGGAGCTCTTTTTTCTGGTCATCGAGGTGCTGGGCCATCGTTTGAGAAATTCCGCGCGTGTTTTGCAGTTCAGCCAGCGTCTTCATATTGACCCAGATGGACCCGATCGCAACGAATAACAATAAAACCGATATGACGGCATAATTGATCCCTAAGGACATCGGCCGCGGCTGCCCGGAAAGGGGCCCCCTTTTCTCGCGTTCCTGTTTGACTTTGTTTAAGGCTTCGTGGATTTGGCTCATAATTAGTTACCAATAATTTTGTCAAACTCTTCGTCCATCTCAGACTTTTTCTTCTCCGTCAGGGTGATTTGGCTGACCGGCGATTCCCGGATCACTTCGCGCATCAGGTTCTCGTCGACGATGTCCTTCTCGTAAATAAAACCGTTTAAAAGGGCGCTGTCGCAGACCTGGTTGACCAGCCGCGGCACCCCTTGAGAAAACTGATAAATCATGTCCATGGCCTTGTCCGTGAAATACGTCCTGCCGGTGGCGCTTGCGATTTTTAAACGGTAACGGATATATTTTTGGGTATCCTCTTCGTTTAAGGGCGTCAGATGATAGTAAACGGCGATACGCTGGCGCAGCTGCTCGAGTCTGGGCATGGCCAGCTTTTTTTTCAGTTCCGGCTGTCCCAGCAGGATAATCTGGATGAGTTTTTCGTTTTCCGTCTCCAGGTTGGAAAGCATGCGCACTTCTTCTAAAACGGCGGTTTTAAGATTTTGGGCCTCATCGATAATCAGGACCACATTGCGGTCGTTGCGCAGCTGCTCGATGAGGTATTGATTCAGCTGCGACAAAAGACGCGCCTTGGAGCCGGACGCATATTCGACATCCAGGTCCTCAAGGATGGTGCTTAAGAGGTCCTTGCCGCCGATATGGGTGTTGGTGATAAGGGCGGTCCGCGTTGTCGAATCCAGCCGGTTAAGGAGGGCGCGGCAGACGGTTGTTTTGCCGGAGCCGATTTCCCCGGTGATCACCACAAAGCCCTTGCGGGATTCGATGGCATAAACCAGGGTGCTGAGAGCCTCGACGTGCTTGGCGCTCTCGAAGAAGAACCGGGAGTTCGGCGTCATGTTAAACGGCGCTTCTTTGAATCCGTAGAATTTGTGGTACATTTTATCTCCTGTGATTAGAGGGCGGGTGCGAGTTGTGTGCTGTGAGTCGCGTCGCGGGATTGGGAATTGTCATTTTCCCCCGCCTTGCCCTCATCCTCGACTCATTTCCCACATCTCAGTCACAGCCTTCCTGTCTTTTCCGTTTTATTTTAAGAAATTCGCTACTGCCATGGTTACCACCACGATAATCACGCCGGCGACGGCGGTCAGGCTGTAGAACCATCGCTGCCTGTCCTTTTCGCGGCGGATGCTGTCGGTTGTATTGATTTTGGAAATCGCCCCCAACAGCGGCACGCCGAAGAAATTTTTGGCCTCTTCCACGTCGATGAAGGATTTGTCCAGGAATTCGATAGCAATGACGAGGCCGACCCCGGCCATCATCCCCAGGAACAGACCGACGAAAGCAACCAAGGCCTTATTGGGTTTAAACGCCTTTAAGGGGATTCGGGGCGGATCCAGCACCGTGTAGCGTGTCCCCTCCTTGGAGGATTGCAGCCGCTGTGTGATCTTGGCCGTCTCCAGGCGCTGCAAGAGGGTGTTATAGATTTGTTCGTTGACCCCGACATCGCGGGCCACGACCTTCTCGAGATCGAGATTCAGCATAATCGAGGTGCTGTCCCTGGTTTCCTTCGCTTCCGCTGTCTTTGTCGCGCCTGTGGCCTCGATCGTGTCCAGGGCCTTCTTGATTTCTTCAATCATGGGGTTTGTCACATCCTTGTCCAGATTGATATTTTCGCTGTACTCCAGGTTTTCGGCGCGCAGCTCCTCTTTTTTAGCCGTGATCTGCTGCCTGATTTTTTTAACGATGGGGTGATTTTCGGTGGAGTCGACCAGCAGGGTGTCGAGCTGTTCCTGCCATTTGGCAATTTCCGCCGATTTGATTTTTCCCTTATAGACTTTTAACTGCTCCTCGATAAACGTAATGGCGTCGGATGTCTCGTCGTTTTGCACCTGGATATTGCGGTTGATGAAGGTCTCCGTGACGGTTTTGACAATGGCCTGGGTTTTTTCCGGATTGTCGCCGATATACAACAGCTGCAGGACATTCTGGCTGCGCAGTCTTATGAGGAGATTTTTCTTCAGCTCCATGATCAGATGTTCAAACTCAATCTTATTTTTAACATCCTTGTCCAGATTAAGCCGTTTGACCACTTCCACCAGGCTGTTCCAGCCCAGGATCGATTCCTTCAGGCCGGCCATGCGTTGCTGGACGGTCGTGGAAACCGCCAGCCGATCAAACAGCGGATTGTCCGTTTTGCCCTCCTGGACCAGGATAACCGTCTCGGACTTGTATTGCTTGGGAAGGAGAATGCCGGTGCATATACCCAGGATGAGTCCCGCAAACGCAGGGATGATCAAAAGTTCTTTGCGCCGGAAGAAAATTTTTAAGTAGTTCATCGGGGAAACGCTGGAATCGTCAAAGTCTTGCATGGTTCATTTGCTCCTTTTTATTCTGCTCCTATCTAATGTCCTGTGCTCGTGTGTCATGTGCTCCTGTGTCCCTGTGCTCTTGGTTTAAAATCCCGTCATGACGGTTCTTCCCGTGCCGGCGGCCGTTCCGATGGGAGCGGCGATCGGCTGTAGAACGCGCATAGTCTTGGCCAGGAATGTCGCCGGGACATACAGGGTGTCCCCCGGCTTCATGACCAGATTTTCTCTTAAATCGCCGTCGTAAAGAAGCTTGGAGATATTGACCTTGCGGATCGCGGCCCGGCCGTCCTGCGCCGGCGTGATGACGCGCCCGGCCGTTGTCTTGGCGCTTAAAAGCGGCAGGCCGGCCTGCATGAGGGCCTCATGGACAGTGATGGTGTCTCCGCGCATAAAAATTTTCCCTGGGGCGCCCACCTCGCCGATGACATAAACGATCTTGCTGTTGTAGCCCACAATCTTGACGGTGACCTCCGGCGCAATGATATACGTGGCCAGGCGCTCCATCAGGATATTTTTCACCTCGTCTTTTGTCTTGTCCGCGACAGAAACATCGCCGACAAACTCGTACTGGATATTCCCTTCGTTATTGATGATGTACTGGCCGCTGATCTCCGGATGCCGCAGGACCTCGATTTCCAGGATATCGCCCGTCCCTAAGGTGTAGTGGCTCATGGCTCTGATAAATTCGGGGATATCGGTGGATTCCGGGGTTTCTTCGTTCTCGCTTTGTCCTGTCGGACCGGTGGATTCGGCGAGGAAGGGATCGTTGATGTCATCTCCCTCTCCCGCGGTTCCCTGTTGCGGCGATTCCGGATTGCTCTGCGGGACAACGGTCCCGGTGAAATTCTGCCCGTGGACCGTCCGGGCGGCAGCGAGGAGCATGCTGAGACTCAGGACGCCAACGGTAAAAATTAATAGGTACGCGCGTTTCATAAAAAATTCCCCCTTATTTTCAAGATTAAAAGAGACTCAGGCCTCAAACACGGCCTCGTGGAAATCCTTGATCTGCTGGACATCCCCTTCCTCGTAGACGCGCCAGCCCCGCCAATCCCTTTTAGACCTTCGAATCTTGCCGACCTTCTCCCAGCGGGCGAGTGTTTTGGGACTGATGCCCAGAATGTCGGCCACTTCCGTGATTGTAAAACGCTGTTTCATCGTTTCCGTCCTCCTTAAAAATGAAGCCTTCTAAACTCCCCGATGCAAGCATCGGGGTATCCAGGCAGGGCTTCATTCCTGCGATTTTGAATCCCCGTCCGCCTAAGGCGGACGGGGTATACGAGCAGAATAAATTGGTCTTACGACAGCTTTATCTTTTTCAATACCACACCCTACTCATGGCGCGGCGGAATCACAGCTTTCGAAAATATAGTGTTGTAAAGAAACTTAAGCAATTCCCGTGCCAGCTCGATTGTTTGCCGGAAGATATTTTATCTAAGATATAACATCTTGGAATATAACAAATTAAAGAAATGCCAAGAAATGGCTGGACAGAGTAAATAAAGCTGTCTTGTGAGACGGCGTTTAAAAGAATAGACATGTCTGTCTAGGATAAACGTGGACAGTCCTGGAAGTTTACGCATGATAACAGCTTAGCGAGATGTTGAGAATGCGCATCAAGGCCGTGTTTAAGTCGTGTGCAACTCATTTAACGGATGAGAATAGGTTGTGAGTCGAGGATGCGGTTAAAGGAGCGGGGAATAAAATTTTTTGCTTTTTTGGGAAAATATGGTATATTTCTTGCTATGGATTTCCAGATCTCAGCCAGGCAGATTCAAAAAATGATTCTGGCGCCGGTCATGCAGCAGTCCATCGAAGTGCTGATGCTGCCGCTTCCTGAGCTTCATCTCTCCATTGAACAAGAGCTCCAGAGCAATCCTCTCCTGGAGGCCGGCGAAGACGGCTCGCCTCGCTTGTCAGATGACGAGGCGAAGTCTGACGACCCCGGCGATAAGCACGAGACCCAACAAGAAAAGCCGCTTGCAAAGGCGGACGGTCTCTCGCTCTTGCAGACAAACCCGTCTTATGCGCAGCATTTCCCAGAGGACGAAATGATTGAGGAGAGACCTATCAAAACCGAGGTATCCCTGGAGGATCATCTGCACCGGCAGCTGCGCATCGAGTCCGCCGATTCCTTAACAATTGAGATCGGCGAGCATATCATAGGGAATCTTAACGAAGACGGTTATCTAACCGCCTCCTGCGAAGAAATCGCCGCTCTCCTGGGAATCCAGGACATCCAGCAGGTCGAGGCCGTCCTCAAGGTTATCCAAGATTTTGAGCCCCCAGGCATCGCCTGCCGCACCCTCCAGGAATGTTTGCTGAATCAGATTAAGAACATCGATTATAAAAATAAAGCCCTGTTGGAGAAGGTCATCGGAGAACATCTGGACGATCTGGGAAATAAAAAGTTTCAGGAGATTGCCAAAAAAACAGGCGTGTCTTTAGAGGAGGTCAAGGAGGTTTTTCGTTTTATCGGCACTTTGGAGCCCCGACCCGCCCGCAATCACCGTCCCGTGCATCCTTCCATTTATATCAAGCCGGATATCTTTATCAGTAAAAACGATGCGGACGGTTATAAGGTTACCCTGAATCATGAAGGCATCCCTTTCCTATCGATCAGCCCCTACTACAAGAGTCTTTTGCAGCGGGAGAATTTAAGCGAGGAAGACAAGGTCTTTATCCAGGAAAGGCTGAAAAAAGCCATTTCTTTTGTTAAGAGCATCGAACAGCGCGGTCATACCCTGCGCCAGATAGCCGAATATATTATGAAGAGGCAGAAGGATTTTTGGGAAAACGGCTCCTCTTGCCTTGTGCCGATGACCTTAAAAGATGTGGCACAGGCCATCGACCGCAACGAATCGACCGTAAGCCGCGCCGTCCATAATAAATTCATGGACACCCCCCAGGGGGTCTTGCCGATGAAGTTCTTTTTTGCTCAAGGGATCCCTGAAGATCACGGCGGCTCCGTTTCCTCAAGGAGCGTCAAGGAAGAGATCCGGGAATTGATTGACTCCGAAGATAAGGCGACCCCTTTGTCGGATCAGGAAATTCAACAGTATTTTGTGGGTAAAAAAATGCGGATTGCCCGGCGGACGATCAGCAAATACCGGGATTCGTTAAAGATACTGCCTTCTCACCTGAGGCGGTTTTAATAGGGGGACATAATAGGGGGACACGATACTTAATTCCCCCTTCAACGCCGCATACGTTCGTTTTAATAGGGGGACACAATACTTAATTCCCCCTCCAACGCCGCATAAAAAATATCTTGCAAGATGTTCCTCCTTTCGATACAATTTGTTTAATTATTTCCCTGTCGGTTGATCAGATCCCCCCCCAAAAAAACAAAAATTATAGGGGGATTTTTTATGCCAAGAATGGCCAGAGTTGTAAATGCAGGGTATCCGCATCATGTAATCCAACGGGGAAATCGTCGACAAAAAGTATTCTTCTGTGAACAAGATAAAGTTACTTACCTGCGCACCCTAAAAGAACAATCCGAAAAATACGGTGTCCAATATTGGGCCTATTGCCTGATGGACAATCATGTCCACTTAATCGCTGTTCCTCAAACCCGAGAAAGCCTAACGAAAGCCATTGGAGAGACTCATCGTCGCTACACGTGTATGATTAATGCCCGAAAAGGGTGGCGGGGATATTTATGGCAAGGGCGTTTCAGCAGTTTTCCTCTGGATTCTTCTTACCTTTATTCAGCTGTTCGTTATGTTGAAAGAAATCCTGTAAGAGTTGGAATCGTCAGTAAGGCCGAAGACTATCAATGGTCAAGTGCCAGGGCTCATGTCAAAAAATTTGAAGATCCCATCTTAGCCGATTTTTATTTAACTAAAGAGATACCAAATTGGAAAGAATACATTAACCGATATGACCTTGAAGAAAAACTAAAAATTTTCAGAAAACATATCCGGACAGGCAGGCCTCTAGGAGATAAATCCTTCATTAAAAAGCTAGAAAGGAAACTTGGAAGAATCTTAATCAAACAGAAGCCGGGACGCAAGCCTCAGAATTAAGTATTGTGTCCCTTTAATTGTGCCTTTAATTGTGCCTTAATTGTGTCTAAGATTGGCGGGCGTAATCGTCTTCGAGGCGCACAATATCATTTTCCGAGAGCTCCCCCCCGTTTGCGGCCACGGCCACCTCGATGAAAATAAGTTCTTTATTCCCGATATTGCCGATGCGGTGGATAACGTCTGCAGGGACGTCCACGACGGATCCGTGCCCCACCGAAATTTCCCGGCCGTCCAGGATAACAAGGCCGCATCCGGTGACGATATTCCATTTTTCAGAGCGGTGGGCATGCTTCTGCAGGCTTAAGCGGCAGCCGGGATTGACCTCGACCCGCTTGACCCACACACCGGCCTCCTGAAATAATTTGATGTAATTGCCCCAGGGGCGGTGTGTAAAATTGATGGTGATATCCATGAGATTATTCCTCCTTGTTCACCATTATCTTCTCACAATTGTTTCTGAAGGGCATTGAGGACCATCTGGGAGCGGATTTCATCGCCCAACAGACCCACCCGGATTTTGAGAGTCGCGGTGCGTTCCGTCAAGGCCTTGATAACGATCTCTCCTTTTTCCTTGTCATCGAATTCGAATTTGATCTTCGCCGAGTGGCGGCCGATCTTATCCAAATAAACCGACGCCTTGATATTCTTTACCGCCGCAAGGCTTGCCTTATGCAGATCGGAAACGGAATTGTCAAAATTTTTGTGCAGGTCGCCTTTGGCATAGGCGACCACCCCTCCGCCGGCGGCGGCCCCCACGACCAAGGGCACACAGCCCTGCGTCGTCATGACGGGAAAAATTAAGGCAAGACCTAGAAGGGATTTTTGAAAATATTTAGGCATCGGTTTTGTCCTTTCTTTTAGGATTCCAAAAATTTTTTAAAGCCTCTGATAGGGCGTCCAAATCCCTTTTCGTATGCATCCCGGAGATGAAAAACGCCTCCAGATCCGCGGGCGGGAAATAAATGCCGGCATGGAGCAGGTGCCGAAAAAGCTTTCCGTAGCGATCCCCTCCTGCGGCGGCCCTGGCGTCCTCATAATTTTCAACCGGCTCCCGGCGGAAGCGGAGGCTCATCATGGAGTTATAGTGAGCGATATGGGCGTTGATGTTATTTTCGCGGAAGTAGTCGTTGATTGAGGCGGCCAACGCCTCGCATTTTCTGTTTAACTTTTTATAAAAATTGTCTGTCAGAAGCCGCAGGACCGCCAGGCCTGAGCGCATGACAACCGGGTTTCCTGAAAACGTCCCGGCCTGATACACGCCCCCTAAGGGCGCGAGGCAGCGCATGATATCCTTTCTGCCGCCGTAAGCGCCCACGGGAAAACCGGCGCCGATAATTTTGCCCAGACACGTTATGTCCGGGATAATGCCGAAATCCGACTGGACACAGCCCTGGCTTGTGCGGAAGCCGGTCATAATTTCGTCGAAAATAAGGACAATGCCGTGCTGCCGGGTTAAGCGGCGCAGGGCTTGGAGAAATTCTTTTTTCGCGGGGATCACCCCCATATTGCCGGCCACAGGCTCAATAATGACACAGGCGGCATTGTCTTTACGTTTCGTGAGGGTTTCTTCAAGAGTTTCGGTGTCGTTGTAGGGCAGGCTGATGGTGTTCTGGATATGGCTTGGGGGGATCCCGAGGCTGGAGGATGCCTGAAGCTGGGCGACGCCGGAACCGGCGGTTGTGAGAAGATCGTCGCAATGCCCGTGGTAACAGCCGTCGAATTTGACCACGATCTCGCGCTTGGTCCACCCCCGGGCGAGGCGGATGGCGCTCATGGCCGCCTCGGTTCCCGAATTGACAAAGCGCACCAGATCCATGGACGGGACATGGGCGACGATGTGCTTGGCGATCTCAATTTCTTCGCGCGTGGTGGTGCCGAAACTGGTGCCTTTTTCCAAGGTTTTTTTGGCGGCCAGGGCGGCATTATGATTGGCATGCCCTAAGATGAGTGCCCCCCACGACAGGCAGTAATCCGTGTAGGCGTTGTTATCGTAGTCGTAGAGTTTGGCCCCGCGGCCGTATTTCATGACAATGGGCTGTGTGCCCACTCCCTTGAAGGAGCGGACGGGGCTGTTGACGCCGCCGACGAGGACTTTTTCGGCCTGCTGGAAGTATTCTTGGGAATGTTGAGTGCGCATATCTAAATTCCTACGGACTGAATGTCAAATGCCCAATTTCATTGGAATTTGTCATTAACCTAACCATTTCAATGCTTCTTGGGCGTGGTACGTAATAATAATATCCGCGCCCGCGCGTTTCATGGCCGTCAGGCTTTCCAAAACGATGTCAGACTCATTCACCCAGTTTTTTTCGGCGGCCGCTTTAATCATGGAATACTCGCCGCTGACGCTGTAGGCGGCAACGGGGACGTTTACCTTTTGCCGCAGGGAGGCGATGATATCCAGATATGCCAAGGCCGGCTTGACCATCACGATATCCGCGCCCTCCTCGATATCCTGCAGGGCCTCTTTGACGGCCTCGCGGCTGTTGGCATAATCCATCTGATAGGTCCTGCGGTCGCCGAACTGCGGGGCGGAATCCGCCGCCTCCCTAAAAGGCCCGTAGTAGGCCGAGGCATATTTCACCGCATAAGACATAAGGACGACATTAAGGAACCCGTGCTTGTCCAGCTCCTCCCGGATTCTCTGCACGCGAAAATCCATCATATCCGAGGGCGCAACGATGTCGCATCCGGCCTCGGCGTGCGTAAGCGCCATTTTGGCCAAGAGCGGCAGGGTCTTGTCATTGTCCACCGTCTGGTTGTGCATCACTCCGCAGTGGCCGTGGTCCATGTAGGCGCACAGGCACACATCCGTTGCCACCAAAAAATCCGGGAATTCTTTTTTAATCCTCTGAATGGCTGTGGGCACAACCCCCTTAAGCGCATAGGCCTGGCTTGCGGCTGCATCTTTCTTCTCGGGGATGCCGAACAATAAACAGGCCTCTCCCCCTGCTTTCACGTATTCTTCGACGGCCCCGATAAGGATATCCGGCGAGTAGCGGAAAATGCCGGGCATGGATGCAATCGACTCTTTTTTCTGCGTTCCTTCCACGACAAAAAACGGCTGGATGAAATCGTCGGCGCTCAGTGTCGTCTCGCGCACCAAGTTGCGCAGCGTTTTTGTCGTTCTCAATCGGCGGTATCTTTTCACTTACCCTCCTTGTCGGTCATTTCTTAACTGGCGCCTCTGCCGGTCTCCAGGCGTCTGGAACTCCGTTGATCACATCCATTTTCTGAATATGGGAATAACCGGCCTTTTTTAGATATTCGCTTGTCTTGGGTCCCCGGCTTAAAATACGCCACTCTCGAGGAATGGCGCCGTAATCTTTAAGGAAGTTTCTTGCCGTCGAGGGGCTTGTAAACAAAACCTGGCCGATGTCCTTCTTAGGTAATGGCCGCTTCGCCGGTTTGGTGTTCCGGTAGATCGTCAATTCCTCCACGCGGCTGCCTTGGGCCGTCAGCCTTTCTTTTAAATACGGATTCGGCAGAGACGAACGCGGAAAAAGGATTCTTTTGCCTTGAAGATTCACTCTTTTGAGCATGGCCTTAAAGAGCCCTTGGCTGGTTTCCTCGGGGGCTGTAAGGACGTTACGAATGCGCTGCTCTACCAACTCCTGCGCCGTCTCCCTGCCGATGGCAGCGAAGGTTTTCTCCCTCAGCCGCGGGAGAGGGTAATGTTCTTCTTTAAGAATCTCAAAGAAATACTGGACGGCGAACCGGCTGGTGAAAAGAATTATATCGTAATGGGGAAGATTCGTCAGCAATTTTTTTTTCTCGGCCTTCTTGAGTTTCGCCGGCGAGATTTGAATCATCGGGAAAGGAAGGATGTCCCCCAGCGCCTTGAATTTTGCCGG
>MHGQ01000064.1:0-43437 GCA_001805645.1 Omnitrophica WOR_2 bacterium RIFCSPHIGHO2_02_FULL_50_17 | reverse complement strand
GGGGCGGCCCGCCTGCAGCGAGGCTCGCCAAGGGCGGCCCTCCTGCCAAAACCGCACGGTTTCTCCGGCGACGATCAAGGCCGGCGGCGGCAGGCATTCCTTGTGGACTTTGCGCCGGATATCTTTCAGGGTGGCGCTGATAATTTTTTCGTCCGGGCATGTGCCTTTGGAGATGACAATGACCGGAGTATCGGAAGGCCATTTTGCCGCAGAGAGCGACTGCACGATTTTGTCGAGCTTGGTCAATCCCATGAGAAAAACAAGGGTATCGGCGCGGGGGATGTGGAGCTGCCGGCGCTCGGTTCCTTTTTCTCCGTGAGCGTAGCCGCTGACGAAGGCAACCGAGGAGGCGGTCTGCCGGGCCGTCAAGGGGATTCCCAGATGCGAAGGCACCCCTGTGGCAGAGCTTACGCCGGGGATGACCTCCACTTCAATGTGATAACTGCGTAAATAGCTGATTTCATCGGCCCCGCGGCCGAAGACCAGAGGATCTCCTCCCTTCAATCGCACCACGCGCCTGCCTTTCACGGCCTTTTGACGCAGGCGTCTATTTAACTCCTCCTGCGGCATGGTGTGGGCGCCTTTACGCTTGCCGACATAAATCTTTTCAGCCTTTTTCGCGTAATCGAGAATTTCTTTGGGGATAAGATAGTCGTAGAAGACGCAATTGGCATCTTTCAGGGCGCGGATGCCTTTGAGGGTGATCAATTCCGGATCGCCGGGGCCGGCCCCGACCAGCATCACGCGGCCGTAAGTGCGGCGCACGTCAATGCAGGCGAACAATTCTTTTAAGGGGGTATCGTCTTTACGGCCCGCGACCGCCAGCTGTCCCTGCAAGGGTGTCGCCTCCCAGGGCATAATGTTTTGGATATATTTCTGGAGGCCGAGCCGCTTGAGGGCGACGGCGGCCACGATCAGGCCGTCACAACGGCCTTCTTCCATCCTGCGGATGCGCTCTTCAATGGTGCCGCGGATATCCACGGTTTTTATATCCGGCCTTAAGCGTCTCACTTCTTGTTGGCGCAGGAGGCTGCTTGTTGCAACCCTGGCGCCCTTGGGCAAATGATCAAATGTTGTTTTCCCGACGAAGGCGTCTGTTTCATCCGGGCTTTGGGTCAGGGCAAAAATTTCAACTCCGTCGCGTATTTTCTGCGGCAGGTCTTTGGCGCTGTGGATGGCAATATCAATCTCACGGTCCAGCACGGCCTCATCGAGAGTATCGGTAAAAAAGTCATCGGCCGTATTGGCAATGAGAGAGGTCGTCTTGTCTTTGTCGCCTGTGGTGCGGTAGACTTTGCGTGCGAATTTTAAAGCAGCGCCCTTCTTTTTAAGGAGTGTTTCGATTTCATCCACCTGAAGAAGCGCCAGGCGGCTGTCCCGGGAACCCACTTTGACCGTATTTTTATTCGATTCCGGATCCATTAGATCGTCGTTTCCCGCCCCTCGCGCTCAATCATGATCACACCTGCGGTGCACACAGGCCAGCGGAAAGACGATATCGCTCGTGCAGCAGGGGATCATCACCGCCACAATCGTAATGATAGAAACCTGCCCCAGAGAATGAATCCAGTCGATGGCGCTGAAGCCGGTCAGGTAGAGAATCGAGGCCATGCTGCTGATGAAGACGTGGGCGGCGTGTGAGTATTCAAACGAATGTTCGAAGCTTTGATTGGCCACGAGTCCCGCGAGGATGCCTGTCATGGCAAACGGGAGAATCAACCCCGGCGTCTCAATCAGGCAGATATGCAGGCGTATCGGCGCCCCCAGAAGCGTCCCACCGACGAAGGGGAAAAAAATGTCGCTCAGGCTGCAAATCCCCACAGAACCGGCGAAGCCGACGACGATTGCCTTCAGAAGGCGCTTCTCATGTTTCCAGAACATGGCGGTCGTGGCGACCGCGCTAAAAAGGATGTGGATAGGATGAAAGACGTGAAAGAGAGTTTCCGAGGCCTGGGGCATCCTCTCCTGCGAGCCTATAAGGATAGCAAAAAAGGTAAGAATTCCCAAGGCAATGATCCCCAGACTGATGCCGAAGATTGAATACGGCAGGTGCCGGGCCAGCTCAAGAAGGATGTATTTTAATCTTTTTTCCATGCGCCTATCCTGCGAACCATTTTTATGAATGGTTCCTTTTTAGTCCCAAGTAAAGCCAGTATATCAGAGCATCAGGATACCAGAAGGTGGAATATTAGAAAATCAGGACAGCAGGATTTTATAATTTTTTTCTGATAAGCTGATATGCAGATATTCTGCCCCCGTGCTTATTTGAAGTATGCCATGAAATAGCCCTATAAACAAATTATTGTTCTCCCGCGGCGGCCAATTTTTTGATGTCCACCAGGGCCTGGCGGGCGGCTGTCTCGCCGCGCTTGATGAGTTCATCCACCTTGTAAAGTTCATACCAATTGATGCCGACCAAATCGGGATGGATGAAGACATCCGCTTTTTGAGCGCTTTTCTCGGCCAAAAGATATTCCGAGGCCTGAAGGGTGCGGACGATAATGTCGGATATATTATGACGGAACGGCCTCAGGAGAAAGCGGTAGAGACGGAATTTAATGAATGGAAACGGCGCTGTCTGAAACGGCAATTGCTCCTCTTCGGCCTCGGCCTGTTTGGCCATCTCAAAACCCGCGCAGACATCCTCCGGCGACTGAAGAACGTTAACGGCGATGATTTTCTTTATTCCCCTCTTCACCAGGACGTTGGTGGGCAAGGGGTTCAGAACGCCGCCGTCAATAATCAGCCGGTCTTTCTGCCGGATGGGTTCGATGACGCCGGGGATGGCGATGCTTTGGCGGATGGCCTCGACCAGCGATCCGCTGTCAATCACCATCTCTTCCCGGCGGATAAGGTCATAGGCGACGATTTTTAAAGGCAGACGCGTATTATAAAATGTCCGGTTTCCGAAATGCCTTTTGAGCCAGAGTTTGATAGCCCGCCCCCCGATGAGTCCTGAGATAGGGAAAACTGGATCAAACAATTTTAACAGGGCCTCTTTTTTGTCGAATTCGCGGGCAATTCCTTCTATCTCATCGGCGTTTTTGCCAATGGCCCACAGGCTGGCAATGAGAGCCCCCATACTGCTTCCAACAACAATATCGATGGGGATATTTTCTCTTTCCAGGACACGCAGGACGCCGATGTGGGCTATCCCTAAGGCCGCGCCTCCCCCTAAAACAAGGCCGACGGAAACCCCTCCGATCTCCCGGGCGATACGGACAACGGCTTGGGCATATTCGCTTTTAGGCTGGGAGCGCAAGAAAAATAGATGCCGGGAAACGGCCTCTTGTGTAAGATCGGATTCTGGAATAGCCGGCAGGATCGCATGGACGCTGTAGTCAATTTTTTTGTTGATATCTTCAAAAGAGAGAAAAACTTTTTCATGCACCGGCCGCAGGATGACGCGGATCTTCTCTTCCCTGAACTTGCCTCTCAACGTCTCTTCCAGGCGGTCCACATCTTTTCTGACAAGCTCCAAGTCCTTGGGCCGGTCAAAGGTTATCAGATGAACGAAGTCGGACTGCGTCAGGGTCTCCAGAACAATCTCATCCATCTCATTGGGCAGATCCACAATGACATAAGGGTAATCCCCGACAAAGACGCTCACAAAAAGGCCGATCTGTTTTTTGAGGGCGGCATCCGCCGCATCAAAGGCCACATTTAATAAATCGACTGGCAGATCATCCTTGATAACACATTTGAGAATCTCTTCGTGATCGCCGACGATTTCGTTTAAATCGATGGCCGGGGTCTTCCAATGGAGTGAAGGCTTCTCTTTCTGCGCCTCTTCTTTTTTTTGTTTGGAGTGGATATTGACAAAGATGACCCTTTTGCCTGTTTCCTCCCTCAGACTGAGGGCGAGGTTGATGGCATAGGTCGAACTGCCCGTTCCTTGGACGGGGCTGTAGACGGCAATGATGGTGCTCCCGAAGGAGGATTTCACTCCCTGCACTTTTCCCCGGATATGTTTGGAAAGGGTCCGGCTGATGCGGATCCCCAAATGCGGCATCGCATGAAGGATGGCCTGAAAATCATCCTTAGGGATCTTTAGGATGACCGAATCGTTGAGGGCCTCGAAGCTCGTGGAATGATTTTCGCCGGTTAAGATCGAGATGATGCCAAAATGCATCCCCCGGTGGATAAATTCCACATTTTCCTTGCCGCCGTCGGGAGTAGTGGTATAGGCTTGGAGGCGCCCCGAAACAAGGCAATAAAAGTAATCCGACGGCGCCCCCTCATGACAAATGATATCGCCTTTTTTGTATTCGGAAACCGCTGTCTTACGCGCGATCCGCTGTAATTCAATCCAGTTCAACCCCTCAAAGACAGGGATTTGTTTAACGAGATTAAACCGGCTGATAAGGGAAGATAAGTTAACCATGTGTTGGGTTGGTGGGTTCCTTGAGTTTATTGAGTCTATTTTATGATATCATTTTCAAGCCATTCGTACTGCCGATCCAGGAGTTTGCGCGCGACAGACATGCCCTGGGCATCGCAGTTGGCTCGGCGCTCCCGGAAAAGGCCGTCCACGCGCCCGCTGGCCGTCCGGCAGAAGAGATCCGCCAGGTCAAGGGCATTGGCCTCTTTTTCTTGTTTCTTTAGCAGGTGATCGGCATACGCGCAGGCAGCGGCCATGGCGAACAACTCGGTGCCGATATCAACGATTCGGTTTAAGACCGCCTGACGGGCCTCCAGCTTTTTCTGGTGGCGGAGGATTTGATGAAAGGTCTCCCGGGCCAGCCGGCAGCTCGCGTTTTGAATATAGTCTGCCTGCGGCTGCAGCCGCGGGTCCAGGGCATTGCCTCTCTTTCGCGCCGGAAGCCAAAGGCCGGGATACCAGACGAGATAGTGTTGGGATAATTCAAGAAAGGTCTTCCCTTTCTCTGTGAGGCTTGTTTTTGCGTTCAATAAAGGTTTTAATCGATTGAGGTGGGGGTCCAGCGCCTCGCGGGCGACAAAAAGATGCATAATTTCCGTTGTCCCTTCGATGATTAAGTTCACGCGGATATCCCTCAAGACACGTTCTACCGCCCAGCTGTCCATGCCGCGCTTCGCCAGGGATTCGGCCTGTTCATATCCCTGCCCCCCGCGGATTTGAAGCGTTTCATCAGCAATCCGCCAGGTGTGATAGGTGCAGAAATCTTTGGCAATGGCGGCTTCAAGGCGAATGTCTCGGCGTTTATCATCGGCCATGGCGGAGGTGAGCCACGTCATCGCGTCCATCGCGAAGGTGTGGCTGGCGATATAACCAAGTTTTAAGGCAATGCTTTCATGTTCGCCGATAGGCGCCCCCCATTGTCTGCGTTTGACCGACCATTGCCGCGCCACGTTTAAACACCATTTGGCAACACCTGCCGAAGCCGCGGGAAGCGTCAGCCGTCCGGTGTTTAAGGTGGTCAGGGCCAGCTTGAGGCCCTCGCCTTCGCTTAGGATAATATTCTCCTTGGGGACTTTAAGATTATGAAAACGAATAACACCGATCTTAATGCCATGCAGACCCATAAACCGGCACTGATGCGCGATTTCAAAGCCGGGCTGATGAGTCTCGACGATAAAGGCGGTGATTTGTTTGCGCTCTTTCCCGTCAACGATCTTAGGAGGCGTGACCGCCATGACAATAATCACCCCGGCGATAAGCCCGTTGGTGCACCAGAGTTTTTCGCCGTTCAACAGATAAAAACGACCATCCTCAATGGGTGTGGCTGTGGTGCTCATATTCCTGGGGTCCGAGCCTGCCTCGGGCTCGGTTAAGGCAAAGGCCGAGACTGTCCCTTGGGCAAACTGGGGGAGATACTTTCTCTTTTGCTCTTGTGTGCCGAAGAGTTTTAAAGGCTGGGGCACGCCGATACTCTGATGCGCGGATAACAGCACCGCCGTCGAGCCGCAGTAACTCGCGACCAGATGAATCGCCCGGTTATAATTCACCTGGCTTAATCCCAAACCGCCGTATTCCTCCGGGATCTTAATGGCAAAGGCGCCTAAATCGGCCAGCCCTTTCATGACTCCTTCGGGAATTTCCCCTGTCCTGTCCACTTCATTGGGGTCCAAATTTTGTCTTAAAAAAGTCTCCAGTTTCCGCAGGAAGGCATCGCCTTTTTCCTTGTCGGCGGGGGATTGGACAGGGAAAGGATGGATCAACGGCCAGTCCACACGGCCATGAAATATCTGCAGGGCAAAACTGGGATATGTCCATTTCTCCTCGCGCGAGGCTTCTGCAAATTCCAGGGAGGCTTTTTTTTCTTCGCTTATATTTTTATCATACAAGCTCATGAGGGGTCTCCATTCACTAATAATACTAATGTCTCCACGTGCCTTGTCTTCGGGAAAAAATCAAAGGGGATAATTTTTTCAATCCGCCATTTTTCCCGCGCAAAGCCGGTTAAATCGCGTCCTAAAGTTTCCGGATTGCAGGACAGATAAAGGATACGGCGGAATTCCTTGGCAGTGGTTAGGGTCTTAAGCGCCGTTGGGCTTAAGCCGGCGCGCGGCGGATCAATGACGGCGATTTTCTCTGTGGGAGTGTCCCAGTGCAATAAGGCGGGCAAGACATCCTCCACCTTGCCTTCAAGGATTTTCAAATTTTGCAATTGATGATAGACGGCATTATACCGCGCCAGTTGAATGGATGACGGACATTCTTCGACCAATAGAACGTTTCTGACCTTCTCCGCCCAGGTGATGCCGAAGAGCCCCACACCCGCGTAGAGATCGTAAAGAGTCGTTTGGCGGTTCCACCAATCCAACGCCTCCATTCTCTCAAAAAGCCGCGGCAAAATCGAAAGATTAGCCTGAAAAAACGTGTCCAGGGAATAGAATATCTTTTTCCCCTGAATTTCCGTCCAGAGATAATCCGCAGGCGCCAGGCGGCAGGAGCGCCTGCCGATGCCGCCCCAAAGGACGCGGCCGTCGTCCCCTGTGCGTACAACAAGGTTGGCCTGGCGGTATTTCGGCGGCAACTGGGATAGGGTCTCTTTTTTAAGCTGCCCGATAAAATCCGAGATGCCTTCCTCGGCGATGGGACACGTCTCAAGAGGCACGGTGCCGCGGCCGGATTTTGGCGTAAATCCCAGCAGGACGCCCCTGTCGCGGGTCCGGGCGAGTTTTAAATCCAGCCGGTTGCGGTAATGGTAAGGTTTGGGTGACGCCACGATGGGCTCAAAAAGATTATCGTCGATGTCCAAATGTTTACGCAGGAGATTCTTTACTCCCTCTTCTTTTGCTTTTAATTCCAGGCTATAGGGAATATCTTGATACAGACACCCCCCGCAGGTGCCGAAGACAGGACAGAGAGGTTCTCCCTTGTCTGCCGTCTGAATGTCATTGTCCATAGTCGTCAGCATCATTGTTTGATTTTAAATGACCTTACAAGACTTTTAACCTGATCAATGTACTTGTCATATTTCGCATCAATAGCCGTATACGTGATTTGATAGGCCGTCATATCCACCAGGGTCCACAGGCACATGAATCGAAGCTCCGCCTCGGGGCCTTTGCCTAAAAAGACGAATCGGTGCGCCGCCCGGCCGTCGATCAGGGTCGGTTCGGACTCAAGAATCACAAGGTTCTGCTCGAAGACCAGCTGCATCTGCCGGATGGCTGTTTTCGTATACTCTTCCAGACCCATGGGGTTTTTAGAGATATCCTGAATTACGATGTTGACGTTTTCTTTGAAGATATCCAATTCATTTTCCGCAGGGGCGTAGAAGATAGCCGCCGCCCCTCCCTGATTTTCCGCATAGGCCCACGCCGCAGGGTATTTCAGGGAGAAACCGTACAACTTATTTTCATATTTCAAGAATTTATGCTGCCGAAGATATAACCAAACGGTCGTGAGGATCAGGAAAAACCCGATCCCTCCAATGATGCTGAATACAAGGGTTTGTTGTTGTCTGCTCCGCATCTAATTATAAAACTTTCTATTTTGTTCCTTTAATTTTAGAAGATAGGCCGCGGGCCGGAAACGTTCTGCCTCCCATTTTTCCCAAAGGCGTTCTAATTCATGCACGATGGCGGCAGCACCGAGACTATCAGCATACTTGAGCAGCCCCCCGCGAAAAGGCGGAAACCCTGTCCCGAAGATCATCCCGGCATCGATGGTGTCTGGCTCTTCGACGATTTTTTCTTCCAGGCAGCGGGCGGCTTCATTCACCATGATATAAACCATGCGTTTGAGCGCCTCATCGGCATCGAAAGTCTCCCTGCTCTTCGTCGAGAACAGTTTTTGAATCTGCGGGTTGGGCCCGCGTTTTTTCGCATAGATATAAAATCCCCTGCCGGATTTTTTGCCCAGAAGCCCTTGAGCATAAATTTTTTCAAAAATACCATTAGGTTTAAAACGCTCCCCTAAGCCGTCTTCTAAGATATGCAGGACTTTAATGCCAACGTCCAATCCGACCTCATCCGAGAGGCTAAACGGCCCCATCGGCATACCGAAGTCCGTCATCACCTTGTCGATACGGGCGATACCGCTCGTCGAGTTCGCCGCAGTCTGGCGACCTCCCTCCTCAAGCAGGCGGCCGGCTTCATTCATGTAGCTCAAGAGGATGCGGTTGACCAGGAAGCCGCAGGAATCTTTGACGATAATGGGGGTTTTGCCTAATTGTTTGGCAAGATTTAGAGTAGTCGCGATGGTCTCACGGGAAGTCAAAGAGGTCGTGATGACCTCAACCAGCGGCATCCGATGCACAGGATTAAAGAAATGCAGGCCGATCACTTTGGAAGGGTCTTTGGTTTTTTGGGCCATGGCGGTAATGGATAAGGCGGATGTATTGGTGGCCAGGATAGTCTGTGCCCCGACAATCTGATCTAATTCGCTGAAGACTTTTTCTTTGATATTCAGATCCTCCACGACGGCCTCGATCACCATATCGGCATTTTTAAATCCATTATAGTCCAAAGTCGGCGTGATGCGTGCCATCTTGGCCATGACCTCATGTTTTTTGAGGCGCCGTTTTTGAAGCGCCTGCTGGAATATTTTGTGGGCGGATTTTAATCCCAAGGCAAGGGCTTCATACCGGATATCTTTCAACCGCACCCAGATATCCTGCGAGCTAAGAAGCTGCGCAATGCCCCCTCCCATGACCCCGGCCCCCAGGACAGCGCATTTGCGGATTTTGCGCGGCACGATGTCCTCGGCGCCGGACAGACCTGCCTGTCCGGCAGGCAGACTGAGTTTCCGGTATTTTTCCGATATGTAAAAAACATGGATGAGGTTTTTGGAGATTTCCGTGACGGCCAATGCGCCAAAGGCCTTCGATTCGAGATCCATTCCTTTCTGACGATCGGTGAGATGAATACCTGCCTGAACCACATCGATAGCCTTCAAGGGCGCCGGATAAAACCCCTTCGTGAGCTTAAGAACTGATCGGCGGGATTGGTGGAAGGCAATCCGCCTCGCGAGGAAGGATTCCCCCAGAATAGCGGCGAGACCTTTCTTCTTTCTTCGGGCATATTTATGGGAGGAAAATTTCCCCTGGCGCACGTCGTTAATAAATTCGTCAAGGTAATGATTTAAATTTTGGGAAGGCACGAGGCGGTCCACGAGGCCGATTTTCATGGCCTTGGCCCCGTCCGCGGGTTTCCCGCTTAAAATCATTTTTAGGCCTTCGGCGAGGCCGACAAGCCGCGGTAAACGATAGGTGCCGCCGAAGCCGGGGATGATTCCTAAGCTCACCTCCGGCAGGCCGATTTTGACTTTTTCATTGAAAGTTGCCAAGCGATACTGACAGGCCATGGCGAGTTCGCACCCGCCGCCTAAGGCAACCCCGTCGATAACGGCAAGGGTAGGGACAGTTAAATCTTCGAGTTTATTCAGGATATCCTGGCCGGCCTTGGATTTTTTCTCTCCCTCGCCCGCATCCGTGATATGCTCAATTTCCTTGATGTCGGCGCCGGCGATAAAGACATCCCTTTTCTTGCTGAAAAGAACCAGGGCATCTAGCGAGGCCTTGGAACGCACCTCATCGAGGAGCGTCTCCAGAGACCTCAGGGTCTCGGCCGTTAAAAGATTGACCTTGGAGCCGGGCTGGTCAAACTCGATAAAGCCGATGTTGTTTTGTTCTCGATATTGTACCGACATAATTTTACCTTTCTAAAATCACCGCCGCACCCTGGCCGCCGCCGACGCATAACGCCGCAAGACCAGTATCAAGGTTGCGGCGTTTCATGTGTTTCAGTAGAGTAAGAATGAGACGTACCCCTGTAGCGCCGACGGGATGTCCAAGGGCAATGGCGCCGCCGTTGACGTTGAGGAGTGATCGGTCTATAGCGCCCGCGTATCCCTTATAGCCGAATTCTTTTGCAAAGTGTTCAGATTCGAGGGCATTCAGACAGGCCAGCACCTGGGCGGCAAAGGCCTCGTTGATCTCGATGGCCTGAATTTTTTTTAAGGTCATCCCCGCTTTCCTGAGGACCCGCGGGATGGCATGCGCAGGGCCAATGCCCATACGTGAGGGTTCAACGCCAATAAACGTATACGCGCGGACGTATCCCAGCGGTTTCAGGCGCAAGGCCGTTGCCCCGCTTTCACTCATGACAAGGAGGGCCGCTGCCCCGTCGGTTATCTGGCTGGAATTGCCGACCGTCACGGTTCCGGAACGCCGGTCAAAATACGGTTTGAGTTTCTGCAGAGCTTCAAGGGTTTGTCCCTCACGGGGGCCGTTATCGGCCTCTACCGCCTTGGCATATTTCGGCCCGGGAATCACGGGGATAATCTCCTCTTTGAATATCTCCCGGGCCTGAACGGCCCGTCGATGGCTGGTGAGGGCAAAGGCGTCTTGTTCTTCGCGCGTGATTCCAAATTCCTTGGCCAATACCTCTGCGGTCTGCCCCATGATTAAGCCGCAGACCGGGTCCGTCAGGCCAAGCTCCAGGCCGATGCGCGGCTTTAAATGAGCCGGTCGTAATTTCGTGAGAATCTGCAATTTAGACATAACATTCTTGGCCCGGGAAAGCTGCGTGAGGATTTCCTGCAGATGTTTGGTGAAATAAAAGGGGATATTGCTCATGGACTCGGTCCCGCCGACAATATAACAGTGCCCCTCCCCCAGTTGGATTTTCATCACGGACTGAACGACCGCCTCAATGCCGGAGGCGCAGTTGCGATGGACGGTATACGCCGGCGTTGTCTTGGGGATACCGCTTAAAAGGGCAATGACACGGGAAATATTGGCCGCCTCAACAGGCTGGGTGACGTTTCCGAAAATCACTTCATCTATCCGGGCAGGATCGATACCGGAGCGTTCAATCAGCTCGCGTGTGACAATACGGCCCAGTTCTGCAGCCTCCACGTCATTAAGGTCTGTGGCGAATTTGCAAAAAGGTGTTCTGATACCGTCGATGATAGCGACACGTTCCATTTTCTAATCCTTGGGCCTCTTATCGAGAATCCGTTTTTCTTTGTTGGCCGTCTCCAGTTCCAGACGTTTGACCATCTCTTCGCGCGTCAGCACGTGGACCGCGTTCGGAGCAATTTCAGTGGCCAGCAGTATCTTTTTGCGGATTTGGTCCTCCAACTGGCTGGGGGGTGCTCCCTGGCGGGCACAGGCATACACCACCAGTTCATCCACCTCAAACTTGTCGTCATTTTTCTTTTTGATTTCCACCTGCCATTCTTCAACGGATAGGATTTCGGAAAACAGGGCATCAAAATGGCTCAAGTTAACCAGCGTCCCTTTGATTTTAGAAAGCTGTAAATCTTTGATATCCGACAACCGCGTGATATCGCTTGAGATGCGCGGCACCGTGCCCCCGCAATGCGGGCAGGGTTCCGAGGTCATTCCCCCTTTGACAAAGTCCCCTGTCCGGTAACGGATAACGGCGCTCGCCCGCGCCTCTATGGCCGTGTAAACCAATTCGCCGTCCTCGCCTTCTTTTTTCACCTCTCCTGTGTGGGGATCAACGACCTCAAAAATTTCCTTATCGGGATAAAGATGATACCCGCTTGAAATATCCAATGACGTCGGGCATTCCGCCCAGGCCGAGCGCGCCTCGGTGAAACCGTATGTGCCCAAAATAGAAACTTGGGAGGCGCCTGCCGCTTCCACAATTTCCGCTAATTTGGCCTTGAACCCCGGTGTGATACGCGATGCCCCCAGGACAATCTTTTTTATAAAGTGCAGGCGGCATCCTTTCTCTCCGGCCTCCCGCATGACATGATAGATATAGCTGGGGACACCGAGGACGACCGAGGGTTTCATTTTCATCATGGCCGCGATATTGCCTTCTGTCCCCATCACCTTGCCGCCGCCGGTGCTTAAGGCCAGAGCGTTAGAGGCCAGGGCGCCAAAGACCACCTGCCAAAACGCCAAGTGCGGAGCATAAGGAAATACGTTGAGGATGTTTTCCGACGGTTGAATTTTAAATAGGCTCAGCATACGGCTGCCGGAGGTGTAGAGATTCTGGATATCGTGATGGCTGTATAAGAACGGCACCGGACGGTTCGTGGTGCCGGTTGTAAAGGTCATAAAAATCGGCTTGAATTCCCTGATGAGCTTTTCTTCAACGGCTTGGCGGCCTGAAAGGATTGAGGTGCACGCCAGCGCCATAAGTTTTGCCGCCGGCCAGTGCGCGCGGATTTTGGCCTTATCCGGCTGGAGAATGAACGCCTTAAAACGCTCTTCATCCTGCGGGGTGCTGATGAAGTCCCGCTTTGAGGTAAACGGGATCCTTGGCAAATCTTCAACGGTTCGAATGAGTCTGGGATTGATTTTGTTCTGGTCAAAGACCTTGCGGTAGCAGGGGCTGAACGGATACAGATACGTGTTGAGGAAATAGTGGAGCTTTTGATTCTGCAGTTTTTGCAGGTCTTCTTTGTTTAGATGTGTCAGGGGGCGCCAGGGATCCATTGCATTGATAATTATAACTTATAGCCATTCGTAAACAATGAAAATCATGACTTCCTGGGGGATAATCTTTGGGCAGCCTCTTTGTCCAGATAATAGGTCAATTGGCCATGGATAGGATTGACGCAGGCGGCAGGGCAGGCCTTTTTTCCCTCGATGATATCTTTGACAATACGCGATTTTTTTGCTCCCATGATGAGGAAAAGGACATGACGGCTATTGTTGATAACCGAAAGAGTTAAGCTGATGCGTTTGTGTTTCAAGCGGGGTAAAGAGACCGGCACAACGGTATCAGGGGAGTCTTGATGGTATGGCATCTGTGGGAAAAGCGATGCGGTATGCCCATCCTCTCCCAGTCCCAACAGGATTAAATCGAAACACGGAAAGCGATTCTTTGGATAAACAAAATGTTTCTGCAAGACCTCTGCATATTCCCCGCAAGCCCGGCAGACATCCCCTGGATCTTTGACCATAGGATGAATATTGGCCGAAGGAATATCAACGCGGCTTAACAGGCTGTCTTGGATCATCCCGAAATTGCTTTCTTCATCGTCGGGAGGGACAAAACGTTCATCGGTCAGGAAAAGATGCGTCTTCTGCCACAGCGAGGAATTTTGAAGACGCGAGAGTTGACGGTAGAATTCAACCGGGGTGCATCCCCCGCAAAGGGCGGCATTAAACAGTCCGTTCTCGTCAATGGCGGCGCGGGCGAGGGCAACCCAGCGCTTGAGAAGGTCGCGGATCAGAAGACGCGTATCTTCAAAGACAAGGACTTCCCTTTTTAAGGGGCGCATAGTTGGGCGGCCTTCTTCTCGATGGAAGCCAAAAGCGCCTGAAAGGCGTCCTCAAAAGCGACAACGCCGTCGTGCAGCAAATCCTGGCAGATGCGGTCCGCATCAATGCCGAGATTTTTCAGTTGGGCGAGCAGATCTTTTGACTGGCTCGCAGGATAGGTAAAGGCCTCCTGAATGCACCCGTGATCCAGAAAGGCATGGAGCGTTTTTTCAGGGATGGTATTGACCGTCGGACGGGCGATCAGTTCCGTGACGTATTTGATGTCGCTGTATTGCGGGTTCTTGGTGCTCGTCGACCCCCACAGGACGCGCTGGATGTCAGCCCCTTTTTCTTTCAGGACTTTGAAGGCGCCGCCCCCGAATAGTTCCCTATACTTCTCGAAGATGGCCCGGCAGTTTGCCACGGCTGCTTTCCCTTTCAGCGACTGCAGTTTTTCTTTTTGGATAGAATCACTAACATCGGCCAGCCGCTCATCCAGGAGTTCATCCACAGTTGTATCAACGCGGCTGACGAAGACGCTGGCCACCGAGCGGAGTTTCGTCAAATCCCCCTGATGCTGAGTCAGACGGTTTAACCCTTTGAAATAGGCCTTGACGGCCCCCTCATATTGCTGAAGCGAGAATATCAGCGTCACATTGACATTGATGCCGTAAGCGATAAGCTCTTCGGCAACGGTCAATCCTTCCTTTGTCGCCGGCACCTTGATCATGAGATTGGGACGTTGGACGGCCGTGCATAATCGTATGCCCTCTTTAACCTGTTCGTCAACCCTGTGGGCGATTTGGGGATTGATTTCAAGGCTGACGTAACCGTCCAGGCCTTTTGTTTTTTCGTAAACGCCTTGAAAAAAATCCGCGGCGTCCTGGATATCGGCAATCGTCAGGGCATCATAAATCTCAAATGTTGATTTTCCCTGCGCCTTAAGCCGGATGATTCTCTCGTCGTAATCGCGGCCGGAGCTGATGACCTGATTAAAGATGGAGGGATTAGAAGTCATGCCGCGCAATCCCTGGGCGATCAGATTTTTCAGTTTGCCGCTTTCTAAAAGCGAACGGCTGATGTAATCCAGCCAGATGCTTTGACCGTAGTCAGCCAGCTGCTGAATGGTTGTCGGTTGCATTTCTTCCTCTTATCGTTTGCGGGCGATGGCTTTCTTAGCCGCTTGGGCGATGTCCACATCCTTCAAGTGATAGGCCTTCAGCAGTTCCTCAGGAGAGCCTGATTCTCCGAATTTATCCTGGACCGCTACCATCTCCATAGGGACAGGATAATTTTTAACCAAGACCTCGGCGACGGCGCCGCCCAGGCCGCCGTTTATCTGATGCTCTTCGGCGCTGACGATAGCCCCTGTCTTTCGGGCGGATTCGATAATGACAGCCGTATCCATCGGCTTGATCGTGTGCATATTGATGACTCTTGCCTCGATGTTTTATTTTTTGAGGAGTTCGGCCGCCTGCAGGGCCTCAAAGACCATGAGGCCGCAGCCGATCAGGGTAACATCTTTCCCCTCGCGCATCACATGAGCCTTGCCGATGATAAACGGGTCAGATTCTTTTGTAATGACAGGAAACGGCGAGCGGCTGGTTCGAAGATACATAGGCCCCCACTCCTGAGCCAGAGCTCGTGTGGCCTTTCTGGCCTCGAGGACATCCACAGGACAGATCACCTTGATGTTGGGCAGGACGCGCATGAGGGCGAAATCTTCCAGGCACTGGGCAGAGGCACCGTCTTCACCTACGGTGATACCGGCATGTGAGCAGACAATCTTGACATTGCAGTTATTGTAACAGACATCCAGGCGCAGCATATCATAGGCGCGGTTGGTCAAAAAGACGGCAAAGGAATTGATGAAAGGGATAAATCCCATGAGGCTCAAGCCTGCGGCGGTGCCGACCATATCTTGCTCGGCAATCCCGACGGAGAAAAAACGCTTCGGGAATGCCTCTTTGAAATACTCGGCGCGGGTGGCATCCTCCAAATCAGCCGAAACGACAACGATTTTTTCGTTTATTTTCCCTAATTCGACCAGTTCTTTGCCGAAGCCATCGCGGGTAGGAATGGCAGCGCTCATTGCCTCGGCGGATATCCCGCCTCTTGAGGCGGGGAGTTTAGAAGGCTTCATTTCTCCTCCAGTTTCAGCTCTGCCAGGGCTTCTTTCAACTGGTCATCATTAGGGGCCTTGCCGTGCCATTTGCGGTCCCATTCCATAAAAGAAACCCCTTTGCCTTTAATCGTATGGGCGATGATAACGTGCGGTTTACCCTTGGCCTTATCGAAGGCATCCAAGGCGTTGAAATACTGCTTAAAGTCGTGGTCACCGGCCTCGGCGACTTCCCAGCCGAAACTGCGCCATTTCTCCGCCAAAGGCTCAAGGCCTTTAATTTCGCTTACCAGGCCGTTCTCCTGAATTTTATTATAATCAATAATGGCGCAGACATTGTCCAGCTTATAGTGGGCCGCGGTCATGGCCGCTTCCCAGACGGAACCCTCTTGAATTTCACCGTCCCCCATCAGGCAGTAGACCTTAAAGGCCTTTTGGCGTAATTTTGCCCCCAGGGCAATGCCGTTGGCAACCGAAAGACCGTGTCCGAGTGAACCGGTATTAAATTCAATCCCGGGAACTTTTGCGTGCACATGCCCCTGCAGACGGCTTCCAAATTTGCGGAAGGTTTTTAATTCTTCTTTGGGGAAATAACCGCAATGGGCCAGGACGACGTAAACAGCCGGCGTAATATGACCCTTGGAAATAATCAGCCTGTCTCTATCCTCCCATACAGGGTCCTGGGGATTATGCCTCATTTTGTATTCGTAGAGGCTCAAGAGAATTTCGACGGAAGACAACGAACCGCCTGGATGGCCGGAACCGGCACGGTGACACGCCTCGAGAATTTCTTTCCGGATTTGGAGGGCTTTGGCTTTCAACGCCTTAATATCAATATTCTTAGACGGCATGTATCAAATCCGCATCATTGTATTTATTCTGATGGGCCATGCAGGACTCCCCCGCAAAACTTCTGCGGGGTCCCGCCTTCCTTCTAACTAATAAAATTTTTGGAAAAGGCGGGAGAACCTGCCATTTGATCTTCCCGAAAAATCTGTAATACATGGGCCATGCAGGACTCGAACCTGCCACCCTCTGATTAAGAGTCAGATGCTCTACCAGATGAGCTAATGGCCCCAAATTTTAATTACGATGCCATTAGCTTCCGATACCAGCTCCGACGTTCCGCCTTTGGCGGAAGTCGGAGTCCCGACCTCAACATAGTTGAGCGTCGGGAATGAGCTAATGGCCCGCGATTCTCACAATGCTTAATACTTCGGCGGCCTAAAGTATAGGCCGCTCAGAGTATTAACCCTGAGCATACCACGGTTTCAGGCCGGGGTTAGTCGAAGGGTCGATGGAATTGGAAGTTATTTATACCAGACTTTATCAACGCTGTAAAGAATGAAGTTGGAGATGACAATGTTTTAAAAACAAGTGGAATTGTCCCAAGGCCTATTATAAAATATCTTTTATGAAGGAGTTGATACTGAAATACGGCCTCGTGGGAATAGCCCTTTTGCTTTTGAGCGCCTTAACGATCCAGAGTATATTAAAGGCCAAAACGGCTGCTAATGATGTGATGGCACAAGCGATACTGAGGAAAATCGCCAATACGTTAGAAAATTATTATGCCGCTCATCGCACCTACCCTTCCTCTTTGGAAAGTTTTGTCATCAGTGAAAAGCCTTTTTTCCTCAAGGCCTACTTTGAGGGAGTCCACAGCGGTTTTACGTTCAATTATGCCATTTCCGAGGAATCCTACACGGTGACCGCGGCGCCGGCTTCCTCATCCTCGGGGACACGAACCTACACGATTGTAACAGGAGGGCAGTTCCGTTAACGCGTTATTAACCCCATGATAAGGAGATCTGTTATGACACAGCAAAGACGCCGTCTTTACAAGCCAACGGTGTATGAACGCAAGATATTAAAGACGATATTTCTTTTCGCCGCGGTCCCTGTGGCGTTGGTCATCGTTCTCTTCTTTGCGTTATTTAGCGACCTTATTTATACCTATATTCAAAGCGGCCTGGGAGGAGACTTTCTGGACCGGTTCCTTTTATTGGTTCTGCTTATTCTTATCTATTATGCCATTTTGGCGCGTCTCGTTTTTCGTTTTACAAACCGGCTGGCCGGGGCCTATCAACGCCTTTTGAGGGAGTTAGACAAAATTATCGCCGGAGCGCATCCCTCCCATCTGCACTTAAGAAAAGGTGATTATGCCCAGGAGCTCATTAACCGCATCAACCAATTAATCGATAGATTTTCGAAATAGGTGGGCATGTCTTCCCCAAAAGGATTTAAAGTTATCGGCGCATTGGTGTTGACCGTCTTTTTGTGGGGCACGGCCGCCTTCGCCCTTCCTTACAAAGAAGAAGAGGAAACGGACGTTGCCACCAACATCGTGTATACGGTTACAATCGTTATCGGTATTTTCCTTGCCTTAGGGTTAGTCGCCATCGCACGGCAGACAAGCGAAGTCAAAAGCAGACTCAGCGATATCGGGAGATCTTCAAATCCGACCGTGGATCCTGAGATCATGCGTGAGCTTCAAGGACTGGGTGGTTCTTCCAAACATCAAAAAGAAGCTGTGGTCGTCATCTCGAATCTTGTCCGGGAAAAAATCAATCAACACGTCGATGTCGTCAAGCGGGAACTGTCTGACAAATACACCAAAATTGTTGAAGAAAAAACGCAGGAATCTCTCCTCGTTCAGCAAAAATTTGAGAAAACCTTAAGCGAAAAAAAACAAACCGAGGCCGTTGTCCGCAGTGTCGCCGAAGGGGTTGTGGTGGTCAACGACAAAGGCGAGGTCTTGTTGATGAACCCGGCGGCGGAACGGCTTCTCGATATCAAGAAAGAAAATAAGATCGGCAAGCCGCTTCTGGAAGATGTCCGGGAAGGGCAGCTCTTTTCTCTGGCCAGTGATTCAGGGGAAGGCGGGGAACGCGACATTGAGCTCACCAGCCGTGAAGATGAGACCAAGAAAATCTTGAGATCCAGCAGCGCCGTGATTGAAGATGAAAACGGCAAGACCGTCGGGATGGTCACCGTCTTAAGCGATATCACCAAGCAGAAGGAATTGGATCAATTAAAATCCGACTTTGTAGCGGGCGTCTCTCATGAACTCCGTAATCCCATAGGCGCCATCCAGCAGTCCATCTCCGTTATCTTGGATAAAACCGCAGGGCCGCTCACCGAACATCAGGAGCGATTCTTAACCAATGCCCAGCGGAATTTGAAACGTTTGAGCGCCCTTATCGACGATTTGCTGAATGTGGCCAAGCTTGAGGCGCATAAAGTGGAACTGCGGCGTGAGCCATCCTCGATTGCCAAAATCATCAGTGAGGTCATGGAGACCCTGGAGACCTGGGCAAAGAATAAGGATATAAAACTTATCAAGAACATCCCCGATACCCTGCCTGAGATGCCTCTTGATCCTAACCGGATTATTCAGGTCCTCGTGAATCTCATCAGTAATGCGATCAAGTTCACCTCCGCTGGCGGATCCATTACGGTCGAGGCCCGAGTTGATAAGGAGGCGGGGTTCATGGCGGTGAGTGTCGCCGATACGGGTATTGGCATGACTCAGGAGGACTTGAAGAAAATTTTCAATAAATTTCAGCAGGTCGGCCTGCAGGGCAAGAAAAAGGCGGCGGATATAAACGGGACGGGCCTGGGACTGGTCATTGTCAAGGAGATCGTCCGGCTGCACGGCGGGGAGATATCTGTTGAAAGTGAACCCGACAAGGGGACAAAATTTACGTTTACCCTCCTTCTGGGAAATAAAGCATAACTGTTGTTGCACAACCTTGATTATATGATTATAGTATTATTATACGCATCTTAGAAAGGAATGGTTTAAGGACAGCTTATGGAAAACAAATTTACGATTCTTTTGGTGGATGATGAGACGGATTTTCTGGATCCGATTGCCTTTTGGCTGGAATCCAAAGGTTACACGGTGAAGATTGCCTCCAACGGGAAAGAGGCGGTTGACTCCATTCAAAAAGAAGTTCCGGATATTGTTTTCCTCGATGTCAATATGCCTGTTATGGACGGCGTCACTGCCTTACGCAAGATCCGCGAGACGTATCAGGATTTACCGGTCATTATGATCACAGGGGCACCGGAAAAGGTTCCCCGTTTGGATGAAATGCGGATTTCCGGTTATTTCCCTAAGAAGGGAACATTGGAAGAGCTGGAACACCTCTTGGAGCCTATCCTTCGCATCCACAAAAAGATGAAGCCTGCCCACTGATTCCTGCGGTTTGCACCTTTTTACTTGTAGATCATGGTCTTGGAGATAGACACACTGCAGGTCACGATGCTTGAACCTTCCGTCTTCGGCGAGAGTTGATACCCTTCTATCCTTAATAATTTACGCGAATTTTCAATGACATAGAAAAAGTTTAAGACCTGCTCCATGAGGGCCTCGAATTCTAATTTAAGGAAATATTGCCTGGATGTCCCCGTTTCTTTCTCCCCGGAGGGTTTGATGTCAATCAGATAGACCGAGGAATCTTTGGCATAATTCTCCACTTCCTTCAAGAAGGCCGTGTTTTCTTTTTCCTCGGATTCGGGCATGCTGAAATAGGGCTCATATTCCCTGATTTCTTTCAAGATTCTCTTTTCCTGGGTGGTGATGATGAAGCTGCTGCGGATCAGCTCTTCTTGACTTTCGATTCTTTTGTCCAGTTGACTCATTTTTAAAAGAATCTGGCTGACGACAAAACGATCTAAAAGCATGAACGAAACGATGACAGCCGTGACATAGAGGATTATGCGTTCCCGTTTCTCCAAACGCGATATAAAAGACAATAAGGGAAATTGGGCCATAAGGGTTATTCTTTCTTATTATTCAACAAAGGTTCCAGGATACACGTAATTTCAAAATCAACCACCTCGTCATTCCCGGTTTTTCGTTTGGTTGTGCGCTTGGGCTCCGCATTCTTAAAATACGGCGATGCCTCCAGGCTGTCGATGAATCCGAAGACGATGCTCATGCTTCGGGAATCGCCCGTCATGGAAAATTTCTCCCCCTGCCGGCTGTATTTGATGCTGGTGAGCTGCACATTTTGGGGGATAAGACTATGTATTTCGGCAAGCACATCCAAGGCAATGCCGCGGTTCTTTAACTCGCGCTTGACCAATTGCAGGTGCGCATATCCTTCTTCGAGATGCTCGGCTGCGCTGATAACGGGTTGATATTTTTCTTTTAATCTCTTCAGATGCATGTTTTTGGAATAAGTATTGTTTATAAATAAAGCGCATGTCAAAATACCGATTGTCATAACGCAGACACCAAATTTCACCAGCTCCCGGCTTTTTTCTTCAAAGGACATCCTTAATTTAATCTCATCCGGGATAAGATTGACCTTGAAAGGAGTGGCAGCCATTAAGGCCGAGGCGACATCCAGGAAAGATTCCGCGTTTGATTCCAGGATATTTTTTAATATCTCTGAAAGGGAAGAGAGTTTTTTGAAATAAGGGAAGGAACGCCTTACCGGCGTATGCAAAGTGTTATTGAGTAAATTTTGCAGCTCGAGCGTCCCCTCCCCTGCGCCGCTAAGGATAATCTCGGTTGAGATTTTGTCCACATCCTCGTTCTGGTAGGCCTCCATGGATTTTTTGACTTCTTCGACAAACCGCGCTTGATAACGCTCTTTTTCGCTTGTTAAATGCTGTGTGCCGATGGGGATGCTGCGGATAAATATGACATTGCCATTGGCAACATTGAGAAAATCAGAAAAATTTAAATCGATATGGATGATCGTCTGGACGGCCCCCTCTTGCTTTAACTTTAAGACATTGAGGCATACATCGCTTATCGATTCCGGGGCAAAGACGATATCTTCTGTGGTTAAACCGGCTTTCTCTAAAATCTCAATCTGTCGGCGGATAATGTTGAGGGTTACGATAATTAAAAGGATTTTCGTGTAATTTTCGCGGTATGTGCCGATGGGAACATAGTCGATAATAATCTCATCGCGTGAATAAGGGGTGTGCCGGCCCGCCTGCAGATCCACGATCTCCCTGATTTCCTTAGGATCCAGAGAGGGAATTTCGATGTTTTTGACAATGGCCAAATGCGAGGGAATGACAAGGATAATTTTAGGGGTATTCAGCTTGAGGTTCTCCAGGGAGGTTTTGACAAGATGGGAAACCTCCTCGGCCGAAAGGCCCTGGATTTTGTAACTGGCCAAATCCATCAGCTCTTTGCGGGTATGATAAAATTTGCCATAGGCGATTTTTAAATTATCGCCGCTAAAGTTAAGAGAGACGACATCCCGTCCTCCCAAGTGGGAAAAGACATTTAATTTTTTGAAATTAAGTTTTGCTTTTCCCATGGGAGTTCGTGTCTTTTATATCAAAATATTCGCGCCAGTAATGAATATAGCCGCTGCGGTCAACAACGGCAACAATTTCTAGGGCCAGGGCATCGACGCCGTTCAGCCTGGCGAGACTTTTTACCCGGAAATACCCCGATTTTACCGAGAAAAAATTGCGGTCAATCCGGTTCCTTAACAAGACCTCATCGTCTGCGGTTAAGGTGGTAAATTCGGCCAGTTTTGTGAGGATTTCCTCCGGAGCCATGAAGACGCCGTCATCGGGTGTCCCCTCGAGGCCGTCCGCTCCGCGACGAAAGCTTTGCAAATCTTCAATCCCTTTTTCCGTAAGACCCAAGACCCCCAGGACATCCGCGGGCACCGTATTGATGTTAATCTGCCCTGCGCCATAAACGGTTACGAAATCGCGTAGTTTCTCGAATATATCCCTATTAATTCCCTTAACCAGCAAAAGCTCATCCACCACCTCAAAGTCGTTGTCCTTGGCCTCATAAGGGGCGGGGAGGTCCTCATAATCCGCATCTTCGGCGCCGTACTGCGGATGCTGATAAAAAGAATCGCCGTCTCTCCAGTCAACGATAGCGTAGGCGGTCTGGGTGGCCTCATCGGCGTTTAACCCCGCGACTTTTTCTAACAGGCGCATGAGAGTATCCGCATCGGCCGTATTGATATTAATCTTCGTTTCCTCATCCATCATGCCGTAACGCGCCTTGAGACCCCCCCCCTCCGGATATCGGTAACCTACCGTGAAGTATCCTTTGTCGACGGGAATCTCCCGGAAATGAACGGGGCTGTTGCCCCAGGATTCATAAAGGCAATCGATGTCCGATCGCTCATCCTCCTTACGCACCTCGGCCACAGCCGTTTTGACTCCTGCCTCGGCAATAAAGAAAAGCTTATCCCGCGTATCTAAACGGGTTGCTAAGGTTATTTTCTGCCGCATAATAACGCCCATCTGCAATGCGAAAGTCGTCAGCAGAAAAAGCGCCCACAAGGCAATAATAAGGACACTTCCTCTGGATGCTGTACGACATTCTTTTGTTTCAGGGTGTTGTTGATTGTTCACTGTTTTTCTTCCTACTCAAAAGGCCGGCGGAAGGTATCGAGACAGTTTTGGTTAACTGTTTCACCCCCCCATCCTGCAGGATTCCTACAATCATTCTTACAGCCACAGGCAATGTCTTCTCTTCCTCAAGCCCCAAGGTGTCTGCCTCATTCTGCCAAGATTGAGTCCATTGGTATTCCTCAGTATCCGGATCGTAGGAATAATATTGCAGTTGAAACGACTGAATGGACCCGGCGATTCCTTCTCCTATAGCACTTTTTTCTTCATAAACCTGGCTGTAATTGCGGTATGTCCGATAAATGCTCCTTGATTTTCTATCGAACGCATAATGGACTTCACCGATCTCTTTTTTAGTCTTCTTCTTGTCTTGGGTATCCCTCATGACCGGAAAACGCATCTCATCATCTTTCCCGCGAAAGGCGATGCTGCGGATTTTAAAAGTATTGCGCAATTCATAAGAGATTTTCTCTAAAAAAATATCAACGTCTTCGACGGCCAACTCGGCATTGATCCTCTGCCATATCCTGATGCCTGTGCTAAAGCTTGAATAAAGGGTTGCGCCGATCGTCGACAACAGGGCGGCCACGAGCATTAATTCGATCAGTGTAAATCCTTGAGCAGACTTAAACAAATATTTCAGCCTCATTCCCGTAGGACCCGCGCCGGCACCGCATAGGCCCCCCGCGAAAGGGTGATGGTTCTTTCGCCCTCCTGCCACGCGAGACGGATGTTCAAGGCATAAAGGCCTGCCTCCATATCCAGCGGATCAATCTGCATCGTCCATTCGCTGTCTTTGTTGTTCAGACGAAGCGCTCCCTTGTTTTCTCGGGTGGTGACAATGCGGGAGTGGTTGACGCGATCCTGCGCCTCCCAAATTTGTTCGTCGATCCACGATTGTGCATTGAGATAGCTGGCATACGATCCGAAGATATTGAGTGAAGTTAACATGGCTTCATAAATGACGACAATGCCGAAGGCCAAGATGGCGACACTGACCATGACCTCAATTAAGGTAAAGCCTGCGGACATGGCTGCTTTTTGAGAAGGGCAAGTTTTTTTCTTCTTCAGTTTCATTCGAAACGGGCTATTTTATATTCTCCAATTCCTCGGATAACAGTTTTATTTTTTCATCGAGCACATCAAGATTAAACTGCAGGTTTCTAATCTTTTTCTGATCCATCTCCTCGAAGGATAATCTCAGGCTTTCCACCTTTTGAGTCAAGTCCTTATGGAATGCCTCGATACGATGTTCCAGGCTTTTAATCTGATCCGAATCCGTCGAAGGGGCCGGCACAGAATCCGTCCGGCGGTTGTTGTTTTTTATAAATTCCAGTTCCTGCTGAAGGGTTTCGAGTCTTTGCCTTGAGCTGTTTTTAAAATCCTCCAAATCGGCGCGAATTCCTTGGATAAGGCCTGTTAACTCGCTTTTTATCGTCTCGAATTGTGATGCCGTATTCTTAAAACGGGTCATCACATATTCTTCCATAGGGACAGGGGCAAGGACGCCTCCTCTTTTCTCAATAGGCCAATCTTCGGGAACCCCAAAATGCAGCCCCTTCTGAGAGGGAGGAGATTTAGCGTCTTCCTGCGCATACACGGGGCATTCCTTAATCCCTGCAATCAGACACAGGCACAGGACTCCCATATTGATAAAAAAAATCCTGTTCATAACTATCAGTCCCAATTGCCGATATCATCCTCGCCTTCTTTGCCGTCTTTCCCCAAGGAATACAAGTCATAACCCTGCGGACGGCGTTCACCGGGCGATTTAAACCGGTATTCCCGCCCCCAAGGATCAACAGGCTTGTCCTCAATATAAGGGCCGTTCCAATTTGAGGCGGAAGACGGCTTCTGCGACAAGGCCTCCAGACCTTCTTCGGTCGTTGGGAAACTCCCATTGTCCAATTCATATAACTTGAGGGCTGTTGCGATATTGGCCTTGATATCCGCTTTGCAGGCGCTGATGCGCGCCTGCTCGGAGCGCCCGGTCAGGCGGGGCAATACCATCGCCGCCAATGCCCCAATAATAATGACGACCAGCATCAGTTCGATGAGGGTAAATCCTCCTCCCGGTCCACTCCCTTTACGAAAAACGAAATTTCTCATTTTTTCACTCCTCCGTAGTAAGCCAGCCATTTCCCCTCCAGCTGTTCCAGGGTGCGCACGGTCGTCGGATAGGCAAAGGTCAACGCCTCACGGACATTTTTTTTGTCCCGCAATTGGCGGCAGAAGTTGATAAAATCGCTTGAGCCGTATTCTTTGATAAGAAATCCGACTAAAGAGGCCGCCTCCACGTAAAAAGTATGCACTAAATCGGAATCGCTGACCTGACGGACATCCAGCCGCATCAGCCCGTCCAGAGACAGAATTTTCCCGTCAACAATGATCTTGGCCATGGCCGCCTGCAGGAGTTCCCGCTTTTGAGGCTCCATCCATTGGGCAACCCCCTCATCGAGCCACAACGGAATCTCGCCGTCCATTCCGACATAATCGCGAAAGATGAGATGTGTGATCTCATGGGGAAGCAGGGCCTCCAAAAAATTTTGATTCCAGGCGTAACTAATAACGGATTTATTGGTGTAATCCGCCATCCCCTCCGACCACGGATTCTGTCCCGTGACCTTCAAGAACGATTCCTTGTCCGGATAGATATAAATTTTGACCCTGTTCTCCCATGTCCAGAAACCGGAATACCGCTGATACCCCAGTTCAGAAGCGATGGAGCGGTAGTAGCTCTCTGATTGACGAAGGACATCATTGGCGAACTTTTTATCCTGTTGATAATAAACGAAAAAATGTTCCCCTTTCATTTCGTGCCATTCCTGGGCGCGCGTTACAGTGAACGAAAATAGAAAATAGAAAATAGAAAATAGAAGGAATATTCTCAATCTTTCTTCCCTCGTGCACCACCTCCGAGGTGGTATTCGGCCATCCATGATCGCAAAAACTCATCCCGTCATCGTATTCATCTGGAACACAGGGAGAAGCATGGCGATAACGAGGAAGCCGACGACTAATCCCATCAGCAGGATGATGAGAGGCTCCAGTAAAGACGTCAGGACTTTGAGCGTCTCATCGGTATCGCGCTCATAGGAGCTGGCGATTTCGGACAAGGCCTCATCCAGGCGCCCGGATTCCTCGCCGACGGCAATAAGACTGGTCATAAATCCTGGAAAAAGCTTTGATTTTTCCAGGCTTTTCCCGAATGAACCCCCTTCTTCCAGGTCTTTGGAGCACTTGGCCAGCTCTTCCTTGATAACCTCGTTATCTAAAACTGGTATCGCTACCCGGATGGCTTTCAGGATCGAGACGCTGCTTTTAAGGAGAAGCTCTAAAGTGCGCGTAAAGCGCGCTAATTCGTTTTTTAAGGTAAAAACGCCGAAAAGAGGAATCTGTAATTTGAGACGGCTTAAAGCGAGGCGCTGTATTTTTGAGCGCGTGGTTTGTTTAAACAAAAAAATAAGGAGGATGATGCCAACGCCCATCCCCAGCCACCCTTTTTGGAGATATTCGCTTGTTGTAATCAACAGCTGCGTGGGCAGAGGCAGTTCCTGCCCCATCTTGGAAAAAACGCGCATAAGCCGCGGCATGACAAAGGTGAGCATAAAGATGATGGTCCCTATTCCGGTAACGGCCATGATGGCCGGATAGGCCAAAGCGGTGCGCACCTGGGAGAACATTTGTTCCTGTTTCTGACGGTAATCGGCGATGCGCACAAGGATTTCCTGCAGGGTGCCGCCGGTCTCGCCGCTGCGGACCATGGCTACATAAAGGGAGGGAAATACCTTAGGATATTGGGTCAGCGCCTCGGAAAGCGCCCTGCCTTCGGTCACCTGCGCCTGGATGTCATTAAGGACTTTTTGAAAGACGGGGTTATCCGATTGATCGTTGATAATTTTAAGACCGCGTAAGATAGGAACCCCCGATTTGATGAGACTCGCCAATTGACGGCTAAAGACAGTGACATCTTTGGATTTTATTTTTGTTGAACGCCCCTTCAGCGGCACTGCAGCTTTGGCCTCTTTGGCCTCAACCTTAAAGGTGCATTCTTCTACACGCACGGGGACATAGCCTTTTTGATGAATTTTCTCAACGGCCTCATCCCGCGTTTGGGCCTCGATTGTCGCATCAATATTATGGGCGCCGTCCTTGGCGCGGTATTTAAATGTCGGCATGGGTTACTTTAATTCCTCCTCTACATACCTGTTAAGCCGCGCCCTCTGGGCGCTGGGCAAATCCAAAAAACACACGGCCAATGCATATAATTTATTGGCCTCAACCTCCTCTACGCGGACGATTTTGGCCAGGCACTCAATGGGCGCATTGGCATCCGGCAAATCGATTTTCATCTCCAAAAGCGACCCTACAGGTTTCGATTCGCTGACCGTAAAGGCCAGCCCTCCGGCGCTGATATCTTCTGTCGTACTAAAACGTTCGGCCGAAAACCTCTTGGCCGATTTTTCTTTGGAATCAAGGACCTTGTAGCTGATATTGACTTTTGTCCCCAGACGCGAATAGACCCTGCGCCCCATATTCGATTTTTGAAAGGGCGGTGTTGGAACCGCCGGCAAAAAAATAGTGTCCGTCAGCCGATCGGCGTGCGCATCACCCTCTTCACTGTCTTTTTGCGTCAGATTCAAAATCTCTTCGGGGGTCGTGAGGCCGTCAATGACTTTTTGCCAGCCGTCCTGCCGTAAGGTGCGCATGCCCCGCTGAACGGCCGCCTTCTTGATCTCCCCCGAGGCCACACGACTTAAAATCATTTCTTTGATGACATCATCCATGAGCAAAATTTCATAAATGGCCTGTCTGCCGAGGAATCCCGTCGCGTTGCATTCCCTGCATCCTTTTCCGCGATAGAACTTAAAACCCTCGGACGATTTCAACTCCAGGTCATTGACGATCTGGGTCCTCATTTCTTCCGTGACAGATGTATCTTCCATCTTGCAATGGGGACAGTTCAGGCGCAGGAGGCGCTGGGCGATGAAGGCCTCAACGCTTGAGGCAATGAGATATGGCTCAATGCCGATATCGATAAGCCGGATAATGCCGCTGGCGGCATCATTGGTATGAAGGGTCGAAAAGACGAGGTGCCCGGTGAGGGCCACGCGAATGGCGATTTCCGCCGTCTCCAGATCGCGCACCTCCCCCACCATGATGACATCCGGGTCGTGACGCAGAATGCTTCTTAAGGCCGTTGCGAAATCGAGCCCCACATCAGGCATGACCTGTATCTGCGTTATCCCTTCCATCTCATACTCGATGGGGTCTTCGATGGTGATAATTTTGCTTTTATCGGTATTAATACTGCTCAGGCAGGTATAAAGAGTGGTGGTCTTGCCGCTTCCGGTCGGCCCCGTAACGAAGATAATCCCATGGGGTTTTTCAATTAAATATTGAAAAATGCTTATATCCCGCGCCGACAACCCCAGCTTTTCAAGGCTGAACAGCATTTTGGTAGGAAGCAGGCGAATCACCAGACTCTCGGCATAGGGGGTGGGGACCGATGAGATGCGTAAATCCAGGATCTGATCCTGGACCTTGACGATGGCGCGGCCGTCCTGGGGGAGCCGGCGCTCGATGATATTCAGATTGGCCATGATTTTCATGCGCGAGAGGATGGCGCTGTAAAAATGAACGAATTCCGGCGGGACAGGGGCGTTATGCAGAACGCCGTCAATACGGTAACGCAGCCGCACCTTCCCCCGGTAAGGTTCGATATGAATATCGGTGGCGCGGCGCTTGTAGGCCTCCGAGATGATTTGATTGACCAATTTGACGACGGATTCCTCTTCAGCCAATTTTTCAATATCTTCAATAGATTCTAAAATGGGCTGGGCCGTTACTTCAAATCCCGCCGGCGACTTCGACATGATCTTATGAATCGTATCCGCCGCCAGGCCGTAATGGGTCTTCAAGCTTTCCATGATGTCATTTTCCCTGGCGAGGACAATCTCGACGGGATAACCTATGTGAATGCGGATTTCATCCTGCATCGGTGTATCGACAGGGTAAGACGCGGCAATCGTCACGATCCCGTTTTCAAATTTTATCGGCATGAATTTATAATACGAGGCGACCTTCGAAGGGATCCGGTCAATAACCGATTTATGAATCGAAAGGTTTTTAAGATGAATATGCGGAATGTTCAGTTTCTGGGAGAGGATGTCCAGAATCTGATCTTCCTTGACGAGTCCCTTTTTCATTAAAAGCGCAGGCAAAGGTTGACGGGCATTTTCCAGTTCGCCGCCAACGGAATTTATTTGGGCATCCGTAAGGATATTGCGCTCACGCAAGGTGTTCAATAAAATATTATCAATATTTTTGGGCATATTATTCGAGTATCCCGATCATGTAAAAATCCTGTTCAGGCCGTTGATCCACATCGCCGTTTATGATTTTCTCACACCCCTCCAAGGTTTGGGGGATAGTGACATACTGCCCTTTTTTCCCTGTATAGGTCTCTGCGATAAAAAACGGCTGCGTGAGAAAGTTCTGCAATTTACGCGCTCGCTCATAGGTGCTTCGATCGGCCTGGGATAATTCGTCAATCCCGACGACCAAGACGATGCGTTTGAGTTCGTTGTATTTCTGCAGGATGCGCGTGACCTCCTGAGCCACGTTGAAATGGTGCTGGCCCACGATATCCGTATCGAGATTGGCTGAGGAAGACAACAAGGGGTCAATAGCCGGATAAAGCCCCAATTGGATGCGTTCCCGGGAAAGGACCAATATGGAGTCGAGGAAGCTGAAAATCGCCACGACCGCCGGATCGGTGATGTCATCGGCGGGAACGTAAACCGTCTCAATGGCGGTAATGGAGCCTCCCATAGACTGGTCGGAGCGGATACGCTCGTGAAATTCACTGGCCTCGGAGATGAGGGTCGGCTGATAACCAGTCTCGGAAGAGACGCGGCCCAAAAGCGTTGAGATCTCCGCCCCCGCCTGAATGTAGCGGAAGATATTATCGACGAAAAGAAGAACATCGTTATTTTTGCGCTGGAGGGTTTCGGCAACGGTGATACCTGTCATGGCGGCGCCCATGCGCGCCCCCGGAGGCTCGTTCATCTGACCGAAGACAATCGCAATCCGCGATAAAATATCCCCGCGCAGCAGTTCATAATACAGTTCGTTTCCCTCACGGACGCGCTCCCCCACTCCGGTAAAGACGCATGTCCCTTCATGTTTTTTAATCATCTGGTAAATGATTTCCAGGATAATCAGGGTTTTCCCCAGTCCCGCCCCTCCCAAAATGCCCGTTTTACTTCCCATGGTAATGGGAGATAACAAATCGATGATCTTAATTCCCGTTTCCAGAATCTCATAGCTTTTACGCCTGCCCTCCTCCCGTTTGACAGGAACGGGGGGGCGAAAATTTCTGGTCGGAAATTTTTCATCAGCGATGATAGCGCCTTTTTGATCGATAGGCTCTCCGAGGACATTAACAATGCGGGAAAAAAGATGTTTGCCGTCCGGAATCTCGATGGAGGCACCTAAGGTATGGGCCGGGGCGTTGCGCTGGATATTCTGGGTCGAATTGAGCGCAATGCAGCGGGCCACATTCCCTGTGCGGTGTTCGGCGACCTCCAGGATGACCTCTTTCCCTTCAATCGTGGAAGTCTTCACGATATTACGAATATTCGGGACATCGTCGGCGTCCGGATAGCGGACATCCACGACAGGCCCTTGGACGGAAATGACATGTCCATCTATTCTTTGCATGATCATTTCCTCTTAAAATGACAAATGCCTAATGACAAAAACCAAATCATTGGGATTTTATTTGTCATTTGACATTTGAAACTCGGTATTTGGCATTCAGCTTTGTTAACTAGTATACAGCGACCTCGCCGTAAAGAGCTCGCGCATCTGCTGGTCAATAATTTCGTGACGGGCACGAAAGTATTGCAACTGGAGCTTTTTGTCAATTTCCTTAACTTTTTGCGAACTTTCCTCGAGATGGATTGTTCGGGCAGCCAGCTCGGCCAGACGGCTTAACTGCAAGATATCAAAAAACTTTTGTCCGAGCCCAACGATAGTCAGATATTCGATGAGATCGCTCGGCAAAGTTTCTAACAAAATATCCGAGCCGTATGGCTCAGCCGGGCGGGACTGATCCGCAATTTCTTTCGAGACGGCGGAAGAGGCGCTTTTTTTCCACTCCAAGAAAGGCAAAAGATTGAGCTCCCCGACCTGTTGGATTTTCAGTGAAATGGCAACAGGGTGTATGACTTTAACGGTTCCGATATGCCGATCAAGAACTTCGTTGACGACATAGTCCCGGATTTCCATAGCCATCAGATATCGATTTTCGTCTGTAATTCCTGTAAAAGTTTTGCAAGGGATCTTATACCCCTGAGCGATTTTTTGTCCCTGGAGGCCGATGACGATAAGTTTACTGCGGGGGTCTTTCATATTACCCACGGCGGCCGTCATAACGCGGTGGTTGAGTCCTCCCAAAAGGCCGGCATCCGATGTCACCGCCACGATCCCTGAGGGGGCATCATGAGGATCGACGAAGGGATGCTGGATGGAGATCAAATCGAGCGGGTCAAAAAACCCGTCTAATATCCGCATAAATTCTTCAAAGCTGACGATTTTTTTTTCCAATGCCTGGAATTGCGAGATAGCAATACCTTTAAGGGCCTCAACGAGGACCCCCAGGTTTTTATAAAATTCTCTGTCTTTCTTGATGATGGAGATGGCTTGCATCGGTGTATTTAAGACGTCCACCTCGGGGGTGGCCTGGCCACCCCCGAGGTGGACGGGGCTCACTCATTTCTTTTTACTGCGCATCATAATTTGCCGCGCACATTTGCTCAGGGCGGTTTCAATTTTTTTCCGGTTTTCCGCCGATAGAGATCGGGATTGACTTATCCCGGCAATCACTTCAGGAAGATCTTTCTGGATATAGGGAAAGGCCTCCTTCTTGAATTCCTTAATTTCTTTAGCATAGAGATTATCCAGCATGCCTGCATTTAAGGCGCAGAGGATAACAATTTGCTCCAAGATGGGCATAGGCCTGTTTTTATCCTGCACAAGAAGCTGCGTCATCGCCTCACCGCGTATGAGACGTTTCTGGGCCTGCTCAGATAACCCTGAGGCGCGTAATCTTGTCATTTCCAGCAATTCCTGATATTGCAAATAGTCGAGCCTTAAGTTTTTGCACAATTCCCGCATCGCCGGCCATTGAGCTTTATTTCCGATACGTGAAACCGAAAGGCCAAAATCAATCGGAGGCTTGATACCCTTATAATAAAGGGCTGAATTAAAATAAAGCTGCCCATCCGTCATCGAGATGATATTGGTGGGGATGTATCCTGTCAGGTCCCCTTGCAGTGTCTCGACAATCGGGAAAAATGTCATGGACCCGCCTCCTATCTCCGGTTTCAGATAGGCGGCCCGTTCCATTAACTGCGAATGAAGATAAAAAATATCCCCCGGATAGGCCTCCCGTCCGGGCGCGCGCTCCAAAAGAAGAGATATCTGGCGGTAAATCCACGCGTGTTTGGTCAGATCGTCAAAGACAACAAAGACGTCGCGGCCTTTGCGCATAAAGTATTCCCCCAGCATGCATGCCGTATAGGGGGCGAGATACTGCTGAGCAACAGATGTGGAGCTGGTGGCGTTGATAATCACGGTCGATTGAATCATGCCGCGTTCGTTTAAAAGATCGCCTATCTTCATGAAACTGGCATAAGGTTTTCCTATCGAGCAATAAATAGAAATAACATTGTTTTGTTTTTGACTCAAGACGGCATCCATGGCGACAGTGGTCTTCCCCGTCATCCTGTCGCCGATCAGAAGCTGACGCTGCCCCTTGGCAATGGGGATGACCGCATCAATGGCGAGAGTTCCTGTTTCAAAGGTCGCATCCACAGGGATACGCTCCATAACACCGGGGGCATCCGTGAAGACAGGATAAACCCCTTGAGCCTCTATAGGCCCTAACCCGTCTGCAGGTTCACACAGACTATTCACCGCTCTCCCCAAGAAGGCCTCACCGACAGGCAATTCCAGCGATCGGCCGCGGTTAAAGACCTCGTCCCCGATGCGCAGATTTAGATTCAAATCCATCACCAAGACTTGAATCTCCTCTTCCTTAAATCCCATCACGAGGCCAAGATGCCCCTCTTTGAATTCAACGATTTGCCCGTTGAAACAGGAAGGGAGACCTACGGCTGTTACGAGGAACTCGCGGACGGATTGAATCCTTCCGACTTCACGAATATCAATATCGGTGCTGGGGACAGCGTTAAGCTGCGGGTTGTTGGACATTTTGGGCGGCTTGGGAAATCCTGTTTTTTAAACTGGCATCAATAACCACATGACCAATCTGTATGATAAATCCCGCCATCAGCGAAGGATCGATTTCTTCCCGAAAATCCATGGGCGCCGAAAGCTGTTTTTTAAGCCGTTCCTGCAGATCGCGGCGCTCTTCACTCTTTAGGGCAAATGCGGAAATCACTTTGGCCTCATGGATATCTTCGGGAATCGTCAGGCGCTTGAGCTGAAATTCCCCCTTGCCGGATTCTTGAAGCAAAAGCTGGTGAATATCTTTCAAAAGGTGTTCCGGCAGGGCATGCCCAATCAGCTCGCAGGCCTTTTCTTTCGCCTTTATGTCGATTCTCTGCTCGATTTCCCCTTTCAGGAATTCGTAATTCCGCTGGGCTTTATCCGTGATTTCCTTGCCCCTTTGCCTCGCCTCTTCAACGATCTTTTTTTTCGTTTCTTCGGCCTCTTTGAGGATGACCTCCCGCAATTGCTGAGCTTGCTGTCGGCTCTCGGCAACCATTTTTTCGGATTCTTCTTTGGCCTTCTGCAAGCGTTTATTGGCCTCTTCTTGTTTTACCGCATAATCCTTGCTCAACTCCTGGATATGTCCTGTGGCCCGGCTGATGTTGCGCGTGAGAATATGGCGCATGAAAAGCATAAGCCCGACGAACATCACTAATAAGGCAATAATTGTAAAGATGACAACCATGAGAGAAGTCCTTTTTGTCGATCAATCGAATAACTGAAAGACAACTAGCATGGCGATGAAGGCCACGGCTTCCGCAAAGGCCATGGCGATAATCATCGCAATGAAAATCTTAGGTGCGGCCGAGGGGTTGCGTCCCAGGGAATTGATGCTGGCAAAGGAACTGGCCGCAAAGACCGCGCACGGCCCCAAAATACAGGCCAGGAAAATAATCGCAAGGGCGATATTGCGTGTCATTGTTCTAAAGTTATCACTCCAAGATGATCGTTATATTGTTTTGATCGATTTTTACCGCCCCGCGCTTGATGTCAAAAAGGCGGCCGTCGACATCCACCTTTCCCCCCAAGAGACGGGTCATCATGCGTTTGTGGAACGGCAGTACTTCAAAAACTCCCATTTCCCCCGGCAATGTGACACTTTTAGCCTGGCCTTTAAAAATCATCTGCGTGGGACTGATGATCAGCACATTTAATTGCATCGGATTGGCGTCTGATGATTTTTGACATTATTCCTCAGGATTGATTCTCCGTGTCCTTGTTCTGCTCAGGAGAAGCTCCCCGTTTCGGAAACACCAAATTTCGGGCACCGGCAATCAGATTTTTAGTGAAATGGGCCTGGGTCTGCCATGTAAAGAAGAAGACGCCTGCCAGCATCCCGATAAAGAGCATGATGATGAAAATAATCATCCACGTTGTTGTTTTAGTGGGGGAATCCGTTTTGACCTCGGGCTTCTCAAGGACAGGCGGCACGGGCCGCGCCGTAGGAAGCATCAATTTATTTTCCAGCATGGCGATATTTTCTTTGACCTTTTGAACAATTTCCGCATTATTGCGGTAAATCCCGATATGCCGTCTTTTGCTGACCGTTGTGTCATTCTGGGTTCGTTCCACCGTATCCAGTGAGTTTAATATCGTATCGCCAAGTTTTTGGGCCGCCTCGTAAAATTCGCTTTCCTCGAAACGGCTGACGACAAACTCCGTTTGTTTCCTTAAAGAATCAACATCCTCCTTAGGGATAACCCACACATCTTTAATCTCCACATTATAGGTGCGGGTCTCAGACGGTCGAAGCAAAACCGATTCCTTAAATAAATAATACATAGATTTTTCCGTATCAAATTCCACGTCCAGTCCGGCGGTATCGATGATATCCTTGGGCGTTACCTCCTGCGGCAGATACATCTTGATAGGAACTCCTTGTGTCTTGGTCTTGGAGGGATTGACGATGACGATGCTCATCTGCATCGGCTCCCGTGCCGCCTCTTGGGCGTCAACGGGCTCACAAAAGAAGAAAAGCAAAACGACCAAAATTTTATACAGGACTTGTCGAATCATAGGGCCTCCTTAGATATATATTTTAATAGTATTCTATTAAATGTTCCCGCAAAAGTAAACCCCGTTAAAGAAATTTTCTAACGGGGTTTATTCTCACCATATCACGATGCGAGAGGAGATTAATGGAAGAAGCTGTGCACGACAGGGGCATCCTCCCCTCCAAAACTCTGCTCGATAACCTTTTGCATGACTTCGGTGGCCCCTTGCACCTCATCGGTCTTCTCACGAATTTCACTCACCGTTGCCGATTCCGATAAGCCTTTCTCAAGAAGCGTGCTGAAATCATACCCTTCCTCGCCGGCAAATGCACTGAACTGCTCGCTGATTTCGTTGACGGCTGAGGCAACCGGCGAAGTGGCGACTTCTTCCTCGATGATTTTCGGCAGTTGATCCAGTTTGATCTTTAAATTTTCCAAGGCCAGACTGACGTCTCCGCCGGTGGCCAATGTCCCTTCGACGGCTTTAATCGCATCCAAGGCCTCACTGGCAATGGCCTTAACCCCCGAACCGGAGGCGACAAGCCCTTCCAGGGTTGTAAGCGAGGTGGACTCAACGAGGAATGTCCCCTCTTCGACTGTCGCGGTTTCCGCCTCCTCGATTCTTACGGTAGCGGGTTTCCCCGGTTCATAACTTTCAACGTCGACTTCAGTAATGACATATTCAAACACATCTTCGGAGTCCTTGGCCTTGTTCATGGCAACAGCGTCTACAATCTTCTTGTCTTCAAAATTCTGTATGGTGATTTTAGGTTTCCAATCGGGCCGTCCGCGGAAACGGATAATGACCTTATCCCCTAAAAGCACTGTCCCCGGCATGAGCAGTTTACCCACGGCCGTTTCGATGAAGATTGCGCCGGATTCCACGCTCCCTGTCGTTGACTCTGTAACGATGACGGTTATGGAGGTCTGGGGCTCATAAATCCTTGAATCAATCTCGTCGATAGCGAACTCATATAATCCCGGCTTGTCCGGAACCGGTGTCATCGGGACGGCTTGATAAATGGGATCACTGTTAAAGTCAAGGATATCGATGAGCGGTATCAAACCGGCGGCATAGGCGCGATAACGCAGCAGGGCGGGCTCGCCGGTTGTCAGTGACGGCGGGATAAGCAATCGTGCCGCTTGCCTCTTAGCAATTTCTTGTAAATCCAGCGCTGCATCTTGGCTTAACACAGCAGCATCTTCTAATTTATCAGCTGAGGCCAGGCTGTTGGCGGCCGCGGTCTCCAGGCTCACGATGGAAGACGCAACGGAATTCGTAAAATTAGTCAATGTCGTCTGGATAGCTGCGGTCTGAGCATCCAGCTTCCCTGTAATAACGCCCGTCTGAATATCCATTTTCGCTTGCACCGCGCCTACAACAGCCGTTTCGACTTGCGATAACGACTTGTCTAGTTTCTCATTAATCGTGGCTTCCATAGCGGCAAGCTTTTTGACCTCGGTGATATTCAAGGCGCTCGGAGAATTGAACTTTCCTCCCGTGCCGATTTCTGCTGTCGTTACGACAGAATAAACCTTTCCGGCTGCGAGGGGCGTCCCGTTCCATGACTGTATGACAAGGTTGGATACCGGATCAACGGTCGTCGAACTTAGAATGGGTGGATTGTTTACGAGTGTTGACCCGTCATAGATTTTAACATCGAGTTTAGTAACCCCCGGGACGATTGAGCCGTCTCTCTCTAACCAGGATATGGCATCCAGTCTGTCAGTCCCTGGACCAGCGCCGTCCGGATCCGGTTCATAAGAGAATTCCGTCGCCGCTTTCCAGATATGCACGGTTGAAGTCTCCATGTACAATTGATAAGTGACATCCTGATTGGCCGTCACAAGCTGCCCCATGTCGCCGTAACCGGTCTTGGACCACGTCGCGTACCAGATGCCGAACGGTGTAGGCTGAACATGCCATTCGGGAGACGACGTCGTAATGCCCACCTGCTGCCATTGAATCTCGGTTTGAACCGTGGATTTGACCTCCAAGACCGACAGGCCGCTTAACGGCGCGTTCGTCAATAGGTCAAAGACTTTCCATGTGATGTTATAGTAATCGATTTTGAAGTCATAATTGGAATTATCATAAACCCCGGAATCATTCGAATCCATGACCCGCACGCGGACGGCCGTCGAACGATCATCCGGGATCACCCAGTTAAAGAACTGTGTGCAGGTCAAGCTGGGGAAGACCGGGGTGCAGTTGGAGAAATTGTCGGCAATCACGTTGAGCGTTTCATCGCCCGTGGCCGGGTTGCCGTCGAGTCCAAGATTTTTAAAATCGTCAGCGTTTCCGGCAATGCCGTCGTAACCCTTGCCGCTGTAAGTATCATAAAGGATATCCACCTGCGCGACGGTGCCGGAAGCGGTCCACTGAATCTGCCGCCGCCTCTGCTCGCGCTCCTGAGCCGTGATCGTCTGGTTAGCGAGATCCTGATCCAGTTGTGTCTCGTACGACGCGCCGCCTTCATACGTCACCCAGCGCTCGGTCTGCGTGGCATCGATGTTGCCGTTGGGCGCCGTAATGGTAACCGCCCCCCGGATGTAGAAGAAATCATCGGAGACATCGTTCACTGACGAGTCGCCGGTGTAAAGAGGCGGATTGCCGGCAAATTCCACCTTCACGCGGACATTGGGAGAAATGTCATCTAGAACCGTCCAGGGGAACGCGCGCTCGGCCCCCCCCGAGCCGTCACCGGCGCCATAATCCTGCATCCCGATAAAGACCCAGTCGCCGGCGGGAATGGTGTACGGATCCACGGCGGTGTTCTTCGTATAATAAAAATTCACGCGGTGCATGGTGCCGCCCCAGTTAAACCGTATATCATGAGGCGTATTCACTCTCCAGTCTTCGCCGTCGTTGGGTTCAAGGAGCGTGAAATTTCCGATAATATTAAACTTTGGCGAAAGCCCGATCACGTCCGTATTGCCTCCGTCGGAATCAAAAATCTTGATTTTGGCCGAGGCCGTTGCCGTGTCCGGAACGCCGTTACCGCCTTGATCCCAATTATATGAACCCTCGCATTGATAAGGCGGCGTCAAGGAAGCCGCGCATCCGAGAGCGGCGCCGGCTCCAACGGCTATCGGGTAGGGATAGTCATCGGCCGTGCCCGCGATATTATCATCGCCCTTGCCGTCATTGATATCGTAATAAATATCGACGCTGGGAATATCGCCGTTGGCTGTCCATGTGATCGTGAAAGGCTGTCCGATGGGGACTTTGAGCCCATTTGTAGGCGAGGTGACGCTCAGCTTACCGCGGATGCGGAAATCGGCGCTGGAAATGTCATAGCCATCGTCCGTCCTGCTCCGGACCCGCACGCGGACATCAGAATCAATCGCGTTTGGAACATTCCAGCCCAATGACCCCTGATTTGGATTCGAAGAAACGTTGTTTGAAGTTGTGGTGGTCTGGAAGACGACAGGGTTTGAAAAATCACTCCCCGCCGTGGAATAAGCCAGCTCCACTTCATTCGTTGCCAGCGTGCCCTTATAGGACCACGTGACGGTGAGCGGATCGCCGACCTCAAGCGGAGCGCCGCCGCCGTCGGGAGCGGTCAGGGTAAAGTCGGAGATAATCTTAAAGTTATTATTCGATTGATCGCAGGCGCGGGTGCCCAAAGAACTTGTGCAAAGAGCGGCCTCCGTGGCATCCTCAACGCGAATCCTCACTTCCGTGCCGATCAGATCAGGGACGCCGCCGTTGGCGGTAATCCAGGGATAGGAGCCGTCGTTTACCGTGGTGGTGATAATGTTGTAGGAGCCGCCGCCGTTGGTAGAATAATAAAGATTGACGTTCGGAGTCCTTGCCTGGGTCGAACTGCTGGACCAGGTAAGCGGATAAGAAGTGGCCACTTTAAATTGATCCGTCTGGGCCGAGTCAGCATTACCATTGGGAGAAAGTACTGTTAATTTGGACACAATCTTAAAAACCTCTGAGATCGCTTCGGCGCCGCTGTCGTTCGGGTCTCGAATGCGCAGTTTGATGTTTTCGTCTTTAGTGTCCTCAATGTCCGGGACCGTCCAAGAGTAGCAGCCTTCAGTGATATCACAACCCGCCGCGTTTATGTTGGGCACAATCCCGTCTGCCGTTGGTTCAATCGGACGGATATCCGTCGTAAAATCATTATTTCCAGGTGAATACTCAAGTTTGACGTTCGCGATATTGCCCTGTTTCGACCAAATGATTAGAAACGGCTGTCCGACTTCAAGAGCCGGCGTTGTTGTCGTAGGCTCAACGAATCCAAGGCTTGCACGGATAATGAATGGACTGGCCGACCGATCCTCTGAATCAACGTCATTGACGTCATAGATTCTCAAACATGCCGCCGGTGTCACCCAGTTGGAATCGACAAGCCAGGGGTGGGAGCCGTCGTTAGACGTCGTCGGGGTGATTTCTTTGTTGAACGAGGCGGCAGAAACCGCACTGCAAGGTTGAAGTGCATTGACGCCCGTGGCGAGATCTATTTTCACATTGGTGGCATCCGCGCCCCACTTGTTCCAGGTGATTCCGTTGGGGCTGTTAAAGTTTTGTCCGACCAGCGCCGTCTCACCGCCGTTAGGGGCCGTCAAATCAAACCTGGCCATAATCTTAAAGTCGGCGCCTGATTCCGTCTTCACATAACGCGTGTCTGAAGAGCTGACATCGGCGTTTTCCACACGGACCCTCGCCTCAGGGGTCATATCATCGAGCACCGTCCAGAGAAAGGAACCGCTGTTGCTGAAGACATAATCAAGATCAGTGGGGTCTTGTATAGGCGCCCACGGCCCGACATCTCCACTAATAGAGTAGGCAATGCGAACAGTGTTTATACCACCGTTTCTCTGCCAAGTGATCCACTTTTGAGAGCCTACTCCCCATTTTTCTCCCCCCACCGGCGATGTGAGATTAATATCCCCGCGGACCGTGAAAGGCTGTGACAGATTATATGTATTGGGGTACGGATCCGCGTTATCCTCAATCATAATCTTCATGGATGTAGAAATGACATCTTGAACAGTCCAGGGAAGCGTTCCGCCGTTCCCGCCGTCCGGGAGCGGAGAGCTGTTTATCTTCGTTTTCGATACAGCGCAATCCGCGGGACAATACCAAACATTCACTTGCGCGATGCCGCCCTGCGTTGACCAAACAATGTTTTGAGTCGGATTTGAAATCCCGCCGTTCGTAACGGACCAAACGCTGCTGGAAACCGGCGAGGTAAAGCTGAAGCTTCCCACAATCTTAAATGACGAGGAAGGAACAGCCGTCGTCCCGCTGTCCGTAATCACATCGCTTAAACGGATGACGGCATTCGGTGAAGTTGTCGTTGGAACCGTCCAGTTGTAACACGGAGCCGGAGTGCAACTTCCTTGTCCCGCGGCTGGAACAGAGTCGGTAATCGCCGGCGTTTCCCATACAATTGGATTGGCGCCTCCGTCCAAGGAATACTCGATTTTAATATTGGCGATCGGGCCATCCGTATGCCACTTGATCTGTTGAGGTGTATTGACTCCCCACCGTACACTGCTTGTGGGCGCATCGACATATAATATGCCCGCGATTTTGATCTTTTGGGAAGGCGTCTCGGAATTAGGATCATCATTCGTGCCTGTGATTTTGACGTAGACGTCTTTGGAGACAACGTCTATCGGAATCTTCCAGTTAAAAGGCGGGGCGTTCGAGATGTTGGTCGCGGGAGGATTGCCTGTAATGTTCTGCAAAATCGGGCTGTAACTCGACCCGCCGTTGGTTGAATATTCAAGGTCGATGTTGGTTATGCCGCCGGCCGTTGTCCAGTCGAGCTGATAAATCTGGCCGGAATTAAATATCTGACCCGCGGTGTTTGGATTAAGCCAGGTGAATCCGCCGCGGATCGCGAAGGAATATTCGGAGGGATCCGACACGGCGGGCGTGGTGTTTTCACTGGCAACTCTTGCTTTGACATCTTGGGAAATGTTGCTTGGAATCTGCCACTCCCAGCAGGGGGAAGGCATGCAACCGGCCTGTCCATTGACTGGATCAAGTCCCGAAGCGTAAACCGGCCCCGGATTCTGCATCAACTGCCACGCGCCTGCGTCCACTGAATATTCAAGTCTCACCGTGGCCACAGAGCCTATAAGGGACCACTGGACAGGATGGGTGCTTCCCACAAGCCACTTCTCGGCCAGAGCCGGGGTTGGGTCGCCATTTGGAGAAACGAGTTCAAGCCCCGCCCGGATCACGAATTTTCCGGTGTCGGGATCGCGCATAGGATTCTCGTTTGCGTCTTCGGTTTCACCGGACTCATTCCAGTTGTCCGTTTCCGTTTCATAGGTTCCGTTACTGTCTAAATCCAAAACTTCAATAACTCTTACCTTAGCGGTTGGTGAGGTTGGGGCGTCAACGGTCCATTGAAAGATGCCGGGATTTGAATTAATGAGCTGCTCGGCTCCGGTAATTGTTGTCCAGTTTCCGCCCGTGCCGCCGCCGTTGGTGGCATACTGCAGGCGCACACGGTCTGTCGTATTTCCAGAGGTTGTCCATTCGATATCACGGCTAGCGCCCACCGCCCAGACCTCGCCATTCTCAGGCACGGTAATCTCGTAATCTCTGTGGATATGAATTACATTCGACCAATCATTGGTGTCGGAATCGTTGACATCCGCGACGCGGATCACCACGTTGTGGGACGGTTTAGCGGGTACACCGTTCCAGGAAAATTGGAGAGAAGAGGCTGAGGTTCCCGGGGGAACCTCGTCGTTAAAATTGACCCCGCCGTCCCGCGAGAACCAGATGTTCACATTGCCAAGCGAGCCGGTCTTGGTCCATTTAATCACATAGTTATTTCCGACCTTCAGATTGCTTCCGGCCGCTCCGCGGGAGGGGTGCGGAGGCTCGGTCACGGTAATGGAACCGACGATTTTGAATTGTGACCCGTCGGGAGTAACCCCGTAAACCGTGGAAGCAGTGGAATCCACGACTTTGACCCGGACCAGCGCACAGGTTGTATTGCCGCAGCTGCCCAGCACATCGGGGACACTATTCCAAGCCACGCCTGTTGCGCCGGTTGAGGCGTCCACCAGTGTGGCAATGGTTCCGGCATAATCGTCCCCATCCCCTGCGTTGCCGTTCGCGCCTTTTCCGTCGTACAGGTCATATTTGACATCGACTTGCGTCGTGTTTGTTCCCACCCGGGTCCATTTAACAAGACCGGCATTGTTGGACCCGACCACGACACGCTGACCCGCGGGGGGCGAAGTAACTGTGATCTTTGGCTTAACGGTAAATTGAAGAGATTCAAGGTACCAAGGTAATTGGATAGGATAATCGACATAGGAAATTCTTATATTGACGTCGGTGCTCCTTAAATCCGCCATCGGCGACCAAACAGCCGTGTTGGTGCCAGTTTGACAATCGAGATTACCGTTGTTGGCAATCTGCTGGGTGGAAATGGGTGAGTAGCTTCCTCCATCTACGCTTGATTCAATTACCACTTTGGGCCAGCTGACACCGTCGCTTTTATATCCGCTTTGGCAGATCCATCGGATCACCTGGTTTTGAGTGTCAGTCTCGGTCGCGTACCAGACCGTTCCCGCGTTAGGCACAGTAATGGATGTGATTGCGCCGCGAATCTTAAAATAAGCCGGATCCTCCGGGGCGACAGCTGATAATTCCGTGCCCGTCGGGGGAACTATATCTGTCACGTTGGTAATGCGGATACGGGCGGTTTCGGAGACCCGCCGGTCAGCACCCACGATACCGGCAGACCAGGAATAATCATTATTCCCGTCCGGACCCGACGACAGGTTGTTCACCACCGTAAACACATACCCATTGGTGTAGTCTGACGCGTTAAATGCCCCGCTCGTGGAGTATTCAATCTTGATGTTGCCGATGCTTCCCGTCTTGTTCCACCGGATGGAAGGCGTGTACGCCGTCCCCACCGTCCAGATATCCGAGTCCGTCGGCGACACCACGCTTAACTTACCCTTAATATAGTTATACGGTCCCGACGCCCACGTCCCTGAATCCAGCGACGTGTTGGTGTTGTTGGAATCAAAGACCCGGAAAAGAACT